>DATEZO010000285.1:0-22460 GCA_035255485.1 Burkholderiaceae bacterium
CCGGGGCAGTTCGGCCCGAGCAGCAGGGTCTTGCTGCCGGATTTGGCCATGCGGTCCTTCAGCGCCAGCATGTCGCGCACCGGGATGCCTTCGGTGATGCAGATGGCCAGATCGAGGTCGGCTTCGACCGCTTCCCAGATCGCGGCGGCGGCGCCGGCGGGCGGCACGTAAATGACGGAGACGGTGGCGCCGGTGGCTTTTTTCGCGTCTGCGACATTCGCGTAGATCGGGATGCCCTCGAAATCCTCGCCTGCCTTTTTCGGATTGACGCCGGCGACGAAACAGTTCTTGCCGTTGGCATAGTCGCGGCACATGCGGGTGTGGAATTGCCCGGTCTTGCCAGTAATGCCTTGCGTGATGACTTTAGTGTCTTTGTTGATCAGGATGCTCATGTAATCTTCCTTTTTCCGCTTGTCTGTCGGCTGTCGTTCCCGCAAAGGCGGGAACCCAGTGTCGTTACGCCGTGAATTCCAAATATAAATCGTTCCAGTACGGATTGGCGGCTTCAATCAAATTGACTTTCCACGCGCGATTCCATTTCTTGATTTGCCTTTCGCGGGTAATTGCTTCAGCCACATCTGCATGTTGCTCAAACCATACCAACGCCTGCACTTCGTACTGCTTGCTAAATCCCTCGACAAACTTGTTTTTGTGTTCCCAAACCCGTTTCACCAAGTCAGAAGTCACGCCGAGATATAACGTGCCATTGCGCTGACTGGCCAGCAGGTATACGTAATACAGTTTGTCCATGCGCTAAACGACTCTGGGTTCCCGCCTTCGCGGGAACGACAAAATTATGAGTGCAGGTTATGGATTATTTCCCGTTAGCTGCGGCAACCACCTTCTGCGCGGCTTCTTCCATCGTGTCGGCCGAGATGATCGGAAGACCGGAGTCGGCCAGGATTTTCTTGCCGATGTCTTCGTTGGTGCCTTTCATGCGCACCACCAGCGGCACGGAGAGCGACACTGCCTTGGATGCGGCGACCACGCCTTCGGCGATGACGTCGCAGCGCATGATGCCGCCGAAAATGTTGACCAGGATCGCTTTCAGGCCCGGATTCTTCAGCATCAGCTTGAATGCTTCGGTCACTTTCTCGGTCGTGGCGCCGCCGCCGACGTCGAGGAAGTTGGCCGGTTCGCCGCCGAACAGCTTGATGGTATCCATGGTCGCCATGGCCAGTCCCGCACCGTTTACCAGGCAGCCGATATTACCGTCGAGGGAAATGTAGGCGAGATCGAATTTGGAGGCTTCGATTTCTGCCGGATCTTCTTCATCCAGGTCACGGTAGGCAACGATTTCCGGATGACGATACAAGGCGTTGGCGTCGAAATTGAATTTGGCATCCAGCGCGATCACGCGGCCGTCGCCGGTCAGGATCAGCGGGTTGATTTCCGCCAGCGATGCGTCGGTTTCCCAGTACGCCTTGTACAAGCCTTGCAGTTGCTTGCGGGCGTCGGCGATGGAGCCGGCCGGGACGCCGATTTTGGCGGCAATCGCATCGGCTTCGGCGTCGGTCAGACCGGCCACCGGGTCGATCGCGATGCTGTGAATCAGCTCCGGATGGCTGGCTGCGACTTCCTCGATATCCATGCCGCCTTCGGAAGAGGCCATCAGTACCACTCGCTGGGAAACGCGGTCGGTCACCATGCTGACATACAGTTCCTTCTTGATGTCGGCGCCTTCTTCAATCAGCAGGCGGCGTACCTTCTGGCCTTCCGGGCCGGTTTGATGCGTGACCAGCTGCATGCCCATGATGGCATTGGCATATTCCCGCACCTGTTCGAGGGATTTCGCCACCTTGACGCCGCCGCCCTTGCCGCGGCCGCCCGCATGGATTTGCGCCTTGACGACCCAGACCGGGCCGCCCAGCGTCTCGGCCGCCTTGACGGCCTCCTCAACGGACATGCACGGGATGCCGCGCGGTACCGTCACCCCGAACTTGCGGAGGATTTCTTTGCCCTGATACTCATGGATTTTCATGCGAGCTTCCCTTCAGACGCTAATGGAAAAAACTTGGTGGATGAATTGAATTGACTGGATTAACCGGATTCCTGCTTCGCCGCCGGCCGAATCGCCCAGCGCGGGTAATACCTGGCCACCGCTTCGCCGTCGCTGCGCAGTGCATGGCAACGGTCAAGCTGAAACGGTTTCTCGGTTTGTTCGTCGCCACTGGCGCCATCGCGGGTATCGATCACGTCACCGGCAAACGCCTGGATTGCCGCTGTCGGCAGAATCAGCGCCAACTCGCTCAGGTGCGTGCAACCGGCGGTGCCGGCCAGCCGCTCCTGCAAGCCCTGGCGAAATCCCTGCACCAGATTCAGACCAATCAGCTTGCTGTAGGCGGGGCCGATCGTATCGCAATGATCGGGATAGGGCACGGCGTCTGATACCGCCTGCGCATCGACAATATTCAACTGCAGGTCGATTGTCACGCGCAGCCATAAATCGTGAATAAATTCACCGGCCGAGCGCACGCCCCATGCAAATTTTGCATCGCGGGTCTTGACGTCGGTGATATGGGCGTCGATATCCCACAGGCCGTCATCGCGAGCGAATGCATCGACCTGAATGGTGCGAGTGTGCTTCAGCACACGGCGGGAAATCGATTGTGACAGGGGCATACGTACCAATGCCGATAGAGCGGCGAAAAACTGCCGGATTTGCGTGTCGTTGTCGCAGTTTCTGCGGTAACAGCCGCTCCTGCGGCGCTGCAAAAAAACCGTAAAAGTGTAGCACAAGTCCCCCCCTCTTCACCAGACTGCGTGTTTCCGGGGTAACAGGAACAGGAGCAACGGCAGGGAAACGAAGGATATGCGGGCCCGGCTAATCACCTGCCGGATCGACGGCAGCGCGCAGTGCGGCCTGTATCGCCCGATGGGAAAAGCCACGCTGCTGCAGGAATCGCATTTGCCTGGCACGATCTGCCGCATCAATGGGCGCATGGGAAAATTTCTTGCGCCAGACTGCGCATGCGCGCGCGATTTCATCTTCCGCCAGGCTGGTCTTGATACCGCTTAGCGCTTCACCGTCAATACCGTGACTCTGCAATTCAAGGAGGATGCGGCTATTGCCAAAGCGCTTGGCGCGCCGATTGACGAGGGATTCGGAAAAACGGGATTGGGACAGGAATTTAGCGGCTTCCAGCGTATCGAGCAGCGCCTCGACATCTTCGCCTTCCTGCGCGTAGCGGGCCAGCTTGCGGCCCAGTTCAAGGCGGCTGTGTTCGCGGATCGCCAGATATCTGAGGGCCCGCGCTTTCAGGCTTAATTGCGGCTTTGCCATGATCGCCTGAGAGCGCGGATTTTCCACATGGGGACGAGCGGGACGACAAGGCTCGGAAGAACTTGTCCGAACGCTTGTTCGACTTTCTTATTCGACTTCTTTTTCTTTAGTACCCGGCTTCTTTACGACCGGCTCGGTTTTTACGGCAGGCGCCAGCTCCGGCACGCCGAGCGAAATGCGCACCTTGTTTTCGATTTCGCGCGCCAGTTCGGGGCGTTCTTTCAGATAGTTGCGCGCATTATCCTTGCCCTGGCCAATCCGTTCGCCGTTGTAGCTATACCATGCACCGGATTTTTCAACGATCTTCGCGTCCGACCCGAGATCGAGGATTTCACCCTCACGCGAGGTACCTTCCCCGTACAGGATATCGAAATGCGCTTCCTTGAACGGCGGCGCGATCTTGTTCTTGACTACCTTGACCTTGGTTTCATTGCCGATGACCTCGTCACCGGACTTGATCGAGCCGGTGCGGCGAATATCGAGGCGCACCGAGGCGTAGAATTTCAATGCGTTGCCGCCGGTCGTGGTTTCCGGATTGCCGAACATGACGCCGATCTTCATGCGGATCTGATTGATGAAAATAACCAGCGTGTTGGTGCGGCTGATCGATCCGGTCAGCTTGCGCAGCGCCTGCGACATCAGGCGCGCCTGCAGGCCGGGCAACGAGTCGCCCATATCGCCTTCAATTTCCGCACGCGGGGTCAGCGCAGCGACCGAATCGATCACGACCAGGTCGACACCGCCCGAACGCACCAGCGCATCGGTGATCTCCAGCGCCTGCTCGCCGGTATCCGGCTGGGAAATCAGCAGGTCGGACAGATTGATGCCAAGCTTTTGCGCATACACCACATCAAGCGCATGCTCGGCGTCGATGAAGGCGCAGGTGCCGCCCAGTTTTTGCATTTCTGCAATAGTCTGCAGGGTCAGCGTTGTCTTGCCGGACGATTCCGGTCCATAGATCTCGACCACGCGACCGCGTGGCAGGCCGCCAACGCCCAGCGCGATATCCAGGCCCAGCGAACCGGTGGAAACGACTTGCACTTCCTCCACCACTGCGCCATCTTCCATGCGCATCACCGAGCCTTTGCCGAATTGCTTTTCAATCTGCGCCAGCGCCGCGGCCAGCGCCTTGCTCTTGTCCAGGTTCAAAGTGGATTTTTTATCGTCCATAATATTCTTTCAGTAAGGATATTTGAGGCTGCAGCAGGTTTTACCGCGAAAGTTATACTGTATAAAAAAACAGTGCTTTGCGCAAGTCTTTATTTGGCTCGCGAATGTCAGCATGGTAACGATATTGCGTCCGCCTTGCTGGCATTAGTGAAACACAATAGACTGGAAGCTGTTTCAGGATAAGTCCTGCGGTTCGCCCTTTTCCTCACTCTGACTGCTTTCTGCCGAAATGCGTATCCTGCTTGCCGAAGACGATAATGTGCTTGCCGACGGATTGACGCGCTCGCTGCGCCAATCGGGCTATGCCATCGATTGCGTCAAAAACGGACAGGAAGCCGATTCCGCACTGTCAACCCAGGATTTCGATCTGCTGATCCTGGATCTGGGCTTGCCCAAGATAGCGGGGCTGGAAGTGCTGCGGCGGCTGCGCGCCCGCAATTCCCGCTTGCCGGTCCTGATCCTGACGGCCGGTGATTCGGTCGAACAGCGCGTCAAGGGGCTGGATCTCGGCGCCGACGATTTCATGGCCAAACCGTTTGCACTGTCGGAGCTGGAAGCCCGCGTGCGCGCGCTGACGCGGCGCGGCGCCGGCGGCGGGCCTACTGTCATCAGGCACGGCCCGTTATCCTACGATCAGGTCGGCCGGATTGCCTATCTTAACGACCAGATGCTCGATCTGTCGGCGCGCGAGCTGGGTCTGCTCGAAGTGCTGTTGCAGCGCACCGGCCGCCTGGTATCGAAAGAGCAACTGGTCGATCATCTGTGCGAATGGGGCGAGGAAGTCAGCAACAACGCGATCGAAGTATATGTGCATCGCCTGCGCAAGAAAATCGAGTTCGGCGGCGTGCGGATCGCGACTGTGCGCGGTCTCGGCTACTGTCTGGAGAAATTTCCGGATGTGCCTGCGGCAAGCGCCACGGCGCCCGGTTGACGCAAGCCATGCAGGATGCACGGCATGTAGAGACGGCGGCGCATGACACTGCCGTTCCGGATTCTCCGCTCGCCGCCGACGCGGTCGCCACGCAGCCTGAAGAGCGGATCCAGCGCTCGCTGTTCGGTGAAATTCTCGACTGGATGCTGGTGCCGCTGCTGCTGCTCTGGCCGTTGAGCATTGCCATCACCTACCTGGTCGCCAAGTCGATTGCAAATGAGCCGTTCGATCGCGCGCTCGATGACCGGGTAGTCGTGCTGGCGCAGCAGGTGAAGGAATTGAACGGCAAGGTGGTAACCAGACTGCCAAGCTCGGCCCGCGATATCCTGCGTGCCGACGATGTCGATAATATCTATTATCAGGTGCTCGGCCCGCAAAACGAGCATATCGACGGCGATCGCGACATACCCGCTCCCGCCGACGATGACCGACCGCTGCCATGGTCTGTGCAATTCCGCTATGACATGATGCACAATGCGGAAGTACGGATCGCCTATACCTACGTCGATCTGCGCCGGGTCCAGCCGACATCGGAGCCGGGCAAGGAGCCGCGCCTTGCGCTGGTGCAGGTGGCCGAAACGCTGGACAAGCGCACGCAACTTGCCAATCAGATTATCAAAGGCGTAATCCTGCCCGAATTCATCATCCTGCCGATCGCGCTGGCGCTGGTCTGGTTTGCGCTATCGCGCGGCCTGTCGCCGCTGGCGGAGCTGCAGCAACGGATTCGCGCGCGCCGGCCAGATGATCTGAGCCCGATCGATTCAGGGCAGGTGCCCGAGGAAATCTCGCCGCTGGTGCGGTCGCTGAACGACATGCTGGAACGCCTGTCGCAAACCATCCAGATGCAGAAGCGCTTCATCGCGGATGCGGCGCACCAGATGAAGACACCACTGGCCGGCATGCGGATGCAATCCGAACTGGCGCTGCGTCAGACCAGCTGGGATGAGATTCATCGCTCGCTGGAACAATTATCCACGAGTTCGGAAGCCGCCACCCGCCTGGTCAACCAGCTACTGGCCCTGGCGCGCGCCGAAAACCAAACGCCGCTGGTCAAGCCACTGGTGCCGGTCGAATTATCGGAACTGGCGCGCAATGTCGTGCAGGACTGGGTGCAGGTTTCGCTCACCCGCCGGATCGACATGGGCTTCGAGCAACCGGGTTATCCAATCATGGTGGCGGGCAATTCCACCATGCTGCGCGAAATGCTGTCCAACCTGGTCGATAACGCGCTGCGCTACACGCCTGCCGGCGGCAGCGTTACGGTGCGGGTACGCACCAACGACGAAGAAGGGCTGGCAATTCTGGAAGTCGAAGACACCGGTCCTGGCATCGCGCCTGCCGAGCGCTCGCACATATTCGAGCGGTTTTATCGCATCCTGGGCAGCAATGTCGAAGGCAGCGGCCTGGGACTGGCCATCGTGCGTGAAATTGCGCAACAGCACGATGCCAACATCGATGTCTTCAACAATCCGCGCAGCCACGACCCGAAATTACCCGGCAGCCTGTTCCGCATGACCCTGCGCATGCAGCGGCGCGCTGCATTCATTGAAGATATCGGTTGATATGCCAGCAGATTCCCCGACCATTGCCCAGCAAGCCCGTGCCGTCTATTGGCAGCGCGTGAAACGCCTCACCCTGCTGCTATTGTTCGCATGGTTCCTGCTGACGTTCGGCATCCTGTTCTTTGCCCGCGAACTGGCGCGCTTCACCCTGTTCGGCTGGCCGTTTTCATTCTATATGGCGGCCCAGGGAATGGTACTGATGTATTTGCTGATCGTCGCCTGCCATGCATGGTGCATGCGCCGTCTCGACCGGATCCTGAAAGACGATATCAGCCATGGCTGCTAAGACATTCCGCCAGCGCCTGGCCAGTTACTACGGTTGGTACACCTTCGGATTCATCCTGTTCCTGATCGCGCTCGTCATTCTGGAAAAAGAGGGCTTGCCGCGCGCCTGGCTCGGCTATCTGTTCATGTTCGCCACCATCGTGCTGTATGCCGGCATCGGCGTGCTGAGCCGCACTTCCGACGTGTCCGAATACTATGTCGCAGGCCGCCGGGTGCCGGCCATTTTCAACGGCATGGCGACCGCTGCGGACTGGATGTCGGCGGCGAGTTTCCTGAGCCTGGCCGGCGGCCTGTACCTGCTGGGCTTCGACGGCCTCGCCTATATCATCGGATGGACCGGCGGTTATTGCCTGGTGGCATTGCTGATCGCCCCCTTTCTGCGCAAGTTCGGACAGTATACGATTCCGGATTTTCTTGCGGCGCGCTACCGGGGCCGCTACGGCGGCAGCGTGGTGCGGATTCTGGCGGTGATGGCGACAATCATCGTGTCGTTCACGTATGTCGTGGCGCAGATATACGGCGTCGGCCTGATTACCTCGCGCTTTACCGGCGTCGATTTCTCGGTCGGCATCTTTCTCGGACTGGCAAGCATCCTGGTATGTTCATTCCTGGGCGGCATGCGTGCGATCACCTGGACCCAGGTAGCGCAGTACATCATCCTGCTGATCGCCTACATGATTCCGGTGACATGGCTGTCGGTCAAGCATACCGGCGTGCCGATTCCGCAAATTGCCTACGGCTCCGCCCTGTCCAAGCTGAGCGTGCGTGAAAAGGCGCTCGCGAGCGACCCGCGCGAGCAGGAAGTACGCGCCGTCTTCAAGCAGCGCGCGGACGTATTTGACGCGAAGCTGAAAGGCTTGCCGAAATCCTGGGATGAAGGCCGCATCGAAGCACAGCACCGGGTCGAACAGCTCAAGCTGGGCAATGCATCGCTGCTCGACATCAAGGCGGCCAGCCGGGAGCTGGCTACCTATCCGCAGGATCCGGATGCAGCCCGGCTGAAATGGCTGGAGGCCAAGGCGTATAACCTGGGGCGCTCGGAACCGGTAGTCGCCCACACGACGCCTTTTCCGGGCAAGGATGACGCGGCGTCGAATGTGAAGCGCAACAATTTCCTGGCACTCGTCTTCTGCCTGATGCTGGGCACCGCGGCGCTGCCGCATATTCTGGTGCGCTACTACACCACGCCATCGGTGCAGGAAACGCGGATATCGGTATTCTGGACCCTGTTTTTCATCATGCTGCTGTATATCACCATACCGGCGCTGGCGGTGCTGGTGAAATACGATATCTATACCTCGCTGGTCGGCACCAGCTTTGCCAAACTGCCGGCGTGGGTGTCGTACTGGGCGAATATCGACAAGGTCAATCCGCTGGTCAGCATTCTCGACATCAATGGGGATGGCATCGTGCAACTGGCCGAGATCATGCTCGACGGCGACATGGTCGTGCTGGCTACGCCAGAGATTGCCGGCCTGCCGTATGTCATTTCCGGGCTGGTCGCCGCCGGCGGCCTGGCGGCGGCGCTGTCGACCGCCGATGGGCTGTTGCTGACCATTTCAAATGCGCTCTCGCACGATATTTATTACAAAACGGTAGACCCGGCAGCATCGACCCAGAAGCGCGTGACGATTTCAAAATTACTGTTGCTGGTGGTGGCGCTGGTCGCGGCCTATGCCGCGTCACTGAAGCCGGGAGATATCCTGTCGCTGGTTGGCGTCGCGTTTTCGCTGGCCGCGTCGACGCTGTTCCCCGCGCTGGTACTGGGCGTATTCTGGAAGCGCGCCAATCAGCAAGGCGCGATTGCCGGCATGGTTGCCGGTTTTTCCGTGTTCGTATATTACATGCTGCACACGCTGCCTGCGCTGGGTGGTTCGCCCTTCAATCAGTGGTTCCAGATTGCACCGGTCTCAGCCGGCGTCTTCGGCGTGCCGGCCGCCTTCCTCGCAACCGTGATCGTCAGCTTGCTGACCGCGCCGCCGGACGAGCGCACCCAGGCTCTGGTCGAGCATATCCGGACGCCGTGATGCCGCGGCAAGCCGGGACCGGTGGCTTTTGACGAGTGGCCTGCCGCGACAAGGCGATCGATTACCGGAGGAACGGCATTGGGTTCCCGCCTGCGTGGGAACACCCAACCTCAAAACAGACAGCCGCCTTGCTTGAATATCACATTATGCTATGGGGAGTATATGCCAATATATACCAATATTCGCAATGAACATGCGGCAATTTAAAAATACACCTCTATGTATAGCTAACGTCCGGGGCTTTCCAGAGGCATGGAAATCATGGATCCCAAATGACATCGCCATCCGGCCAGGGCCGGATGGCGAACACGAACAGAGCCGAAGATAATAGCGACCGCTAGAGCACGATGGTCTGCGCTTCGCCGTCGCGGCGCTCGCGAATCTGGCCGATTTGCATGACGGTCTCGCCCGCCGCCGACAACTGTGCGATCGCGGCATCGGCATTTTCCCTGCCGACGATGACCACCATGCCGATGCCGCAATTGAACACGCGGTGCATTTCTGCATCGGCCACGCCGCCGTGCTGCTGCAACCAGGTAAAGAGCGGCGGCATGCTCCATGCGTCGCGCTGCAATACCGCAGTCAACTTGTCGCTCAGTACGCGCGGCACGTTTTCGACCAGTCCGCCGCCGGTAATATGGACCAGGCCCTTGACGTCGAGCGACGTCATCAGCGCCAGCAGCGGTTTCACATAGATACGGGTCGGCTCCAGCAGGACGTCAGCCAGCCGACGTCCGTGGAAATCGGCATTGAGGTCGGGCTGCGCGAGCGAGATGATCTTGCGCACCAGCGAATAACCGTTCGAGTGCGCGCCGGAAGACGTCAGGCCCAGCACCACGTCGCCCGGCGCGATCTTGCTGCCGTCGATCAGCTTCGATTTTTCAACCGCGCCCACCGCGAAGCCGGCCAGGTCGTATTCGCCATCCGGATACATGCTCGGCATCTCGGCGGTCTCGCCGCCGATCAGCGCGCAGCCGGCTAGCTCGCAGCCCCTGGCAATGCCCTTGATGACATCGGTTGCCGTCGGTACGTCAAGCTTGCCGCAGGCGAAATAGTCAAGGAAGAACAGCGGTTCCGCGCCCTGCACCAGGATATCGTTGACGCTCATCGCGACCAGGTCGATGCCGACGGTATCGTGCCGGTTCAGATGGAACGCGAGCTTGAGCTTGGTGCCGACACCGTCAGTACCGGATACCAGCACCGGCTCCTTGAATTTCTTGCTGACTTCGAACAGCGCGCCAAAGCCGCCGATGCCGCCCATGACGCCTTCGCGCATGGTGCGCCTGGCAAACGGTTTGATCGCTTCAACCAGGGCATCGCCTGCGTCGATGTCGACACCGGCATCGCGATAGGAAAGGGAAACATCGGAAGAGGAGCTCATGGTCTGATAGGGGCGAGAGGCGGTAAAATAGATGATTGGATCGGATAATCCGATAAAACCGGTATTTTAACAAATCGACCTTCCATCCCGCGCTTCCATGCCGTTTTCTTTTACTCCGGAGCAGAAACAGACCTGGCTTTGGCTCGCGGTCGCGCTCGCAATCGGTGCATTGCTGATATTGCTCGGGCCGGTATTGACGCCATTTATCGCCGCAGCCATCCTGGCCTATGCGCTCAATCCCGCAGCCGATTGGCTGGCGTCCCGCCGGATCGGCAGGTTCACGACCCCACGCTCGCTCGCCGTGATCGTCGTCATGCTGTTGCTGCTGGCAGCGATCCTGGCATTATTCGTCATCGTGGTGCCGGTGCTGCAGCAGGAAATTCCACTGCTGCAGGAACAGGTCCCGCATTTTCTCAGCCGGCTCAACCAGACGCTCGGCCCCTGGCTGCGCAAGTTCGGGATCGAAGTGCGGCTGGATATCGTCGGTATCGAAACCATGCTGTCGCAACAGATCGCCGCCAGCGGCGATGCGCTGTGGAGAGCGGTATTGTCTTCGGTCAAGGTCGGCGGCATCGCCGTACTCGGATGGATCGGCATGTTTGTACTGATTCCGGTCGTGCTGTTTTATTTGCTGCTCGACTGGCATGCCCTGCTGATGCGCATCCAGAATACCGTGCCGCGTCGCTGGGTCGAGCGCACCATCAAACTGGGACATGAAGTCAACCACCTGCTGGCCCAGTATCTGCGCGGCCAGCTATCCGTCATGCTGGCACTGGCGGTGTATTATTCGGCAGCGCTGGCGCTGGCCGGATTCGACGTGGCGCTTCCGGTCGGCATTCTGACCGGTGTGCTGGTATTCATTCCCTATCTGGGATTCGGACTGGGGCTGGCCCTTGCACTGATTGCGGCGGCCTTGCAATTCGACGGACTGTATGGCTTGATGGCCGTTGCCGGCATTTATGGTGCCGGCCAGATTCTCGAAGGCTTTTTTTTAACGCCGCGCCTGGTCGGCGAGCGCATCGGCCTGCATCCGCTGGTCGTGATTTTTGCGTTGCTTGCATTCGGCCAGTTATTCGGTTTCGCCGGCGTGCTACTGGCGCTGCCCGCTTCCGCAGTGGTTTCGGTCGCTGTCAGGCATGTGCGGGCACATTACCTGGACAGCAGTTTTTACAATCAGCCATGAAGAATCAAGCATGAGGCAGCTGGTGTTGGACCTGGGCGCGGAAAAGCCGCAGACCCTTGCCACGTTCGTGATCGGGCAAAACGAGGAATTGGCGCAATTGCTGCGGCGGCTGGCCGAGCGCGATACCATCACGCTGAGCCAGCGCTTCGTGTATTTGTGGGGCGAAGCGGGCGCTGGAAAAAGCCATCTGCTGCATGCGCTGGCAGCACTGCCCGGCGCACGCCATATTGCCGCCGACGCGCCCGCCGACGCATTCCTGTATGCGCCCGATGTATCGGCCTATCTGCTGGACGACTGCGACCGGCTTTCCGCCGACCATCAGATTGCAGCCTTTTCGCTTTTTAATCAGGTGCGGGAAAATGGCAGCGTACTGGTTGCGGCGGGCGCCCTGCCGCCAGCCGCAATCAAGGTGCGCGAGGATTTGCGCACCCGCCTCGGCTGGGGACTGATTTACCAGGTGCATGGACTGACCGATGATGAAAAAATCGCGGCGCTGACCCAGGCGGCGCAGGCACGTGGCCTTTCGCTATCGCCGGGCGTGTTACCCTATTTGATTACGCATTTTCGGCGCGACATGCCGTCGTTGTCGGCAATGCTCGATGCGCTGGATCAGTATTCACTGGAAACGCAACGGCCGATCACCTTGCCGCTGCTGCGGGATTTGCTGCAATTGGAAGCGGAACGGAAAGCATGACGCAAACGATCAATCTGGCCTTGTTCGACCTCGACTATACCCTGCTGCCGCTCGATTCCGATTACGAGTGGGGTCAATTCCTGGCGCGGCTTGGCGCAGTGGAGGCGGCATCCTTTGAAAAGCGCAATGCTGAATTCTTTGCCCAGTACGAGGCCGGCACGCTCGATCCGCTGGAATATCTCGACTTTGCGTTCGGCACGCTGGCACGGTTTCCACGCAAGCAACTGGACGCGTGGCATCGGCAATTCATGGAAGAAGTCATTCATCCGGCGATTTTGCCGGCAGCGCGCGCCCTGGTGCAAAAACACCGGGATGCCGGCGACCTGATGGCGATCATTACCGCCACCAATCAGTTCGTCACGGCGCCGATCGCCGAAGCATTCGGCGTACATCACTTGATCGCAGCTGAACCCGAACTGACGACCGACGGAGAAATCACCGGCAAGACGATCGGCATTCCGCCGTACGGCCCAGGGAAAGTGACCAATGTGCACGCATGGCTGGCCAGCTTGGGGAAAACCCTGGGCGACTTCGGGCAAAGTCATTTTTACAGCGATTCGCAAAACGATATTCCCCTGCTTTCGGCCGTTACACACCCGGTCGCCACCAATCCCAACACCAGGCTCGCCGCGCATGCGCATGCGCACGGCTGGCCCATTCTGAATCTGTTCGATGATTAAAAAGTTTATCCGCCGCATCCTGGGTGTAAGAAAGCCAGTCGACTTCAGCAAGCCCGTCATTCTTGGCCCGAAGAAGCATGGCATCGATCCGCAACTGCTATCGCCTAACGCGGTGCGCGTGACGCAGACCCTGCAGGAAGCGGGCTTCAAGGCATTCATCGTCGGCGGCGCGGTGCGCGACCTGCTGCTGGGACACAAGCCGAAGGATTTCGACATCGCGACCAACGCTACGCCGGATCAGGTCAAGCGACTGTTCCGGCGCGCTTTCATCATCGGCCGGCGGTTCCAGATCGTGCATGTCATGCTGGGTTCGGAGCAACTGGAAGTCACCACCTTCCGCGGCGCGTCATCGGATGGTGCGCCAAAAGATGAGCATGGCCGCGTGCTGCGCGACAACACGTTCGGCGAACAGCACGAAGACGCGGTGCGGCGCGATTTCACCATCAACGCGATGTACTACGATCCGGCTACGCAAAGCGTGCTGGACTACCATGGCGGCATCGCCGATATCCGCAACAAGATGCTGCGCATCATTGGCCTGCCCGAAGCGCGCTATCGGGAAGACCCGGTGCGCCTGTTGCGCGTGGTGCGCTTCGCCGCCAAGCTGAATTTCACGATTGATCCGGATACACGCGCACCGATCCAGGTGATGGCGCCGTTGATCAATAATGTTCCTGCCGCGCGCGTGTTCGATGAAATGCTGAAGCTCCTGATGAGCGGCCATGCACTGGCCTGTCTGCAGCAACTGCGCAAGGAAGGCTTGCATCACGGCCTGCTACCGCTGCTGGATGTCGTACTGGAGCAGCCGCTGGGGGAGCGCTTCATCACCCTGGCGCTGGCAAATACCGACCAGCGCGTCCTGCAGGGCAAGCCGGTATCGCCCGGTTTCCTGTTTGCGGCATTGCTGTGGCATCAGGTACTTGAAAAATGGGCCGCTTATCAGGCCGCCGGGGAATATCCGATTCCGGCGCTGCACCTGGCGGCAGATGATGTGCTGATGACGCAAACTGACAAACTTGCGCTGCAGCGCAAGATCGCTTCCGACATGCGCGACATCTGGGCCATGCAACCACGCTTCGAGCGCCGCACCGGCAAGTCGCCGTACAAATTACTGGAAAACCTGCGCTGGCGCGCCGGTTACGACTTTTTGCTGCTGCGCTGCGCATCGGGCGAGATCGACAAGGAAATCGGCGAATGGTGGACTGCGTTTGCGGAAGCGGACGGCCCTGGCCGCGAAGCGCTGCTGGCGAAAAAAGGAAAACCTGCCAATCACAATGCGCCGGCAAAAAAACGTGCGCGCCGGCGCGGCGGCCGCGGCAAGGAGCCAAGTTCCGGAGCGACAGAAAGCAGTCAGTAATCATGCCCACCGTGACAGCGTACATCGGCATCGGCGCAAACCTGGGCGATGCGCACGGCGCCGTACGGAATGCCATTGCCCAACTGGGACAGTTGCGCGCCACGCGGCTCACGGCGCAATCAAGCCTGTTTTGCAGCGCCCCCATCGATGCGCAGGGCAACGATTACATCAATGCGGTTGCCCGCATCGACACGCAATTAAGCGCATTGCAATTATTGCACCAACTGCAAGCGCTGGAACACGCGGCCGGGCGCGAGCGCCCGTATCCGAATGCGCCGCGCACGCTTGATCTGGACCTGCTGCTTTACGGCGCGCAACAAATCAGCTCAAGCGCGCTGATCGTACCGCATCCACGCATGACGCAGCGCGCATTCGTGCTGATCCCGCTGCTGCAAATCGATCCGCTGATTGCCATTCCCGGCAGCGGTCCGGCACATTGGTTCGTGCCGGCACTGGCCGATCAGGCAATCCGGAAAGTGGCAGATTGACATTGCCGCAACGCCATTGATCGCGCGGCATGGCATCCTCCGGCATTTAACGATATCCTCTGCACTTTCTCGCATTGATCTGCGCTCGCCGCCATGCATATTCCCGTTATCATCCAGACCGCCGGATTGCTTACCTTGTCGAATTTATTCATGACGGTGGCATGGTATGGCCATCTCAGGAATCTGGCAGGTAAAGCCTGGTGGCTTGCGGCGCTGGCAAGCTGGTCGATTGCCTTGTTCGAATATCTGCTGCAGGTTCCGGCCAATCGCATCGGCTATACCCAATTCAGCCTGGCGCAACTGAAGATCATGCAAGAAGTGATTACACTGATGGTCTTCGTGCCATTTGCAATGCTTTACATGGGCCAGCCGTTCAAGCTGGATTATGCCTGGGCGGGATTATGTTTGATGGGCGCGGTATACTTTATTTTTCGTACATGAATCCCGGGCCATGAAAGCCGTGGTCGGGATGAATGCAAACATACACGGCAAGCGGGAATGGCCGCCTTTGGGGAATGATGATGGCAGGATATCTGCAAGAAACTGAACAGGGAATGCGTAGCAAGGCGGTCACCGTGCCGTCATTGATGACGCTGCGCCAGACCGGCGAAAAGATTGCGGTGCTGACCTGTTATGACGCCAGCTTCGCGGCACTGATAGACCGCTGCGGCATTGATGTGCTGCTGGTCGGCGATTCACTCGGCAACGTATGCCAAGGGCATGCTTCGACGCTGCCGGTATCGCTGGCCGATGTCGCGTATCACACCGCTTGCGTTGCCCGCGGCAACCGGACCGCGCTACTGATTGCCGACATGCCGTTCGGCACCTATGCCAATCCGGAGCAGTCCTTTCACAATGCAGTAAAACTGATGCAGGCCGGCGCCCAAATGGTCAAGCTTGAAGGCGGCGCCTGGCTGGCCGACACGGTACGCTTTCTGGTCGAACGCGCTGTCCCGGTATGCGCGCATCTCGGCTTGACGCCGCAATCGGTGCATCAGCTCGGCGGTTACAAGGTGCAAGGCAAGAGTGCGGAAGGCGCAGAGCAATTGAAAGCCGATGCCCTGGCATTGCAGGCAGCCGGCGCCTCGATCCTGGTACTGGAGGCAATTCCTTCAGCACTGGGCAAGGAAGTAACCGATATGCTGGCGATTCCCACCATCGGCATCGGCGCGGGTCCCGATTGCAGCGGCCAGGTACTGGTGATGCACGATCTGCTGGGCGTATTTCCAGGCCGCAAAGCGCGCTTCGTGAAGAATTTCATGGAAGGCCAGACCAGTATCGAAAACGCGGTGCGCGCCTATATTGCCGCGGTCAAGGATAAATCGTTTCCGGGGTCGGAACACTGCTTCTGATTTTGCCGAACAGCGCGACGTATCGGAAAAACCCTGCATCTTCTCGTTACAAGGGTAACGGGGCACAGATGCGGGGTTTGCCGTGTGCAATATGGAGCGCTGGCCTAGCCCTCGTAACGCGCGAAGCTGGTTTTCAGCTTCGGCCCCAGATCCTCTGGCCCCGACACGGTGACACCCAGATCGCGCAGCAAGCCATCCTTCAAACTATAGATCCAGCCATGAATGGTTAATTGCTGACCGCGCTCCCATGCATCCTGCACCGTCGTCGTCTGGCATACATTGCTGACCTGTTCGATCACATTCAATTCGCACAAGCGATCCAGCTTTTCCCGCATCGGCAGCACTTCGCCAAGATACCGTTCATGCTTTTGGTGCACGTCCTGCACATGACGCAACCAGTTGTCGGCCAGCCCGATGCGCTGCCGCGCCAGTGCCGCATGCACGCCGGAGCAATCATAGTGACCAGTGACAATGACGTGCTTGACTTTCAGCACATCAATAGCGAATTGAAGCACTGACAGGCAATTCAAATCCGTGTGCACCACGACATTGGCGATGTTCCGGTGCACGAACAATTCACCCGGCAGCAGATTGACGATTTCATTCGCAGGAACGCGACTGTCGGAGCAACCGATCCACAAATATTCCGGCGACTGTTGTGCGGCAAGCGTCTTGAAAAAACTTGCATCGCCGGCGACCATCGAAGCCGCCCATTTCCGGTTATTTTGAAACAACTGCTCCAATACCAAGGGATCTTCTTTATTCTGTTCTATCATTCGATTCGCGCAAAAAATTCAAGGCGGTCCAGAGTGTTTTTCACGGCTCTGCCGGATGGGAATTGGACCAGGGAACGCTCGCAGAGTGCACTATCCCGGACAGGCAATTCTTCCCGGGACGACTGAAAGCATGTAATTCGTACCTCTACAATGGTTGATGTGCGATTCCATTGCTTGCGCCGGATCATCAAACACGTTCTTGTTCAATCGAAAAGAACTGAACGTAATTGTATCGAACTTCTCGAATCAACCAAGGGTTTTTCAGTAATTGCGTGGTTGATCCTCGGGCCTCTCGCCCAGCATCGCGCGCTTGAGTTTTGCATCCGCCGGTTTGTCGCCAAGCCAGATTTTCAGCAACGCATTATAGAAGGCAATATCGGGCAGGGGGTCGGCCACTTTCTTGCCATTGTGGTGGATTATCGTCCCGATTCCCGGCACCCAATCGGTGGTTAGCACATCCCCCTTTTTCAATTCCGGAATGGATGCGAATATTTCACCGAATCTCATCAATTGCATGATGATTTTCGTTTTTTCCGCCCGGTCGATATTCTGGTTGATGCCCGCCAGGAAAGCGCGGCCGAATTCTTCACTGCTAATGTCGCGTGAAGGGACAATAACCAGGCGCCTGGCCCCTGGCGTTGCGATCACGTCCGGCACCTGGCTTTTCCTTTCCGGCAAATACAAGCCTATGACGTACACCTGGAAAATGAGTTTATAGCGAATGCCGGCACCATTCAGCTTCAAATCCTGGCCGGCGACATGCACTATCTCATCCAGCTTGACGCCGGCGACCTCCATGGCGAATCCGGTGGAAGACAAGGTTAAAGCCGCAATGCACACCAGCTTGCGGAAAGCACTTGTGAAATGATTCATATCGTCTCCGGGAAATTAACGCGAATAAATAGAACGGTCGTTTTATTATATTTGATCTAGGATAGGGAAAAAGAGCCGAGTGCGCAAGTTGAACAGTTTCTGCGGCGCAGCAACGCTTCCAGACCACATAAATCCAGGCCACATAAAAAAACCGCCGGGTTTTAATCCGGCGGTTTTTTTATCAGAAGCGACACCATATCGTCCAGGTATCGTTAGCGAGAAGGATCATTCAAAGAATTCTTTTACCTTTTCCTTCCACGACTTGCTTTGCGGACTATGTTTGGCGCCCCCTTCGACTGTCAGTTTTTCAAAATCCTTCAACAGTTCCTTTTGCCGCTCGGTAAGCTTGACCGGCGTTTCCACCACGACATGGCAGAACAGGTCACCGGCATAGCCGGAGCGCACGCCCTTGATACCCTTGCTGCGCAGGCGGAAAGTCTTGCCGGATTGCGTTCCTTCCGGAATCGAGAACGATGCCTTGCCGTTCAGCGTCGGCACTTCCACATCGCCGCCCAATGCCGCCTTGGCAAACGATACCGGAATTTCACAGTGCAAGTCGTCGCCATCGCGCTGGAACACTGCATGCTGCTTGATATGGATTTCCACATACAAGTCGCCTGGCGGGCCGCCATTCATGCCGGGCTCGCCATTACCGGAGGAGCGAATCCGCATGCCGTCATCGATACCGGCAGGAATCTTGACTTCCAGCGTCTTGTTTCGCTTGATGCGGCCCGCTCCGCCGCATGACGGACATGGTGTCGGGATGATCGTGCCCGTACCGTGGCATTTCGGACAGGTTTGCTGAATGCTGAAAAACCCCTGCTGCATTCGCACCTGGCCTTGACCGTTACAGGTGGTACAGGTCGTCGGCGAAGTGCCGGGCTTGGCGCCCGAGCCGTGACAGGTGTCGCATTCGTCCCATGACGGCACGCGAATTGTCGTATCAAAGCCGTGCGCTGCCTGCTCCAGCGAGATATCGAGGTTGTAACGCAAATCTGCGCCGCGATAGACTTGCGGTCCGCCGCCGCGACCGCCGCGTGCGCCGCCAAAAATGTCGCCAAAAATGTCGCCGAACGCGTCGGCAAAACCGGCAGATCCGGCTCCGCCGCCTCCCATATTGGGATCTACGCCGGCATGACCATAACGGTCATAAGCTTCCTTTTTTTGCGGATCGGACAGCATCTCGTAGGCCTCCTTGGCCTCCTTGAATTTATCTTCCGCGCCTTTACTGTCCGGATTGCGATCCGGATGATGTTTCATTGCGAGCTTGCGATACGCCTTCTTGATCTCGTCTTCCGAGGCGTTTTTCGCCACTCCCAATATTTCGTAATAATCACGCTTCGCCATCTTTTCGGCATCCTGTTAAAGAGCGCCATGGCGCTCCCGCTGCGAAAACGCCGAGCCGAGGACCGTACAAGGGTCACCGGCTCGGCGAGTCATTACGGCGCAAGGCCGCTAGACGGTAGAGATATTATTTATCCTTGACTTCCTTGAAGTCGGCATCGACCACATCCTCTTCAGCCGGCTTGGCTTCCGATGCGCCAGCACCGCCTGCTGCTCCAGCCGCTCCAGCCGCAGCACCCGCCGCCTGCTGCGCCTGCATGTCAGCATACATCTTTTCGCCCAGCTTTTGCGCCGCAGTCGAGAGTGCCGCCACCTTCGCATCGATGGCAGCCTTGTCATTGCCTTTCAATACCTCTTCCAGATCCTTGATTGCCGCTTCGATCTTTTCCTTGTCGCCCGCGTCCAGCTTGTCACCGTACTCGGAGAGCGATTTCCTGGTTGAATGCACCAGCGCATCACCCTGGTTATGCGCTTCGGCGACTTCCTTCAGACGCTTATCCTCCTCGGCATTCGCTTCGGCATCACGCACCATTTTCTGGATTTCCTCTTCGGTCAGACCGGAGTTGGCCTTGATGGTGATCTTGTTTTCCTTGCCGGTTGCCTTGTCTTTCGCGCCCACGTGCAGAATGCCGTTGGCATCGATATCGAAGGTCACCTCGATTTGCGGCGTACCGCGCGGCGACGGCGGAATACCTTCCAGATTGAATTCACCCAGCGTCTTGTTGCCGGCGGCCATTTCACGCTCGCCCTGGTATACCTTGATCGTCACTGCCGGTTGATTGTCATCGGCGGTCGAGAATACCTGGCTGAACTTGGTCGGGATCGTGGTGTTTTTCTGGATCATCTTGGTCATCACGCCGCCCAGCGTTTCGATACCCAAAGACAGCGGCGTCACATCCAGCAGCAGCAAGTCCTTGCGGTCGCCCGACAAGACCGAACCCTGGATCGCAGCGCCAACCGCCACGGCCTCGTCCGGATTGACGTCCTTGCGCGGCTCCTTGCCAAAAAATTCCTTGACCTTTTCCTGCACCTTCGGCATGCGGGTCATGCCGCCGACCAGGATGATGTCATCGATGTCGGATACCTTGACACCGGCATCCTTGATCGCAATGCGGCACGGCTCGATGGTTTTTGCGATCAGGTCTTCCACCAGTGATTCCAGCTTGGCGCGCGTCATCTTCAGGTTCAGATGCATCGGCGCGCCGTTCGCCATGGCGATATACGGCTCGTTGATTTCGGTTTGCTGCGATGAGGACAGCTCGATCTTGGCACGCTCGGCAGATGCCTTGATGCGCTGCAGCGCGATCGCGTCCTTGCCGAGATCGATGCCGTTGATCTTCTTGAATTCCTCGATGATGTAATCGATGATGCGCTGGTCGAAGTCTTCGCCGCCAAGGAACGTATCGCCGTTGGTCGACAGCACTTCAAACTGCTTTTCTCCCTCGACATCGGCGATCTCGATGATCGACACGTCGAAGGTGCCGCCGCCCAGGTCATATACCGCGATCTTGCGGTCGCCCTTGCTGGTCTTGTCAAGGCCGAACGCCAGTGCCGCCGCAGTCGGCTCGTTGATGATGCGTTTGACATCCAGGCCGGCGATACGGCCGGCATCCTTGGTTGCCTGGCGTTGCGAATCGTTGAAGTAAGCCGGAACGGTAATCACGGCTTCCGTCACTTCTTCACCGAGATAATCTTCGGCGGTTTTCTTCATCTTGCGCAGCACTTCGGCAGAAACTTGCGGCGGAGCCAGCTTTTTGTCGCGTACCGAGATCCAGGCATCGTTATTATCGGCCTTGACGATCTGAAACGGCATCAGGGCGATATCCTTTTGCACTTCCTTTTCTTCGAACTTACGGCCGATCAGGCGCTTGACGGCATATAGCGTGTTTTTCGGATTGGTCACCGCCTGGCGCTTGGCCGGCGCGCCGACCAGGATTTCACCATCTTCCTGGTACGCAATGATGGAAGGCGTAGTCCGTGCGCCTTCGGAATTCTCGATGACCTTCGGCTTGCCGCCTTCCATGATGGCGACGCAGGAATTGGTGGTTCCCAGGTCAATACCGATGATTTTTCCCATGATTTATGTCCTTTTGATATTTGGATGACTGAATTTGGAATGACTTACATATAGGGAGGAAACAGTCGCTTTCAAGCGCATCTGCCGCATTTATTGCGAAACTGTCACGAGCGCAGGACGCAACAGGCGGTCCGCAATCATGTAACCCTTTTGCAGCACGGTCACAACCGTGTTGGCGGCCTGGTCGGCCGGTACGATCGAAATCGCCTGATGCTTCATCGGGTCCATTTTTTCGCCGGGCTCGGGATTGATTTCAAGCAGCTTGTTTCGCTCGAATGCGGAAGAAAGCTGTTTCAAGGTCATTTCCACGCCCTCCTTTAACGATTCGACCGAAGGCGATTCCAGCTTCAAGGCTATTTCAAGACTGTCCTTGACCGGCACCAGCGCCTCGGCGAAACTTTCAATCGCAAACTTGTGGGCGCGCGCGATATCTTCCTGGGCGCGACGCCGGATATTTTCGCCATCGGCCTTTGCGCGCAGAAATGCGTCTTGCATTTCCGTCAGCTTCGTTTCGGCCTGGACAAGTTTTTCTTCCCAGTTCATCTCGGCGCAACCCGGCGCTGGTTCAGCCGTCGGCTTCTTTTCCTGGCCCATTTGATCGCCCAGATTTTCTTGCTCTTGCGTCTTTTCCTGGTCTTGCATCAAAAAACCTCCAACTATCAATAACTTAATGGAAATACCTTCTGCCCGAAAACCTAAATAAGGCTATTCCCTATTATTTCAAGGGAGATTGGTTGCCGCATCAACCGCGTGAGATTGTCCGGCCTGGAAAGCAGGCAGTATATTTTGTTACAAAATTCAACCTGCAAAGGTAGCGAAATACGCTGGACACGCTAGGATGAAATTAATCGGGTGTAATCCGATTGTCCTTGGCACGCTGGGAAATTGTCGTGAGATTGTCGCTTATTTCCGCTTCGGTACTGATCTATATTGTGCTGGCTGCTAGCTGGATCAGCTATGCCGGCCTGATGGCGCTGTTCAGGTCCGGGCCGCTTTT
>DATEZO010000286.1:0-6962 GCA_035255485.1 Burkholderiaceae bacterium
TGCCGCTAACCAATGTCACTTCGATGGAGGAATAGTCATGAGCGCATCTCTTGCCGGTCTTAACATCCTGCTGGCCGACGACCACGCCATGGTCCGCATGGGCTTTCGCCTGCTGCTGGAAGGCGCCGGCGCCGCCATCGCGGGCGAAGCCGGCAGCGGAGAGGAAGCGTTGCGCCTGTATGCCGAATGCGCACCGGACGTCCTGGTGATGGATGTTTCCATGCCGGGCATCGGCGGCCTGGCGGCGCTCGAGCGTCTGTGCGCTCGCCACCCGGAGGCGCGGGTGCTGATGCTCTCGGCGCATCAGGACGCGGTGATACCGGTGCGCGCCCTCAAGGCTGGCGCCATCGGCTACCTGTGCAAGCGCTGCCTGCCGGAAGAGTTTCTTCAGGCGGTAAAGCAGGTGTCCCAAGGGCGCCGCTATCTCGATCCGGAACTGGCGCAGCAAGTGGCGCTCGCCCAGATTTCCGGCACCGCCCATCCGGCCGATACGCTGACCGAAAAAGAATTTACCGTCTTCCTGCAGCTGGCAAAGGGGCGCACCGTCAATCAGGTTGCACAAGACTTCCATTTAAGCGCGAGCACCGTCGGCACCCACCTCTACCACATCAAGCAAAAGCTCAACGCCGCCAATGCAGCCGAGCTGGCGGTCATCGCCATGCGTTCCGGGCTGATGGAGGCGTAAAGGCGACATGCACGAGCCGCTATTACCAAGGACGGCACCTTTCCGCACGCACCAGCTGGACGTCGGTGGCGGCCATTCCTTGTACGTGGAAGAATGCGGGCGCGCCGACGGCATGCCGCTGGTTTTCCTGCATGGCGGCCCGGGCAGCGGGTGTTCGCCCGAGCACCGCCGCTTCTTCGATCCGTCCCGCTTTCGCGCCGTGCTGTTCGACCAGCGCGGTAGCGGCCGCAGCGAACCGCTGGGCCGATTGCAGGACAACACCACCGCGCATCTGGTCGCCGACATCGAACGTATCCGCACCTCGCTCGGCATCGAGCGCTGGATCGTCTTCGGCGGATCGTGGGGCAGCCTACTCGCGCTGGCCTATGCCATCCGGCACCCGGCGCAGGTCGACGGGCTAGTATTGCGCGGGATATTTCTCGGGTCGGGTGACGAGCTGCGCCACTACGTGCATGGCGCAAACGGCGCTGCACCGCTGGCATGGCGACACTTTGCACAGGGTATTCCGCCGCATGAGCGCAGTGATTTGCTGCGCGCCTATACCGCGCGCCTGCTTGCCGGCGACACCGGCGCGACCCGCCGCTGGCTCGATTACGAGCGGGCGCTGATGGGAGAAGCGCCGCTGGCAGATGCGCCGGATGCACGGCGCATGGCCAAGACTGCCATCCAAGCCCACTATCTGTCCAATGGCTGCTTCACCGATGCGGATACCCTGCTCGCCGCCTGTGCCGCGCTGCGCCATCTGCCCGTCTGCATCGTGCAAGGCCGGCATGACGCGGTCTGTCCGCCGCACGCCGCGCGACGCCTGCATCGGGCCTTGCCGCAGGCCGAATTGATCAACGTGGAAAACGGCGGCCATAACGCGCTGGCGTCGGACATGGCAGCGGCGTGTATGGCGGCGCTTGAGCGCTTGGCAGGACTCGCCGGTACTCGCGTAGATTGAGAGTAAGCAAAACGGTTTCGCTGCCCCGTTTCAGGGACTGCCTGTATCTGCGCCGGCTGCCTTCCCACCCAAGAAATTCGCGACCCTACACGCAATAAATAACCAATCCCATGCTCCGCGCAATCTCATCGCACTGCAGACGCTGCACCGCTGGAGACCGATGCGGCGTCCTGCATTCACCACCCGGGGCCTTATGACCGATAGTGTTGAATGCAATAAAAAGTGATCGTAATGAGCTCATGAAATAAACGAAGAAAGAAATAGCTTAGTCGGCCTGCTTCCTGTATATTGAATTCACTGCACTTGCATCAAGTCGTAATCGTTGTCGGCCTCTTTCCTGTCTTGCTCTTCCAAAGAGCCATTCCCGTTTGAATTCCTTCAGTTAGATCTCCCTTGGTTTCGGGTGCGTTCCGGGCATCGCCCATTATCTTTTCAACAAGGAAATAACATGAGTATTCAAACTGGCACCGTGAAATGGTTCAATGATTCAAAAGGTTTCGGCTTTATCACGCCGGATGGCGGTGGCGCTGACTTGTTCGCGCACTTCCAGGACATTCAGGCAAACGGCTTCAAGAGCCTGGCTGAAAATCAGCGCGTCTCGTTTGAGCGCGGCACTAGTCCGAAAGGCGAGAAGGCCAGCAACATTCGTCCCATTTGAATATGGCGGCTGCCGTGTGCGGACGTAAGAATGATTGATCAGTCATATTCGCAAAGACCCAGCAATGCGGTCTCTACTCACTAGCGCGACACGTTCAAATCGTGAAGGCATCATGCAGATAGCATGAGCGCTCACGACCTCTGATCAGGAACACCACGCAGATAGCATGGGTTGCAGTGACGTTGCGATGAGTAGCAAGAAAGCTCGCTTCGGCGGGCTTTTTTTATTTAGTCACCCCATCTTCGCCACTGCGTCCCTTCCATTGTGCGGAGACACTATGAAAACGCATCATGATGTTGTCTTGCGCCGCTCCGATGACCGGGCCGCATACGGGTGTGAGCAGACCGTGGCACGAGCGTTTGGCTTTAAAGGGACGAAACAAGAAACACGTTACTCGACAAGACTGGAGAGTTGAACATGAAAAGAATGGACCTTGGTGACGCCAGCGATGCTGTGTCCAGCATGCAAGTGTTGCGCGAGGAGCTGACCGAAGACTTGGACGATATAGAAAATCGTATCCACGAGCTTGCACAGTCGCCTTTGGCAACTTCGGATAGTGGCATCAGCGACATGCAGGTTTACTGCATCGCCCGGGCCGCTTTATACAGCGGTCTTGCCAGTATCAATGAAGTACTGGGATGGGTGCGCTTAATGGCTGAAAAAGATTCCGAAGGCAATATGGCAGAGGTCGTGAAGTCCTTGCCAACGGTAGCGGTGTTTTCAATTCATTGAGCGTACGAACATAGTTGAACCGTTATAGGACTGAGGAAGCAAAATCATGAGTAAAAGTCAGGATGCTAAAAAAGCGGCGAAGAAAGAACCCGCGAAGACGCTGAAAGAAAAGAAAGCCGCAAAAAAAGTAAAGAAGGAAGAAAAAATGCGGCAGCAATAAGCTTTGTCTTTGCATGGGTCTGGGAGAGCGGCTTTCTCACTTAGATCGTGAGCTTCCTTCGAGCCCCCCTTGAATTGCGACGTGCCGGGAACTTATCGCAGATTTTCTTGCCTATTTGACCACCGATGACCGGATGCTTCAGCACATGCTGCTACGTAAAGATCGCCTCGATATTAGGCATAGGTGTCTCACATGGGCAAAGGAAGCTTTTTATGGCAACAGGAACAGTGAAGTGGTTTAACGATGCAAAAGGTTTTGGTTTCATTACACCTGACCAGGGCGGTGAAGATTTGTTTGCACATTTTTCAGCGATCAGCGCTTCGGGATTCAAATCACTGCAGGAAGGCCAGAAAGTTTCTTTTGATGTGACTGATGGGCCGAAAGGGAAGCAGGCGTCTAACATCAAGCCGATATAAACCTGCTTAAACCCGCCTCAACAGAAGCCGAGTTTCGCTTATCGTCCCCGCTGTACATTAAATGACGCGGGCTTTCTTAAGAATAATTCGAGTCCGTTTCAAAGGGCATTGAATTCGAGCATGCAGTAAATCATCTTTGCATATATGTGCGCCCGGGCACCCTCGTTACCAATTGGGTAATCGCACGGTGCAGCCGGTCCTCCACTCGCTCCTTTCGTGACCCGTTACCTGAGGTCGTCAGATCCCGATCAGAGAAGTACAGACGTACCGTATTTGTCGTGGTGTTGATATCCAGCCGGTGTGCATACTCGTGCGAAAGGTCCGCTCCCATATCCCATACGCAGTGAGAAACCGCCACACCTAGCTCGGCACCAACAGCGACTGCCTTTGCGGATATGGCTTCTGCACCCGCCAAGCGGTCAATGCCCATGCTGCTAGCTTTGTTCATGTCCTGGCCTCGTTGTTTAGCGCCGACGCTGATATCCGGCAGAAGCCGGGCCGCGCTTTTCGATATGGCGAAATGTAATTCGTCCCTTGCTTAAGTCGTACGGAGACAGCTCGAGCGTCACCTTATCGCCTGCAAGGATACGGATACGGTGCATCCGCATTTTCCCTGATGTGTAAGCAACAAGCTGATGCCCATTTTCAAGATTTACGCGAAAGCGAGCGTCCGGGAGGACTTCTGCGACAAGGCCGTTCATTTCAAGAAGTTCTTCTTTAGACATAAGTTATTTCCATTTAGAAGGCTGCAGTTGGCAAAGCAACGAGCTACAAGCCGTACATTGCGGAATCAGCTTGTTTTTGTGATCCGTGGGGACTCGGCCGTACTACGGACAAGCCGGTTGTGCGCTCTCATCGCCTGCCCCGCCTTCGGGATAGATAGAAATAAAGAGAGCGTTGAAGGGACGCGCTAGCACGGTCCCTTATTGAACATCGACAAGCAAGCGATTCCGGTGGGGCCTCACCCATCGCAACGGGATCGACCGCTTGCGCTTTAAATTTGGGAATACCTGGAATTACAGGGCAGTGCTGATTGCGGAATTTTTTCTGTCTCAGCTCGTCATGCGTTTGGACAAGCTAAAAGCCGGTACGTTCCACGAGCCTAACAGGGGACGATCGATCTTGTCGTACTACAGACAGTCTCTGACAGGGTCTTAATGGAATCGTCTCGCCAGCACGTGTTCGACCTGATCGGACGGCACGGGGCCGGAATAGAAAAAGCCCTGCCCATAGTCGCACCCGGCTTGTATCAGGAAGTCCCGTTGTTCCTGTGTTTCTATGCCTTCCGCAATCACCTTCAGTCCAAGCTTGTGTGCCATGACGATCATCGTTTCCACGATCGTGCAATTGCCTTTATGAGCTGGAATATTTCTTACAAAGGATTGGTCGATTTTCAGATAATCGATGTCGAACTTTTGCAGATACGCCATCGACGAATAGCCGGTCCCGAAATCATCAATGGCGACCTGGATACCCGCATCGCGGTATTCCAGTAACTTGTCGCTTACCTGCGGAGACGCATCAAGCAGCAAGCCTTCGGTAATTTCCACAATGATGTTCGACGGTGGAATGCCGCGATCTTTCAGATACTGCAACCAGTCATGTTCCAAGTGGCGTCGGCTAAACTGCGATGGCGACTTGTTAACTGCCACCTTGATTGCCATGCCGGTGCGCTCGCTCCATCGCTTCCAGCAGGTCGCGGCTTCATGAAACACCCAGTTGCCGATGTCTCCCATTAATCCTGCTTCTTCCGCAATCGGAATGAAAATTGAAGGTGCCACCTTTCCAAGCTTGGGGTGCTCCCAGCGCAGCAATGCTTCAACTTCGGCAATACGTCCATCATTTAAGTCGATCACGGGCTGGAATTCGAGGAATAGCTGTCGTGACGAGATCGCCCGACGTAGCTCTGTCGATATGCGCAAACGCCTATGCGCCCGGTCATCCATCTCCTGCGTGAAATAGCTGAACTGGTTTTTACCTGTTGCCTTCGCGTTGTACATCGCCTGGTCAGCCTTGCGCAGCAAGTCGTCGATACGTTCGGCATCCAAGGGGTAGATTGCTACGCCCATGCTGGCAGTGATTTGCACAGTCTCGTCCCCCACGCAAAATGGTTGTGCAAGGCTGGAAAGAATGTCCTGGCAAACGTACTCCACATGCCCGGGGTCATCCAAGTCTCGCAGGAGCACGATGAACTCGTCGCCGCCGAGACGTCCAAGCATGTCGGTGGAACGACCGGAGCGCCTGATGCGATGCGCAGCCTCCATCAGTAGCAAGTCGCCGGCTTCGTGCCCGTAGATGTCATTGACCTCCTTGAAGCCATCCAGATCAATAAAGAGCAAGGCGGCCTGATTCCCCGCACGCCGCGCTTTATGTAGCTCATCTTCAGCTTCATTGAGAAAATGTCGCCGGTTCGGAAGACTCGTCAGTACATCCAGATTCGCATGCCGCCAAATCATCTGCTCCGACTCTTTTCTTGCCGTGATGTCAGAGACAATCCCGGTCATCGCCACTGCGCGTCCACCTTCATCACGAGACACGACAACGCCACGGGACACCACCCATTTCCAGCGGCGCCCCTCGCACCGGACGCGGTATTCACACTCGTAGACAGGCACGACTCCGTCGAGCGTGGCACGCAGGGCAGCTTCTCTTCGGTCATGATCGTCCGGATGTACGAGCTTGCTGAAATTCACTTCGCCATCAAGACTGTTATTTTCCGGATAGCCAAGAATTTTCTTGAGGCCGTCCGACAGGATGTATGTATTGCGATCGACATCCCAATCCCACACGCCTTCGCCGGTACCTTCCACCGCCAATTTCAAGCGTTCATTCATGACCCGGAATTTTTCCTCGTCCGCCATTTTTTGGGTCAAATCACGCACCAGAATTTGAATGGCAGGCTGCCTGTTCCAGGAAGCCTTGCCGGAAATTCCCTGCAAATAAATCATGGTGCCGTCTACGCGACGAATGCGCCATGTGTATGGGGGATTGGATCCACCATGCGTCAGTGCACTCGTGATCCGTTCCTGCATCGTCTTCCATGATGCAGGGTCAAGAAAATCACTCGGCGAATGACCGATGATTTCGCTTGCGTCCATGGCGCCGAGCAGTCGGATGATGGAGTGGTTGGCGTAAACAAACTTGCCATCAACCAGTACGAGGATGCCATCGGGACTGACCTCCGTTAATAACCGGAATCGCTCCTCGCTGGCACGGAGCGCCTCCTCCATATTTTTTCGCTCGCTAATGTCCATGGCGATTCCGGCGACCTGTACTGGATTTCCCGATAAATCCGTGTTGATCGTTCCTCGCACCAGGAGCCATCTCATGCCGCCGGACGGAAGCGTTATCAAGCACTCGACGCTAAA
>DATEZO010000287.1:0-3589 GCA_035255485.1 Burkholderiaceae bacterium
CGGCGCTGGCGCTGGCAGCGCTGGCCAATGCGGTATGCATGCCTGCATTGCGCAGCTATCGCGGGCACTGAAGCGCTTCTCTTGCCACCAGTTTGCGGAGGTGCTCGCCACCCGGCGGATTGCACATGCACATCGCCACAATCCGGCACCCAACGACTCCTTTGGTTCTCAACGGTTGCGCCCCATCGGATTCTCTCGGGAAGTCTGCTGCCCCAGCTGTTGGGCGAGTCCGATGAGAATTCCTTCGGGGCCCCGGATGTAGCAGAGCCGATACATGTTTTCATACTGGACCACTTCGCCGATGAGCTTCGCGCCGTGTTTGTTGAGCCGAACGAGCGTATCGTCAATGTCTTCCACCGTGAACATGACGCGAAGGTATCCGAGAGCGTTCACCGGGGCTGTACGATGATCGGCGACCACGGGTGGCGCGAGGAAGCGGGAAAGTTCGAGCCGGCTATGACCGTCGGGCGTCCGCATCATGGCAATCTCGACGTGCATGCCGCGCAATCCGGTGACACCGTCTGCCCAATCTCCTTCAACTGGAGCGCGCCCCTCGAGATCGAGACCAAGTTCGATGAAGAACTCAACGGCGGCATCAATGTCTTCCACTACGATGCCGACGTTGTCCATACGCTTAACGGTCATGCTGACTCCTTGGCGTCTGACGAATGAGTTCACCGGCGCCGTAAGCGCCTCTGTGAAGCGACTTGTTAGATCTTCTCATGCCCCGTCCTTTAAATTTCGTATAAAGAAATTTGTGATGTTCTCGTTCAATTCCGGAATGAGCCGAGCGCGATCAAACGTGGGAGGGTCTCCCAGAAGGAAATGGCCAATGCTATTCGGCGCTAGAGGCGGCAGCGGCGACAGCATCGCACCATGGCCGCCGTCAGGAAGATTCATGACGACCTCGCACCTTGGCGTACAGGCCTTGAGAATGGCTTCCACATGGAAGCGCGGAATCTGATTGATATCCTTCGCTGCAATGACGAGGCCTAATCTCACTCGCGGTTGCTTAAGTGACTCAGGAATAAAGTCGGCCGCGAATGGGACCATTGCGACGGCGGCCTTGATACGCGGGTCTTGATAGTGCTGGACCGTTTCCTCTGAAAAACGCCAAGCAATCACACGCTTAGCAAGCCAAATCTTTACCCCATCTAGCCAATTTCCTTTAAGTAGCGTCGTAAACCCGACACACGAGGAAAAATCTTGTTCAATGTGCTTTTCGCAGTGCTCCTTAAAGCGCTGATCTGACCACTGCCCTCCGGCGAGCGACAACACAGTGTGGCCTCCAGCTGAACCGCCAAACACGCCAACTGAATCGAATGATAAATACTTTGCGAGTGGTTGATAGTTTGCGACGGTATCAATTGCAGTTGAAACTTCCCGTGGTCGTTTTCGCCAGCTAGGAGGGCCGGGTTCTGAGGGATCAAGGTAGTTGTCTCCCTGATGTAAAGGTATGGCCACAGCAAAACCACGATGCACCAAGGCCCGGGCCAAATCAGTATGGACCCACGGTGATCCGCCAGACCCATGGGAGATAACAATTAAGTGTCCATTCCCCAAGACGGGTTGCCCGTTAGGTACCCAAGACAAGTCAAATGGCCCTTGACGGACAGGTAGCTCAGTACCCGATGAGGGATAGAACACCGTCATCATGGCGCCATCGGATTGCGATAATTGCGTGAAGCCCACGCTGGGAATGGCATCCGAAGCTTGCAGTGTGGACAATGAACAAAATGCGAGTGTCACGCCTACTAAAAAGCGCTGCACTAAAACGGCCCAATCAAGTTGCCGGATTATCCTCTTGAGCATTGTCTATGAGATCTAACGTTCGATATGAGCGGCGGCTGTGAGCTGGAGCAGCCGGACTTGGCGGGGCGAAACTTGCCCACTTAATTGCCGGGAACCATTAAACAGTAGTTTATGCGCACCGCACTTCAGTAACTTAGTAAAACGTCAAGTATAACAATGACTAAGATTGATCATTTCCCGAGAAATATTGACTAGACGTTACTGTATTGTGTCCTTACACTCCTCAATATCCCCTCCCTTTTCAATCCCGAACATTGCCCTGAGAGCGATTGTGAAATCAACACTGAAGAAGCGCGTCATGGTCGCGGCGACTCCTGAATCTGCCCCTGTCGCCATGCGCGCGCTACAAGGGCATTATGAGGCGCATATTTGCACTTCGTTAGCTATGGCCCGGGAGATACTTGCGGAGAGGGTTGACGCAATCCTTTGCGGCATATATTTTGCCGAGAGCAAAATGTTCGACCTCCTTCATCTCGTTAAAGCAAACGAACAGAACAAATCGGCTCCATTTCTATGCGTTAAGGCTAACGAGGGGATACTTTCCCCGGTACTTCTCCAAAGCATTGAAATGGCGTCAAAAACACTGGGTGCAGATGGTTTTGTTGATCTTTCCGAGTGGAGAAAAACACTCGGGGATGAGGCAGCGTACGCGCGCCTGCAACAGATGATTGATCGCCTTATCGACCGCCAGCCATGCACTGAATAACATAGCGGGGAGCGTTGAAATTTTTGAGCCTTCCGCATCTCACGCTTAATTCGCACATTCCTGCATTGAAGCGTAGCGAATGGTCAGATATGTCGGTCCAATAGGAAAAGAAATTCCGGAGCTCGCATGGTTATCAAGGTAGTGTCGTGCCACCCGGCACGTCTGGTGATAATGGGCGTATCCGGTTGCGGAAAAAGCGAAATCGGCCGGCGCCTTGCGGTTTGTCTCGGCTATGCGTATACGGAAGGAGATGACTACCATCCACCGGAAAATATCGCGAAGATGGCCGCAGGTAAGCCGTTAAATGACACTGACCGCCACGGCTGGCTCCAGTCACTAAGTGCAAGAATCGGGGAAGCTGCCTCGCGCGACGAGGGGCTGGTTCTTTCCTGTTCTGCGTTAAAGCGCCGCTACCGTGATGTATTGCGGGCCGACGACCCGGCGCTGTTTTTCATTCACCTGCACGGCGACCGTGAGCTCCTTGCGGCACGCATACAAGGAAGGGCTGGCCACTTCATGCCATTATCCCTGCTGGATAGCCAGCTCGCCGACCTTGAACCGCTGGCACCGGACGAGGCAGGAATCCGGCTCGATATCAGCAAGCCGCCTGCCGCGCTCATCGATGAGATCCTGTTGCGCCTTGCCACGTACGGCAGTGTCCATCCAGGCCATGGTTGAACCTGCATTGGAAATCAGCCATTCGCCATTGCAAAAAATATATTTGCAATTAATCAAACTAATCCCCCAATGCGTTGTCTTATTCACGTGACGACAAAAGAATATTGATGACGTCACGCGTCTTCTATGAAGGCCTCCTGCGGAGCATTCCCCTCCTCTACGAGTGTTCTTTCTCAGAGCACACACTACTCGGAATTCAATTCCAAGTCTTTTTTATCGATCCATGGCGTTCCAGGCGATGCATTCAAGCATTCCGGTCGTGCCCTGCGGTCGATTAGCACCCCGGGACTTCCAGTCCCTCCAGGATAAAGGAGCTCATCATGAGCCGCACACTGCAACCAGCCCTAACCAACGACGGCGTCGCCTTCACCGTCACAGTAGAATCAGTCAAGC
>DATEZO010000288.1:0-18684 GCA_035255485.1 Burkholderiaceae bacterium
CGGCAGCTTGCGCAGCACCTGCGCCACGACCCAGCGATCGATCGCCGGCAGCATGCCGCAGCGTTCGGCAGCCGGGATGAACGTCATCGGCAACAGCAGTTGTCCCTGTTCATCGCGATAGCGCAGCAGCACTTCATGCTGCGGCGGGTCAGCGGTGGGGCGCAACGGTACGATGCTTTGATAATGCAACTGGAAACCGCCCTGATCGAGCGCAACCTGCAGCCGTGCCGCCCAGTCGATGCGGGCATTGCGTTCCGGCGCTGCAGCGCGGCGCGCGGTCACTGACTGGATCCGGCTGCGGCCCTGGTCCGTGGCGGCATGGCAGGCGGCATCCGCTTCGCGCAGGAGCGACTGGATATCTTTCGATTGTTCGGTGATGGCGACCAGCCCGATGCGGATGCCCACGCTGAACTGTTTGCCTTTCCATTCGAAGCGGAACGCGCGCACCGTATTGACCAGCTGCTGCGCGATCTCTTCTGCCTTGGGCAACTGGCAGCCTTCCAGCAGGATGCCGAACTCGTCGCCGCCCAGCCGCGCCAGCATGTCGGATTTGCGCATCTTGCCGCTCAGCACGCTCGATACTTGCCGCAGCAGCTGGTCGCCGGCCAGATGCCCGCAGCGCTCGTTGATGCTGGCGAACTGGTCAAGTTCGAGAAACAGCAAGGCATGCTGCCGCTGCATCGTCTTTGCCGAATGCAGCAGGCGGGCCGCGCTCAATTCGAATTCGACCCGGTTGGACAGTCCGGCCAGCGCATCCTCGCTCGGGCAGCGTTGGCTGAGGTCTTCAATCCTGGCAATGAAATACAACGGGTTGCCCGCGGCATTGTGCACCAGCGAAAAACTGATCCGCACCGGCAGCGCGCGTCCATCCTTGTGCAGATAGCGGGTTTCCATCTGGTAGGTTTCCAGCTGGTTGGCCAGGACCAGCTGCATGAAGGTCTGGTCGATATCCAGGTCGTCCGGGTGCGTGACCGCCTGGAATGTGGTGTCCAGCAATTCGCTTTCTGCATAACCGAGGCTGGCGCACAGCGTCTGGTTGACCTTCAGCCATTTGCCCTGCAGCGACACGAGCGCCATGCCGATCGGCGCATTGTCGAATGCGCCGCGAAACCGCGCTTCGCTTTCCTGCTGCGCTGCCTGCGCCAACAACTTTTCCCTGGCGGTGCGATGTTCGTGCAGCAATTTTCTCAGGACTGCGGGCAGCAAGGCCAGATAATTGCCGCGCGCATCCTTGAACAGATAATCCTGGATTCCCACCCGCAGCGCTTCCAGCGCGGTGGCTTCATCGTTGTGCGTGATCAGCATCAGCACTGGCGGAATGACGTCGGGCAGGTTGCGGATCGCATCGAAGCACTCCAGCCCGCTCATGTCCGCCAGGCAGCTGTCGAGCACGATGCAGTGCGGCTGTACGGTCCTGATCCGGTCCAGTGCAGACTGCGCGGAATCACAGACATCGACGTCCCAATCCAGCTCGGCGCTGGCCAGCACGCTGCGCTGCGCGCGCTGGTCGTCCATGCCGCTGCTTGCCACGAGGATTCTGGTTGCACGATTCATCATTGTCTGACGGCGGCACAAGAAAAAGAACAGTCACTATATTGCATCCGGCCCCGCCGGCAACGCGGTTGCATGCGCGCCGTACCAGGCTGAATCGATCATAGCATGCGGGTTCACTGCATTTTTCAAGATTGTTGCGCGCATACCGATTGTTTTTACAACGTTACGCATGCTGCCCGGCAATCCTGGATCAGCGCTTCCTTGCCAGCGTCAGGCCGTCGCCCAGCGGCAACAGCGCCAGATCGATGCGCGCATCCGCATGCAATTTGCGATTCAACGCCTGGATCGCCGCCGTGTCGTCATCTTGTGCCGGATGCGCCACCTTGCCGTCCCACAGCACGTTGTCGATGGCGATGACGCCGCCGGCGCGCAACAGCGCAAGGCAACGCTCGTAATACGCGTCGTAGCCGGTCTTGTCGGCATCGATGAAGGCAAAATCGAACCGGCCCGCTTCGCCTTCGGCAAGCAGGGCGTCCAGCGTATCCAGCGCCGGCGCCAGACGCAGGTCGATCTTGCGCGCCACGCCCGCCTGTTCCCAATACAGGCGGGCGCTATCGGTAAATTCACGGCTGATATCGCAGGCAATGATCTGCCCGTCATGCGGCAATGCCAGGGCGACGGCCAGGCTGCTGTAGCCGGTGAAAACGCCGATTTCCAGCGTCCGGCGCGCGCCAAGCAGCTGCACCAGCAGCGCCATGAACTGGCCCTGCTCCGGAGCGATCTGCATGTTGGCAAACGGATGGTTGCGGTTGGCGTCGCGCAACGCCGCCAGCGCCGGATGCTCGCGCAGCGATACGTCGAGCAGATAGTGGTAGACGGCATCATCCATGCTGAGGGTACGGTTCGACATGATTTTTCCTGGATGAAAACGTGAAAAGCGCCAACCCGGCACCGTGCCCGATGTGCGGGCTATAAAAGGATGACACGCGACCGATGGTAAAAATTCCCGCCATCCGATGCGATGCCCGGCCAGACGCCGTGACTACGGATCGCGCATGAGTGCAAGGAAAAATGCTGTCGTTCCCGCAAGTTGGCAGCGGGAACGACAAACCTGTGCCGAATCAATCATTCCCTGCGCCGCGACCCACGTGCAGCGCGGGCGCGCAAATTGCAATAGCGGGAAAGGCGCGCTTACCATTTCCGCTATTGCAATTTGCGCGACTTCATTTCCAGAAGGAGGAAAAGCATGCTGATTGGCGTGATTTCGGATACCCATGGCTTGCTGCGGCCGCAGGCGCTGGCTGCCCTTGCCGACGCGGCACACATCATCCACGCCGGCGACATCGGCAATGCGGAGATCCTGCAACAACTGGCCCGGATCGCGCCGGTGACGGCGATTCGCGGCAACAACGATACGTACGCATGGGCAACGGCGATTCCGGAAACGCAATGCATCAGCATTGGCGGCACGGCACTGTATGTATTGCATGACATCAAGGCGCTCGACATCGATCCCGTAGCGGGAGGCGTGACTGCCGTCATTTTCGGGCATTCGCACCAGCCCTCCATCGAGATGCGCGACGGCGTCCTGTTTCTCAATCCGGGCAGTGCCGGGCCGCGCAGATTCCATTTACCGGTATCCGTTGCGCGGCTGGAAATTGCCGACGGCACGGCCGATGCGGAAATTCTCGAACTGGAAATCGATCCGGCTTGAAGCAGGCGCGTTCGCGCCATGTTCGCGCTATCCTACGCCGCCTGCGCCGCCATGCTGACCGCCACCGCTTCGGCGACCTTGATGCCGTCGATGGCGGCCGACATGATGCCGCCGGCATAGCCCGCGCCTTCGCCGGCGGGGTACAGACCGCGCGTATTCACGCTTTGCAGGTCGTCGTCGCGGCGCTTGATGCGCACCGGTGACGAGGTGCGCGTCTCGACCCCGGTCAGCACCGCGTCATGCATTGCATATCCCTTGATCTGGCGCTCGAAGGCGGGCAAGGCTTCGCGTATCGCCGCGATCGCGTAATCGGGCAGCGAGGGTGCCAGGTCGGTCAGATGCACGCCCGGCTTGTAGGATGGCAGCACCGCGCCGAATTGCGTCGATGGCTTGCCCGCCAGGAAATCGCCGACCAGCTGGCCCGGCGCATCGTAATTTTCACCGCCCATGACATAGGCGCGCGATTCCAGCGCGCACTGCAAATCGATGCCGGCCAGCGGATGGCCCGGATAATCGGCCGGCGTGATGCCGACCACGATGCCGCTGTTGGCATTGCGTTCGTTGCGCGAATACTGGCTCATGCCATTGGTCACCACCCGCCCCGGCTCGGAAGTCGCGGCGACCACGGTGCCGCCCGGGCACATGCAAAAGCTGTAGACTGCGCGGCCATTGGTCGCATGATGCACCAGCTTGTAATCGGCTGCGCCCAGCAGCGGATGCCCGGCGAATTTACCGAAGCGCGCATGGTCGATCAGGGCTTGCGGATGCTCGGCCCGAAAGCCGATCGAAAACGGTTTCGCTTCCAGATAGACGCCGCGCTGGTGCAGCATCCGGAAGGTATCGCGCGCGCTGTGCCCGACTGCCAGCACCACGTGATCGGCGACGATCTGTTCGCCGCCGGCCAGCGTCACGCCGCGTATCTGACCCTGCTCGATCTCCAGATCGGCGACCCTGGCTTCGAACCGGAATTCGCCGCCGAGCGCCTCGATGGTGGCGCGCATCGCCTCGATCATCTTCACCAGGCGAAAGGTGCCGATATGCGGCTTGCTGACGTACAGGATTTCCTCCGGCGCATACGCCTTCACGAATTCGGTCAGCACTTTGCGGCCGTAATGCTTCGGGTCCTTGATCTGACTGTGCAGCTTGCCGTCGGAAAACGTCCCCGCGCCGCCTTCGCCGAACTGCACATTCGACTCCGGATTGAGTTCGCGCTTGCGCCACAGGCCCCAGGTATCGCGGGTGCGTTCGCGCACTTTCTTGCCACGCTCCAGGATCAGCGGCCGGAAACCCATTTGCGCCAGGATCAGCGCGGCAAACAGGCCGCACGGCCCAAAGCCGATGATGACCGGGCGTGCCTTGATGCGGGCCGGCGCTTGCGCGACGACATGGTAGGCGGTATCCGGCGCGATACCGACATGCGGCACACCGCGCAGGCGCGCCAGCAGCGCTTTTTCATCCCGGACTTCCACATCCAGCGTGTAGACCAGCATGATCGCGCTTTTCTTGCGCGCATCGTAACCGCGCCGGAACAGGGTGTAGCCGACCAGCTCTGCCGCCGGGATTTTCAGGCGCGCCAGGATCGCGGCCGGTAAATCGGCGTCAGGGTGGTCGAGCGGGAGTTGTACATCGGTGAGTCGCAGCATGCGCAGTAGTCCGGCAAATCAGGGCGGGCGCGCTATTTTACTGCATGGCTGGCGCGCGTGAATCCCGGGGGCTTTACGGTTGCATGCGGGAAGCTGCTGCCATTGCCGCCATGTTGATGCATGTTGCACGGGAGTATCAGTGAAAATAGCATTGTTTTCGTAATCATTTCGCGGCTGTTTGAAAATACAAGCCGTAGTATATGAATACGCCCGATCCGGGATTAGCCACGGGAAAATAGCGGATGGCGCCCCCATCCGCAAGCATGGCGGCGCGCATCCAGACGGGTATGGCTTGGGAAAGCGCTGCGCATGCGCAGCCTCGGGAAGCACATTTCCCGAACGCCGCTGCGCTGCATCCGCGCTATCACTGCGCCGGCACGTTCCATTGCAATGATTGCGACGGCATTGCCCGAAAAATCCCTGGCGCCGGCGCGACGTCAGGGCTTGCCCAGATTCCGGCTGGCCTGGGTCCGGTCACGCAGCGCCTTGACCTGGTCGTGGTTGCGCAGCGCGCCCTGATATTGCCGTTCCACGACAGCACGGATTTCCGGCGGCAGCACCTTGTCCAGCGCATCGCGATAACGGCGCACTGCCACGTCTTCGCCGCGTTCGCATTCGGACAGCACTGCATGCTCGTCCCGGCCGCTGATGGCAGCCTTGATATCGACCCAGCGCCGATGCAGGGTGCCGGCAAGGCTGCTTTTCGTTTCCGGATCGCCGCCATAGCCGCGTACCAGTTCCTGCAATTCGGCGGCGGACGAATCGCAGCTTTGCGCACGGTTGTCAAGCAGCGACTTCACTTGCGCTTCGTTCACGTGCGCGGCGCAGTCGCGAAAACCCTCTGCGCCATCCTTGCAGGTTTGAATCAAATCGTTCAGGGTCGAAATAATGTCGTCTTTGTCCATGGCTATCCCGAAAGGAAGTTGAAATGACATCCGGCAATCGTTTGCCGGCAAACGGAAAGACGCAAGCCGCATGCCCACGACCCGCCATGGCAGGACATACCATCGTGGCGCAACAACGCAAGCGCAAAAGCTACCGCAGGGCGGAAAAATTTACAGAGCGAACGGCAGCGAACCGCATGGACAAATCGCATCCACGCAAAAAAAAAAGCCATCCGTCAAGCCCGCATTCCGGTTGTGGCAGCGATCAGCGGCGCCACAACTTTCATGCATGCTTTCAGGATGGCAAATTTCCAGATCGAATCATGCCAGGCAAGCGTCTTCAGGCCCTGCGCTGCCGCTTCTCCGATTTGGATTCGACCGTCGACAGCACTTCCCCTTGCAGGTCAACGGTTTGCAACAGGACGTCGAAACCCCATAATCGCGTCACATGCTTCAGCACTTCTTCTGTTTGCTGGTTCAAGGGCCGGCGCTGGAACTGCGTATGGCGCAGCGTCAGCGCGCGGTTGCCGTTGCTATCGACCGACCACACCTGGATATTCGGCTCGCGATTGCCGAGGTTGTACTGGTCCGCCAACTGCTGCCGGATATAGCGGTAGCCGCTGTCATCGTGGATCGCCGATACGCTCAGCTTGTCTTCCTTGTCGTCATCCAGCACCGAAAAGAAATGGAAATCGCGAATCAGCTTGGGCGACAGGTATTGCGCGATGAAGCTCTCATCCTTGAAGTTGCGCATCGCGAAGTCGAGCGCCTGCTGCCAGTCGCCGCCGGCGATATCCGGAAACCATTCCCGGTCCTCTTCGGTCGGCGCCTCGCAGATGCGGCGGATATCGCGCATCATCGCAAAGCCGAGCGCATACGGATTGATGCCGCTGTAATACTTGCTGGTGATGGGCGGCTGGTACACGACATTGGTATGGCTTTGCAGGAATTCCATCATGAAGCCATTGCCGACGATGCCTTCCTCGTACAGCTGGTTCAGGATGGTGTAATGCCAGAACGTGGCCCAGCCTTCGTTCATCACCTGGGTCTGGCGCTGCGGATAGAAATATTGCGAGATCTTGCGCACGATGCGCACCAGCTCGCGCTGCCACGGCTGCAGCAGCGGGGCGTATTTCTCGATGAAATACAGCAGGTTTTCCTGCGGCTCCGGCGGGAAGCGGTCCGTACCCTCCTCGACTGCCTGCGCTTCGCGGCGCGGCAAGGTGCGCCACAGCTCGTTGACCTGCGACTGCAGATATTCCTCGCGCTCGCGCTGCCGCTCGCGCTCCTTGGCCAGCGACAGCTTGGCCGGCCGCTTGTAGCGATCGACGCCGTAATTTTGCAGCGCATGGCAGGAATCGAGCAGCAGCTCGACTGCTTCGATGCCGTAACGCTGCTCGCAATCGGTGATGTACTTCTTGGCGAACACCATGTAATCGATGATCGCTTCGGCATCGGTCCAGGTGCGGAACAGGTAATTGCCCTTGAAGAAGGAATTGTGGCCGTACGACGCATGCGCAATCACCAGCGCCTGCATCATCAGGCTGTTCTCTTCCATCAGGTAGGCGATGCAGGGGCTGGAATTGATGACGATTTCATACGCCAGACCCATGTGGCCGCGCTTGTAGCTTTTTTCCGTCGCCAGGAAATGCTTGCCGAACGACCAGTGGTTGTACGACACCGGCATGCCGACCGAAGCGTAGGCATCCATCATCTGCTCGGCACTGATGATTTCGAGCTGGTTCGGATAGGTGTCGAGGCCGAAACCTTGCGCCACACGCCGGATTTCCGCATGCGCCTGCTCGATCAGTTCGAAAGTCCATTCGGACTGCTCGGGCAGGCGGCGCGGCCTGGCCGGCTTTCTGCGGGCGGATTTTTTCGGGGTACTGCTGCTTGCGATTTTCATGATGCGGTCTGCTTCTTGAACAGTTCGCGGAATACCGGATAGATATCCGCCGGCGACTCGATTTTCTGCATCGCGAAGTGCGGATGCACGGCCGGAATTTGCGTGTATTCCTCCCACAGGTTCTGCGGCTCGCCATCGGTGATTTCAATGTACGCGTAATACTGCACCAGCGGCATGATGGTATTGATCAGCAGCTCGCGGCACAGCACCGAATCGTTGTCCCAGTTGTCGCCGTCCGAGGCTTGCGCGACATAGACGTTCCAGTCGTTACCCGGATACCGCGCACGTATCACTTCGTTCAGCTTGTTGATCGCCGACGACACCACGGTGCCGCCCGATTCGCGCGAATTGAAAAAATCATGCTCGCTGACTTCGGATGCCTGGGTGTGGTGGCGGATGAACACCACCTCGATCTTTTCATAGGCGCGCGTCAGGAACAGGTACAGCAGGATGAAAAAGCGTTTCGCCATATCCTTCTTCGCCTGGTCCATCGAACCGGACACGTCGAGCAGGCAAAACATCACGGCCTGGGTCGACGGCTTCGGCACCTTGATGCGATTGCTGTAGCGCAGGTCGATCGGATCGATGAATGGAATCGCCATTATCCGGATCCGCAAATGATGGATTTCCTTCTTTAGCACCTGGATGCGCACATCATCCTCGTGCGCGATCAGCATCAGCTGTTCCAGTTCTTTTTCCGCTTCCTGCAGCCGCTTGCGCGACTTGCCGCCAATCGCGATGCGGCGGCCGAGCGCGCCGCGCAGCGAACGCAGGATATGGATATTCGTGGTGGTGCCGGACAGCTTGTAGCCGGCACGCTGCTGCCGGAATTCGACGATCGAGGTCAGTTGCGTCTTGACCAGGTTCGGCAGCTCGAGATCCTCGAAAAAATACTGCATGAATTCCTCGCGCGACAGCTCGAACATGAAGTCGTCTTCAGTCACCTGCTCGCTGTTGCCGCCCTTGCCCTTGCCGGACCCGCCGCTGCCGCCTTTCGGACGCGCGATGCGGTCGCCCTTCTGGTATTCCTGGTTGCCGGGGCTGACGGTTTCCCAGATGCCGCCATGCGTGTGGCCGAAGGTCGGTTCGTTGATGTCCTTGACCGGAATCGATACCTTTTCCCCACCTTCGATATTGGTGATGGAGCGGCCCTTGACGGCGCGCGCCACTGCTTCCTTGATCTGTCCCTTGTAGCGGCGCAAAAAGCGCTCGCGATTGACCGCAGACTTGTTCTTGCCTTGCAGACGCCGGTCGATGAGGTATGCCAAAAATGCCTCCTGAAACTTTTTAGTCCCCCTCGCCGCGCTGGCGGGAGAGGGGGGAAGGGTGAGGGAATACGCAAAGCAACTGACGTCCGCTTTCCGGGCGAACACCCTCACCCCCAGCCCCTCTCCCGCCAGCGGGAGAGGGGGCCTCTTACTTACGACGACTTGCGCACCCGCAGATACCATTCGCACAACAGACGCACCTGCTTCGCGGTGTAACCCTTGGTCACCATGCGCGACACGAATTCCTGGTGCTTGTTCGCTTCGGCGGCGCTGGCCTTGGCATTGAAGGAAATCACCGGCAGCAGATCCTCGGTATTCGAGAACATTTTCTTCTCGATCACGGTGCGCAGCTTTTCATAGCTGGTCCACGTCGGATTCTTGCCCTGGTTCTGGGCCCGCGCACGCAGCACGAAATTGACGATTTCGTTACGGAAGTCCTTCGGGTTCGAAATGCCGGCCGGCTTCTCGATCTTTTCCAGTTCGCTGTTCAAGGCGTCGCGGTCGAAGCTCTCGCCGGTATCCGGATCGCGGAATTCCTGATCCTGGATCCAGAAGTCGGCAAACGTGACATACCGGTCGAAAATGTTCTGGCCGTATTCGGAATAGCTTTCGAGATACGCGGTCTGGATTTCCTTGCCGATGAATTCGACGTAGCGCTGCGCCAGGTACTCCTTGATATACGAAAAGTATTTCTGCTCGGTTTCCGGCGCAAACTGCTCGCGCTCGATCTGCTGCTCCAGCACATACAGCAGATGCACCGGATTGGCCGCGATTTCGGTCGTGTCGAAATTGAATACCTTCGACAGGATCTTGAACGCGAAGCGCGTCGACAGGCCGTTCATGCCTTCATCCACGCCGGCATAATCCGCGTATTCCTGCTTCGACTTCGCCTTCGGATCGGTATCCTTCAGGCTGTCGCCGTCGTACACCATCATCTTGCTGTAGACGCTGGAATTCTCCGGCTCCTTCAGCCGCGACAACACCGAGAATTGCGCCATCATCTTCAGCGTGCCGGGGGCGCACGGCGCCTGGCTCAGCGACGACGTGCGCACCAGCTTGTCGTAGATCCTGATTTCGTCGGACACGCGCAGGCAATACGGCACCTTGACGATGTAGATGCGGTCGAGGAAGGCTTCATTGTTCTTGTTATTCTTGAACGCCTTCCATTCCGATTCATTCGAGTGCGCCAGCACCACGCCATCGAACGGAATCGCGCCGAAGCCTTCAGTGCCCTTGTAGTTGCCTTCCTGGGTTGCGGTCAGGAGCGGATGCAACACCTTGATCGGCGCCTTGAACATCTCGACGAATTCCATCAAGCCCTGGTTCGACAGGCACAGGCCGCCGGAATAGCTGTAGGCATCCGGGTCGTCCTGCGCATAGTCTTCCAGCTTGCGGATGTCGACCTTGCCCACCAGCGAGGAAATATCCTGGTTGTTTTCATCGCCCGGCTCGGTCTTGGAAATCGCAATCTGCTTGAGCACCGACGGATAGCGCCGGACCACGCGGAACTGATTGATGTCGCCGTTGAATTCATGCAGGCGCTTGACGGCCCACGGGCTCGGAATGGTTTTCAGATAACGGCGCGGAATACCGTAATCCTCTTCCAGGATCTCGCCGTCTTCCTCTTCATTGAACAGGCCCAGCGGCGACTCGTTGACCGGCGACCCCTTGATGCAATAGAACGGCACTTTTTCCATCAGGTACTTGAGCTTTTCGGCGATCGACGATTTGCCGCCACCGACCGGGCCGAGCAAATACAGGATCTGCTTGCGCTCTTCCAGGCCCTGCGCCGCATGGCGGAAGTAAGAGACCACCTGTTCGATCACTTCTTCGGTGCCGTAGAACTCGCGGAAGGCAGGATAGATCTTGATGATCTTGTTGGCAAAGATGCGCGACAGACGGGAATCGTGGCGGGTATCGACCAGTTCCGGCTCACCGATCGCGGCCAGCATGCGCTCCGCAGCGGTCGCGTAGGCCAGGCGGTCGCGCTTGCATAATTCCAGATACTCTTGCAGGGAATATTCTTCTTCCCTGGTCCGTTCGTACCGTGCTGTGTAATTGTCAAAGATGGTCATGGCGTGTCCTTTGCAGAAAAGCGATCGATCGTGGGCGTCAGATTTTCGGCATGCATCTTTCTATTCCGTAATTTCATCATAGTCGCTCTTTCGCAGGATGACGAAATAAATTTTGCACTGAAGAATCGTTCAACCACTGACATGCATTTCGAACGAAAGTTGCTACCCGCAAAGCATTAATTTTCATATGCAATATTTTGTTGGCGGATTGGAAAAACCATGCGTGCAGAAAGGAAAACTTTTTGCGTTTCCATGCGCGATAATGCAGAAAAGCATAATGAAAACATCATCAATGATATGCAGCAGTGCAAGTAATTACCATGATGTATAAAGTTGATGATGATGCTTTTATCCGACATGCAGGCGTGGTGAAAAGCGTACAATATTTTCATTCGGAAGCTTGACGCCTGCACACTTGATGCGCCTTCGTCATCGCCATTTGCGCGGAGATGGCGCAGGAAGAATGCCGGCGAAAGTGCCCCGGCGCCAATGCAGTAAAAGACACGGACGAGGCAGGCGAAACAGGATGGCAACAGTGTTGCCAGAGGCCAGTCATGCGTTCGCACAGCATTCCCCGCATGGCTGCCCGGAATCAAGGACTGCATGACTGCGGCTTGCCGGCAAGCACACTCTTGCGCATGTTTCATGCAATACTTCGTCATACGCCGTGCGACGGTGATTTTCATTCACGTTTTAAAACATGCGCCATTCCAATACCGCCGAATCATCTTCCAGTGCCGACAATCCGTTCTGCGTTGTCAGAAATTCCAAAATCCACGGTAAAGGCGTGTTCGCGGCACGCAAGATACCGGCCGACACCTGCATTATTGAATACATGGGCGAACGTATCAGCGCCGCTACGGCGGCCGAGTGCGGCAGCCCCGATCCGGACAATCCTTATCACACCTTCTTTTTCAGCATCGAGGACGGTCGCATGATCGATGGCGGCGCGCATGGCAACGATGCGCGCTGGATCAATCATGCGTGCGAGCCGAATTGCGAAGCGCGCGAGGAAGATGGCCGTGTGTTCATTTATGCATTGCGCGATATCCGTCGCGGCGAGGAGCTGAATTACGATTACGGATTGATCATCGAGGAACGACATACGCAAAAAATCAAGCAAGCGTATGCCTGCCTGTGCGGCGCGCCATCCTGCCGCCACACGATGCTGGCGCCGAAGCGCAGAAGGCGCTGAGTCGCCAGCCGCAGCAACGCCGGGCACACTGCCGGCTAGTTTCCGAACAGGCCCTTGAGCTTGCCCTTCAGCTGTTCCTGCAGTTTGGCTTTTTCCTCTTCCAGCTTTTTCTGCGCCTGGGCTTTTACTTCCGCTTTCTTTTCATCGACTTTCTGCTTCGCCAGTTCGCTCGCCATGCCGGCAAAGTCGATGCGCCAGCCGATCGCGCCAAACGGGCCGGTCAGGCGCACCGGCACGGTCACGCCCTTGAGCGCCTGCAGCTCGGGACCGCCCTGGCCTTGCAGCGTCGAGACCACGGTTGCCTTGACCAAGTAATCCAGCCGCGCTTCGCCGAGATTGACGTCGCCCGCGCCGGCCAGCCGGATGAGCGGTGATTTCGCCGCCAGATCGTCATTGCGCGCAACGCCGCCGGCAATGCGGAAACTGCCGTCGAGTTCGCTGAAGTCGGTTTTTTCGCTGGCGGAAGCAGTACCGGCCTGCGCCTGCTGCTGTCCCCTGAGCGCATCGAGCTGCGCCTTCGCATTGCGCACTGCCTGCGCGATGTTGATGCCGCGGACCGCGCCGTCGCGCAGTGCGATCCGCGCGGTGCCGTTCAAATTCTTCTTGAGCCGCTCGAAGGTCGCGCCGCTGGCGGTAACATCGAGCTGCACATTGCCCCGGCCTTCAAGCTGCGTCTTGCCGAGCGCATCTTGCAGCAGCGGGCCGACCTGGATGCCGGTCAGGCTTTGCCGCACGGCGAAATGCGGCGGCTGGTCGGCGGTAAGCGAAAGCATGCCGGCAACGCTGCCGCCGTACAGATTGGCGGCGAGCGGATTCAGATCGAGCTTGCCGCCGCCGGCGCGCACATTGAAGCGCACGTTGGCGCTCTTGATGTTGGCGACCTTTAGCGCGCCGACGCGCACGCTGCCGTTAGCGCGCAGGTTTTTCAATGCGGAGAAATCCATCGGCTGTTCGGCTGCCTTGCCTTCCGGCTGCGCGGCACCCTTGCTCTTGTAACGGTCAAGATCGAGTTGATCGATCCCGACATCGAAGGTATATGCCAGCGGCGAAAAATCGCTGAGGCCAAGCCTGGCATCGAACCCGCTCTGGCCAAGGCGGCCTTTCAGCGTCGCCGACGCATTCTGCTTGCCGAGGTTGACGCTGGCATTGCCGCCGGCCTTGAGTGCCAGCGTACCGCCGCCCGGATTGGGTAGTGTGACATCCGCTGCCAGTGCCGATAATTCGATCAGTTGCGTTTTCAGGTTGATCGACAGCGGCGTGACAAGCGAGCCGTTGAGTGCGGTATTGCCATGCTTGCCCGATAGCGCCAGGGCCAGTCGCGGCGAGGTAAACAGCAGCTTGTCGATATTGCCGTTCAGCGCGCCGGACAACGTTGCCTTTGCATCGAGCTTGCCTTCAAGAATCGCGGCATCGAGGGCGATTGCCGGCAACGTGAAGGCTTGCGGCGAACCCTCGAAAGACGGTGCGCTGAACCTGGCGCTTACGCTGCGCGCGCCTTCGGTCAATTTCGCATCGCCAGCGAGCTTGCTGCCGGCCACCCTGGCATCGGTAATCGCCAGCATCGGTATCGCGAATTGCGCCTCGATCGCCTGGCTTGCGCGTTTGCCTCGCGCACTGAGCCGGATGCCGCCCAGCACAAAGCGCTTCGCTTCCGGCGCCAGATCGGCGTCACCCGCCAGCGTCAGCACGAGATTCGCAAAACCGGCCAGGCCGCCGGCCAGTTCCGCGTCGAGATCCTTGAACACATAATGCTTGCGGTCAAGATCCAGCGTAAAGCCGCTTTTCATTGTCACCCGTGCATTGACATCCGGCTGGTTGATCTTGACATCGGCCGACAGCCGCAGCGTGCTCGGCACGCCATTGGCAATCCTGCCGGTATCGAGATCGAGACGGGCGATATCGATCTTGCGCCCGGCCTGCCGGTCGTCGACCATCAGATGCGCATTGCCAAGATGGACGCTGTCGATATCGAACCGGATTTGCTGCCCGCCCGATTCCTGTTTGGAAAGCAGGTCGTCGACATTGCTGCGGCCATCCTTGTCGTATCTGATGCTGGCACGCAATCCTTCGATCCGGACGCGATCCACCACCAGTTGCCTGGATAATAACGGGATCAACGCCAGCGACACTTTCGCGCTATCGACGGCCGCAAATTCCGCGTTGCTGCCATGTTCGGAAATGCTGACCTTGCCGAGATCGGCGCCGATCTTTGGAAAGAAACGCAGTTTGATCTCGCCGGGAATGGTTAGTGTACGTTGCTTCTTTTCCTGTACCAGTCGGATGATCAGCGGTTTGTAATCATTGGGATTGAAAGTAGTGGCGATAATGCCGGCGGCAATCAGGACCAGGCCAAGCGCTACGCCGATTGCGATCAGGAAATATCGAGCTGGTTTCGGCATGTATGTTCAACAGGCATCCGATACATTCAGGATAGTTGTTTCCTCCATTTATCCAGTGTAGACGCTTTTCAGATGAATTTTGTCTCCTCCATCGAACGTTATTTTTCAACCGCCATGATAAGGATTTGAGAGATCAAAGGGCCGGAAGACATAGGGTGTAGGGTTGGTGTCATTGCCGCTGTTGCTCATGCCAGGCGTGTAGCTCTCACTGCCGGAATTGCCCGGCCCCATGCTGGAGCAGCCGGCCAATAGCATCGCGGCAATAGCGAATGATAGTTTTTTCATATGAAATTTCCTTAAAAATGTTATTTTCCAGATTTCTCCTGCTGCTGCGGGAGAACCAAGCGCCTGCTCAGAATGGACATCAGATGGATGCGGTTTTGACCGGATTTGCTGCAGAAGGCGTCCGCAAGTTATTCTGGGCGGGTATTTAGTAATATAGGCGGTGACTGTTACTAGCACTAGCAACATATGGTTGGGCGCACTGGATATTGAGATATCTCAAAAAAACATGATTTACCGCTTGCGTTATCTCATGCAACATCCGGGCACGAACCTGTTCCCAGGCTACAGATCGGCAGTGATGATGGGCGTGACGATGTTCGGCCGCACCGATTTTATCGCAGCAAGATAGCTGCCCAATGACAACAGGGATAGTGCCAGCAATACCCCCAGCAGCACGATTGGGGCAGGATTGACAGTAATCAGCATCGCAATTGCGAGCGGCCCCGCTGCCTTGGCGGCCAGCGAGGGCCCGGCCAGCGCGCCCGAGATGGCACCGTAATTTTCACGGCCGAACAGTTCCTGCGGAAGCGTGCCACGCACGATGGTCAGGATGCCGTTGCTCAAGCCGTAGAGCAGGCAAAAGGCGGCAATTGCAGCTTGATGCTGCCCCAGGAAAATGAGCGCCAGCAATGCGGCCGGCAGCGCGGCAAAAGTCACTTTCCCAGTGGCGCCTGGCGTAATGCGGTGCGCCAGCGCCATTTCACCGATGCGCCCGGCTACCTGCATCGGTCCGATGAATGCCGCAAACAGAACCGCAGTAGCGACCGGATGTCCAAGCCGGTGCAGGGTCGGAATCAGGTGCACGGACAATGCCGAAAAAATGAAGCTGTTGGCGGCGAATGCACAGGCCAGCTTCCAGAATGCCGGATGCCGGATCGCCGCATGCAAAGTGTAGTCTGTCTTCTGCAATGCCCGGTGTGCACCGCGGTGCCGGCGCGGCCCTGCCGCCAGCATTGCATGCAGCGGTGCGCACAGCAGCAGATGCAGCAGGCCATACGCCAGACAGGTGTTGCGCCAGCCGATGGCCGTATCGAGCTGCAGTGTCAGCGGCCAGAAGACCGTGCTCGCCAGTCCGCCGAACAGGGTCAGGATTGAAATCGCGCGCCGCGCAGCATGCATGAATTCACGGTTGATGGCAGCGAATGCCGCTTCGTACAGCACCAGCGCCATTGCCGCGCCGATCATGGTCCATGCAATGAAATAGAAGACGATGGAATGAGTAAAGGCCAGTGTAATCAGCCCGGCCGCGGAGAGCAGGGAACCGCTCGTCATGATGATGCGGCCGCCGAAATGGTCGAGCAGGATGCCGGCCGGCGTGGAAGCGAGGCCGGCCACCAGCAGGCTCCAGGAAAACGCGCCAAACACGATTTCCGGTCGCCAGCCGAGCTCGCGCTGCAGTTCAGGCGCCAGAATCGTGATGGCGTAATACAGCGTGCCCCACGAGATGATTTGCGTCACCGCAAGAATGCGAACGACTTTCCAGGGTTCTGTGGCGAGGCTCATGCCGGCGTTTTTTCGTACCAGCCTCTTGAGGCGTTGACCACCCGGACTACCAGCAGCATGACCGGCACCTCGATCAGCACACCCACCACCGTGGCAAGCGCCGCCCCGGAATGGAATCCGAACAGGCTGATTGCCGCAGCCACTGCCAGCTCGAAAAAATTGGACGCCCCGATCAGGGCCGACGGGCAGGCGATGTTGTGCTTCTCGCCGACCGCCCGGTTAAGCCAATAAGCCAGGGCTGAATTGAACAGCACTTGAATCAGGATCGGCACCGCCAGCAGGGCGATCACCAGCGGCTGCTTCAGGATGGCCGCGCCCTGGAAGGCGAACAACAGCACCAGCGTGGCCAGCAGGGCGGTAATCGCCCAGGGGCCAATCTTCGCCAGCATCGCATCGAAAGCTGCCTGCCCTTTCGCCAGCAATGCTTTGCGCCAGAGCTGCGCCAGGATCACCGGGATCACGATGTAGAGCACCACCGACGTGACCAGTGTTGCCCACGGCACCGTGATGGCCGAGATGCCAAGCAGAAATGCCACCAGCGGGGCGAATGCCACCACCATGATGCTGTCGTTCAACGCCACCTGCGACAAGGTGAACAGCGGGTCGCCGTTGGTCAGCCGGCTCCAGACGAACACCATGGCGGTACAGGGCGCGGCGGCCAGCAGGATCAGGCCGGCGATATAGCTGTCGAGCTGCTCGGCGGGCAGCATCGGCGCGAACAGATGACGGATGAACAGCCAGCCGAGAAAGGCCATCGAAAATGGCTTGACCAGCCAGTTCACGAACAGCGTGACGCCGATGCCGCGTGCATGCTGGCGCACTTCATGCAGCGCGCCAAAATCCACCTTCAGCAGCATCGGGATGATCATGATCCAGATCAGCAATCCGACCGGTAAATTGACCTGCGCGATTTCCATGCGTCCGATCGCCTGAAACAGGTCTGGAAGAAGCTGGCCGAAGGCAATGCCGGCAACGATGCAGAGCAACACCCAGACGGTCAGGTAGCGCTCGAATACGCTCATCGGCGCGGCGGCCGCTGGTTTTCCAAGAGTTGCTTCGCATTGAACAGACAAGATGCAGACCTCCGCTTTATGCGCTGCGTTGCGCGTTGTGTTTCGACAGTGCCAGCAATCGCTCCACGCCGACCGGTTCCTGTTGCAGCAGCGGGACCACTGCATAGCGCCCGGCATACGAGGCAACCGCGTCGATCTCACGCAGCTCATTGCATGCCCGTTGGTACAGCAGCGGGGAATGCGGCTGGGCCGCCGCCACGCTGTTGTTGATGATCCAGGCCCATGGCTCAATGCCGGCGCGACGCAGGTCGGCCTGCAGGTTGGCCGCCTCCAGCACCGGCGTGGTTTCCGCCAGGGCCACCAGCAGCACCTTGGTCTGTTTCGGGTCTTGCAACTGCATCATCGGCGTCACGTAATGCAAGCCGGTGTCCACCATCTGGCGCGTGACTTCCCGATGATAGGCACCGGTGGCGTCGAGCAGCAGCAAGGTATGGCCGGTGGGCGCGGTATCCATCACCACGAATTTCTTGCCCGCCTCGCGAATGACACGTGAAAATGCCTGGAATACCGCAATCTCTTCGGTACAAGGCGAACGCAAATCCTCTTCCAGCAGCGCCCGGCCTGCGGCGTCGAGTTGGGCGCCTCTGGTATCCAGTACATGTTGCCGGTAACGCTCGGTTTCGGCATGCGGATCGATCCGGCTGAGCGTGAGGTTGTCCAGCGACCCGTTCAGGGTTTCAATCAGATGGGCCGCCGGGTCGGAGGTGGTGAGATGGACCGGCAAGCCGCGGTGCGCCAGTTCCACGGCGACCGCCGCCGCCAGGGTGGTTTTGCCGACGCCGCCCTTGCCCATTACCATCACGAGGCCATGGCCATCGGCGGCAATCTGATCGACCAGTGCCGAAAGATTCGGCGCATTCAGCACGATCGGCGGATCGGGGCTGACGGCTGCCGGCGCAGCGGTGTCGGACAACAGCTGGCGCAAGGCATCCAGGCCCACCAGATTGAACGGCTTGAGGGCCAGGTAATCACATGGCAATGCCTTCAGCACCGCGGGAAGCGCCGCCAGGGCGGCTTGCTCGCGCTTGCAGATCGCCGCCGCCAACGGGTCTCGCGCCGCTTCGCTTTGCGGCAGCACGCCGTTGATGACTAGGTACTGCTGCGACAGGCCGATAGCCGCGAGCTCTTCATGGGTCCGGGCAGCTTCACGCAACGCCGCCTGCTGAGCACGCGCCACCAGCACCAGGCGCGTGCGCAGCGGATCGGCCAGGGCTTCGACCGCGATCTTGTACTGGGTGCGCTGCT
>DATEZO010000289.1:0-13394 GCA_035255485.1 Burkholderiaceae bacterium
CTTGCACCATATGTCGGGCGGCCAGTTCAATGTGCCGATCGTCATCAGGATGGCCACCGGCGCCGGCCGCCAGGTGGCCGCACAGCATTCGCACAGCCTGGAAGGATGGTACGCGCATATCCCCGGCATCAAGGTGCTTGCGCCGGCAACCGTCGCCGATGCGCGGGGAATGCTGGGTCCGGCGCTGGCCGATCCCGATCCCGTCATCATTTTCGAGCATGCGCAGTTGTACAACACGGAGGCCGATATCGTTCCCCAGCATTGCGACATCAAGTCGGCCGCGGTGCGCCTGGAAGGTGCCGATGTGAGTCTTTTCACCTATGGCGGCAGCCTGCCGAAAACCATGGCGGCAGCGGAACAGCTTGCGGCGGATGGCATCCATGCGGAAGTGGTCGATCTGCGAGTCTTGCGGCCGCTCGATACGAAAACCATGCTCGCCTCGGTCCGCAAGACGCACCGTGCAGTCGTCATTGATGAGGGCTGGAAAACCGGCAGCCTGGCGGCAGAAATCATGGCATGCATCGTGGAAAACGCCTTTTACGATCTCGATGCGCCGCTGGCACGCGTATGCAGCGCGGAAGTTCCGGTTCCCTATGCCCGGCACATGGAAGAAGCAGCGTTGCCGCAAGCGCATGCCATTGTCGCAGCCGCGAAACAATTGATGGGCAGAGGGTAGGACATGATCGAATTCAAGTTGCCTTCCCTTGGCGCCGACATGGATGAAGGCAAGCTGCTCCAGTGGAACATACAGCCCGGAGACACCGTCAAGCGCGGCCAGGTAGTCGCCGTGGTGGATACTTCAAAAGCAGCGGTGGACGTGGAAAGCTGGCAGGAAGGAACCGTGTTTGAGCTCCTGGTACAGCCCGGCGAAACCATACCGGTCGAGACGGTACTCGCCACACTGCTGGAATCCGGCGAGACGCCGGAAACCGCAAGGCGAACAGTGCGCGCAAGCAAGGCCGCCGATGTTTCCGCCCCGCCCGCCCCTATCCCTCCTGCCGCCCCTCCTCCAGCGGTAACTCCTGCGACAACAGTGCGGCGCAGGATTTCGCCGGCGGCACGCAAGCATGCTGAAGACAATGGAATCGACATCGATACCGTGACCGGTACCGGCCCCGATGGCGCTGTGACTTTGCAGGATGTGCAGCACGCCACCGAATTGCGACAGCGACCGCAGCCTGCATCGTCTGTGGACAAGAAAGCCGAAATGCGCAAGGCGATTGCGGCAGCCATGAGCCGTTCCAAGAGAGAGATCCCGCATTATTATCTGAGCGAAACGGTGCCGATGCGCAAGGCGCAGGAATGGCTGGCGGCAACCAATGAAAGCCGCAGCATTACCGAGCGGCTATTGATGGCGACGCTGCAACTCAAGGCGGTGGCCATGGCGCTGAAAAAGTACCCTGACATGAACGGTTTTTATGTGAACGGCATGTACCAGCCTTCCCGATCCATCCACATCGGTGTGGCGATTTCACTGCGCCAGGGCGGGCTTATTGCGCCTGCGATTCATGAAGTCGGAGAGAAAACACTGGATCAGCTCATGTGCGATCTCACCGACCTGGTCAAGCGGACGCGTGCCGGATCATTACGCAGCTCCGAGATGTCGGACCCGACGATTACGGTGACCAATCTCGGTGAACAAGGTGTGGAAACGGTATATGGCGTCATTTACCTGCCGCAGGTTGCATTGGTCGGTTTTGGCAGGATTCGCGAAATACCGTGGGCGACAGACGGCACACTATGCGTCATGCCGGCCATGACGGCGAGTCTTGCCGCCGACCACCGGGTATCCGACGGCCATTATGGCGCGCTGTTCCTTGCCGAGATACGAGAGCAACTGCAGCATCCCGATCAACTCTGACTGGACCAACGGCGATGAATCAACAACAACTTCTGGCCACGGTTATTTCCACACTCAAGTCCATCGCGCCGGAGGTGGATGAAAGCGATCTGGTCGCTGATCAGCCACTGCGTACCCAGATTGATCTCGATTCGATGGACTGGCTCAACTTTCTCATCGGCCTGCATGGCCAACTCAAGGTTGACATCCCGGAATCCGATTACACCAGATTGCGCACGTTGAACGATCTGATGGCATACCTGGGCGCGAAAGTATCGTAACGAAGCGAAACTGCTTTCCAGGCAACGTTGCCCCCATGAATACTCGTCATGGAAATACACCCAACCCCGGATAAACATCCACCATTGATGCCCTCAATCTCTTGCGGCGCTCTGATTTGAATCAACGCTTGAAGTTGGCAAAAGATCAAAGTATGCACAGCCTTGGTGGCAAACAGACCCAAGGCACGTAAATGCACTGCGTCAGTGAATCAGATATGCCCTGACGACTATCAATTCAACAAGACATGAAAGAGCGAAGATGGCTACCAAGCAGACAAAGTCGAGCACGGCTCAATCCCATGATGAGGGAAAAAGTACAGGACGGGGTGCGGTAAGCACCTCCGGTAATGGTCAATCAGTTGCGGTCGAGCACGCCGCCGCCACCGTGAAGAAAGGTGTTGTTGACAGCCTTTCAGCGCTTACCACGATCGAAGCGAATATCGTGACGCTGGTCAGAAAAACCGTGTCGGACACGCTGAACACAGGCGGTGCTACTGCGGATGAATTGGTGAATGTCGTTCACCGTGTTGTCATGAGTGCAATCGAAGCCACCGAGCAGGTTGGTACCGGGTTGACCATGAGTACAAAGAGTGTGGCCAAGGGAATCATCATGGGTGTGCACGACGTCAATGGCGATGTCGTCAGGGCATCGTCCGAAATCATGCGCTCGGTCATCAAACATGCCGCCACAGTTGGTGTCGATGTCGGCGTTGTAGCCAAGCACGGCGTGGATGGCGTGATCGAGGCAATGGCCGAAACTGGCGGCAATATTGCCCAGGTCGGCAAGAAGGCCATTGAAGGCGCCATCGACGAGGCCGGAAAAGTAAGCAACATGGCAGTAAGGATGGTGAAGGATGTGCTGATCGGCATCGCGAACAGCATGGGCGAGACTATCGAAGCCGCGTTGCCTCAAGGAGCCGCCCAGTCGCAGGGCACGATGGAGACACATTCTCAGCACACGGCAAAAAAATCGCATTAATACTTGCCTCAACGGCCGGAAGATAGCCGGCCATTGGGAGTATGGTGAAAAATCGCGGTTATGCCAAATAAAAATGCCGCTCTTTAAAAATACACCTACGAGTATCGAAGAGCGGCAGATAGTTGTGAATTGATTCAGCGAGCGCCAATCCGTTGCATGATATGCGCCAGCGCTTCCTCGACCTGATCGACCAGAATCAGGCAAAGGTCGCCGGGGGACAATCTGTCCATGGCCGTATCGATGGCCAGGAATTCACCGCGGATTTCATCAATCGATGTGGTGCGTCCGGCATTGGCCAGCCCTGCGCGCAGAAGCGCCATCACTTCGCCATCCGCACGACCGCGCTGGCATTGATCCTGATACAGCAGCACCTCATCGAAGGCGTCACCGAGGATTTGCGTCTGGTTGCGGATATCCTCATCGCGCCGGTCTCCTGCGCCACTGATGACGACCGAGCGGCGTCTTGCCGGCATGTGTTCCAGTGCGCGCACCAGCGCCAGGATGGCATCGGGATTGTGGCCGTAGTCGGCAATCAGCGTGGCCCCCCGGTAATTGAAGATATTGAAGCGTCCCGGCGCGTTGTCGCTGTCATTGACAAACGATCGGAGTCCGGAGCGGATGATATCCCAGTCGATGTCCAGCCCCCATGCCGCTCCCATTGCAGCCATGACGTTTTCGACCTGGAAGCCGATGGCGCCGTTGTGCGTAACAGGAATATCGGCAAGCGGAATCCTGAATTGGGATTGACCATCGGCGGCGACCACTGCATCGGCGTCGACATACACGACCCGGCGGCCTTGCGCGCGGTGCGTGGCCATCACCGGATGCTGAGGGTCGGCGGCAAAGAAAGTGACTGCGCTGCGGCAACTCGCAGCCATGCCGGCAACGATTGGGTCGGCTGCATTCAGGACGGCGACACCGTCATCGGCGACATTCTGGACAATCACGCGCTTCAACACCGCCAGATCCTCGACCGTCGTGATGTAATTGAGCCCGAGATGATCGCCGGTGCCGATATTGGTGACAACGGCGACCTTGCAGCGATCGAAGGCCAGCCCTTCACGCAACACGCCGCCGCGTGCGGTTTCGAATACGGCGGCGTCGACATCGGGATGCATAAGCACATTGCGGGCGCTGCGCGGGCCGCTGCAATCGCCGGTATCGATACGCCGGCCTTCGACGTAGACGCCGTCGGTATTGGTCATGCCAACCCGCAACCCGCTCTGTGCAAGCAGATGCGCAATCAGACGCACGGTGGTGGTTTTGCCATTGGTGCCGGTAACGGCGACCACCGGAATGCGGCCATCGTCAGCTTCGGCGAACATGTCGGCAATGATGGCATCCCCCACCGCGCGAGCCTTGCCGTAGGAAGGCGAAAGATGCATGCGCAGTCCCGGCGCGGCATTGACTTCGACGATGCCGCCGCCCTGCTCTTCGATCGGTTTCAGCACGCTGTCGCAAACCACATCCACGCCACAGATATCGAGGCCGACCATCTGCGCGGCCGCCACTGCGCGCGCCGCGACATCGGGATGCACATCGTCGGTAACGTCAGTGGCCGAGCCGCCGGTGGAAAGATTGGCATTGTTGCGCAGAATGACGCGCTGTCCCTTGGGCGGAATTGCGCTGGCGTCGTATCCCTGCCGGGCCAAGCTGGCCAGCGCGATATCATCAAAGCGGATCCTGGTCAGCGAAGTGGCGTGGCCGGTGCCGCGGCGCGGGTCCAGGTTGACTTGTTCAACCAGTTGGTGCACCGAATGCACGCCATCGCCAACCACTTGCGGCGGATCGCGGCGCGCCGCGGCGACCAGTTTGTCGCCGATCACCAGCAGGCGGAAATCATTGCCCGGCAAATAGCGCTCAATCAGGACATCGTCACGGAATTCAATGGCGGTGGCGTAGGCGGCCAGCAATTGTTCGCGTGTCGTGACGTTAACCGTGACGCCCTTGCCCTGGTTGCCGTCCCGGGGCTTGACTACTACCGGCAGGCCGATCTCGCAGGCGGCGGCCCAGGCATCCTCGGCATTGTCCACCGCGCGTCCAAGCGGTACCGGCACGCCGGCGGCAATCAGCAGCTTTTTCGTCAATTGCTTGTCCTGCGCGATCGCTTCCGCAATGGCGCTGGTACGGTCCATTTCAGCAGCCTGGATGCGGCGCTGGCGGCTGCCCCAGCCGAACTGGACCAGGCTGCCACTGGTCAGCCGGCGGTACGGAATATTGCGCGTCACGGCGGCCCGGACAATCGCGCCGGTACTGGGTCCGAAACGCACATCTTCGTCCAGCTCGCGCAACTGCGCGAGCGCGCCGGCCAGGTCGAACGGCGTATCTTCGATGGCCGAGCGGCACAGTGCCTGCGCCAGTTCCAGCGCCAGGCGTCCGACCGCTTCCTCCGTGTATTCGACGACTACCTGGAAAATGCCGGGTTCAAGCGTCTGCGTGGTGCGACTGAACGTCACCGGGCAACCTGCCTGCGCCTGCAAGCCGAGCGCTGCCAGTTCCAGCACGCGTGCCATCGGAACCGAGTCGTCGTGCCCGGTCGGTTGCAGTGCGCTGATTTCCGGAAAGCGCGTACGCAGCCGGACTTCGAAATCGGGAAAATTGGCGATCGCGCATTCGGCGCTGCTACAGCTCACAATCGCCTCGATCGCGGTCCGATGACTCCAGAGGTTGGGGCCGCGCAGCGCGCGGATTCGTGAAACTTCCATAAACTGATTGTCCTGTCTTGCTGTCCTGTTTTATAAATCCGGCTTCATGAAATGGCGCTGCGCCGGAGTCAATAATGCGTCTTGCCGGGGTTGGATTCAAATGTCCTGAGGCCGGCGCCGATCAGATCCGGCGCAATGCCAAGCGCCCAGGCGGCAGCTACCGCGGCCAGCACGGTTTCCGGTTGTGCGGCCTTGGCGGGCTTGAGCGAAGACAGCGGCAGCAGCGCCGTTTCTTCCGTTCCATCGGCAAGCACGATGCTGCTGTGATGCAGGAAGGCTACCCGCTGTCCTGCTGCACGGTGTTCGGCGATGATGCCGAACGTTGGGTCCAGTCCGTAAAAAATCACATTGCCGTCACACAGTTTCGCCATGTCCGCCGCATGCGGGTCGGCCGCGTTCAACACCGCCGTCCCGGTCGGCAGGACCACGTCGACCTGGGTGCGCAACACGGAATACATCTGATCCGGTTCGTGGATATGGAATTCACTCAGGTCTTCATGGCCCGAAACATCCGTAATCACGCCAACCGTGCATTTATCGTAGGCCAGGCCCTCGGCAAGTATCATGCGGCTGTCGTTCTCGAACACCGCAGCTTGCACCGTGCGGTTAATCAGCAACCGCTGCCCTGCTTCCCAGTTGACGCAATCGCCCTTGGCGACCTGCCGGCTATCCAGATACAGCCCTTCCCTGCAGGCTAGCCCGACATGCTTGCCGCTGATGTGAATGATCCAGGCGACCAGGCGCGCAATCAGCGTGGTGCCGCGTGTGCCGGCAATCCCGACGATCGGTATCCGGCCGCTATCGTCGTCCGATGCAAAAAGATGTGCCACGATGGCGTCGCCCACCGGGCGCGGCTGGCCGCTGGCAGGCTTCAGGTGCGCCAGCAGGCCGGGGCTGGCATTGACTTCGATCACGGCGCCGCGCTGCTCACCGAGCGGACGGGAAATATCCTCGGCCACGAGATCAATGCCGGCAATATCCAGCCCCACGATGCGGGCGGCCAGCGCAGCCGTTGCCGCCACGTCCGGATGCACCCTGTCGGTGACATCGAAGGCGACATTGCCGTTGCGCTGGATCAGCACCTTCCGGTCTGCGGCAGGGACCGAATGCGCAGTCAGGCCCTGGCGTTCCAGCTCCAGGATAATTTCGCCGCTGACGTCGGGAGCCAGCACATTGAGCGGAAATTCCTCGCTACTGCCGCGCCGCGGGTCGGTATTGAGTTGAGCCGCAACCAGTTGAATGACATTGGACTTGCCGTCGCCCGTGACCCACGCGGTTTCGCCGCAGGCCGCCGCCACCACGCGCTTGCCGACTACCAGCAGGCGGTGTTCATTGCCCGGAATGAAGTTTTCGACTATCACGCCGCTGCCCTCGGGAATGGCCAGATGATAAGCCGCAGCGACTTCCTCGCGCGTTTTCAGGTCCAACGAGACACCACGCCCATGATTGCCGTCGCAGGGCTTGACCACCACCGGCAATCCGATCTCCTGCGCGGCTTCCCAGGCATCGTCCGGGCTGTTGACCATGCGCCCTTCCGGCACCGGCACGCCGCAGGATTGCAGCAGCGATTTGGTCAGGTCCTTGTCACTGGCAATGCCTTCGGCGATGGCGCTGGTACGGTCGGTTTCAGCAGTCCAGATGCGGCGCTGGAGGGCGCCATGGCCAAGCTGGACCAGATTGCCGCTGCTCAGGCGAATCGATGGGATATTGCGAGTGGTGGCTGCTTCGATAATATGCGACGTGCTGGGACCAAGGCACAGGGAATCGACCAGGTCGCGCAGCATGGCGACGGTCGCCGCGATGTCATAAGGCCGATCCTCGATTGCAGCCATGACCAGTTCGCGGGCGGCGTTCAGCGCAGCGCGGCCGACCTGTTCCTCGCGAGTGCGAAAAACGACCTTGTAGACGCCGCGCTCGGCCGTCTGGCGCGCCTTGCCGAAGCCGGTGCGCATGCCGGCCAGATTTTGCAATTCCAGCACCACATGTTCAAGCACATGGCCGGCCCAGGTGCCTTCGCGCACCCGCTGCAGGAAACCGCCGCGCTCGCCGATGCCGCAGCGATGTTCGATCAGGCCGGGCAGACAGGCGGAGAGTCGTTCGTAAAATCCAGGAATCGTGTTCGAAGGGTAATCCTCCAGCATGCCGATATCGACCCACGCCTCGATAACGGGGCGATAAGTCCAGATATTCGGGCCACGCAGGCAGGTCACGCGGAGAAAAGCAATATCTTTCTTCTTTGTCATGTTTCAGGTTTCTTTTGGTCAGGCATGGCACAAGGCGCCATTTTCCTGAAGTGCTTGCTGCCGCAAACGGTTTCGGCTTAAGGCGGAATGATGACTGGAGCAAGGGTTTATTGCATCTCTTGCGGTATACTTGCCGGATCGCAGTTCGTCCTCTTGCGCAGATTTCGTCAGATTGGTTACTGGCATCAGATTATCGCAAATTATTGCTTCCAGGATATGCCGTTTAACGCCATCCCTGTATAAATTGCAGATTGCGATGCCCCAGTCCGTATTTTCTCCTTTTCCCAGAACCATTGCGCCAACGGGCGCCGTCTTGTGCCGGAGTATGTTTGACAATGACCACTGAAAACCCCGCTTTCGACCTGCCGAGCAGCGAGATTCCTGTCGTCTGGCGCAACGCTGTCGAACTGCATCTTGCATCAGGGGAAAACGTTGTAACCTCGGTGGAGGTTGACCTCGATGCCAAACTTCGTTTCACCAAGGGATTACTGGTTGTCACTGACCGGCGTCTGCTGGCGCGCGCCCCTGGTGAAACGGTTTGGCGCGACTGGCCTTACCGCAAGGGATTGCGGCTGCAGCATCACGATCATGCCGGCGTCGGCCATCTGGAACTCGTGGATGACAACGGCAGACTGGCGGCATGGCGTTTTACGCTCGGCCAGAACCTGTTGGCGATCCGGCTGATGGATCAGTTCGCGCTGCAGCGCGACAGCCACGTTACAGGCCGGCCGGTAACGCCTCCCGAGCGGAATGTCTGTCCGAACTGCAAGGCGCTGCTGGAGCCGGACCAGGAAGAATGCCCGATCTGCACCAAGGTCATCCATACCCCGCCTTCGACCTGGACGCTGTTGCGCCTGTGGCGCTTCGCCCGGCCATACAAGGGGCAATTGCTGGCCGGCTTCCTCCTGACGCTGCTGGGCACGGCGGCCAGCCTGGTGCCGCCATACCTGACCATGCCGTTGATGGATAATGTCCTGATTCCGTATCAGAACGGACAGCGTATCGACGCCATGCTGGTCATGCTGTATCTGTCCGGGCTGCTCGGCTCGGCGCTGCTGGGCTGGGGCCTGTCCTGGGGCAAGACCTATATCCTGGCGCTGGTGTCGGAGCGCATCGGCGCCGATCTGCGCACCACGACTTACGAACACCTGCTGCGGCTATCGCTGGAATATTTCGGCGGCAAACGCACCGGCGACCTGATGTCGCGCATCGGCAGCGAAAGCGACCGCATCTGCGTGTTCCTGTCGCTGCACCTGCTCGATTTCGCCACCGATGTGCTGATGCTGCTGATGACGGCGGTGATCCTGTTTTCGATCAATCCCTGGCTGGCGCTGATCACGCTGGTCCCCCTGCCCTTCATCGCCTGGATGATCCACGTGGTGCGCGACCGGCTGCGCACCGGCTTCGAAAAAATCGATCGTGTATGGGGCGAGGTAACCAATGTGCTGGCCGATACCATCCCCGGCATTCGCGTGGTCAAGGCATTTGCGCAGGAAAAGCGCGAAGCTGCGCGCTTTCGTGAAGCCAATCGGCATAACCTTGCCGTCAATGACCGGATTAACCGGATCTGGTCGCTGTTTTCGCCAACCGTGTCGCTGCTGACCGAGGTCGGGCTGCTGGTGGTATGGGGATTCGGCATCTGGCAGGTGTCGCGCGGCGAAATCACGGTCGGCATGCTGAGCGCGTTCATTGCCTACATCAGCCGCTTCTACGGGCGGCTCGATTCCATGAGCCGGATCGTGTCGGTAACGCAGAAATCCGCGTCCGCCGCCAAGCGCATCTTTGACATCCTCGATCACGTCTCCAGCGTGCCGGAGCCTGCCGCCCCGGTGCATCTGAAGCAGATCGAAGGCCGCATCGAGATCCGCGACGTCGGCTTCCGCTACGGCAACCGCGCGGTCAATCGCGGCATCAACCTGACCATCGAGCCGGGCGAAATGATCGGCCTGGTCGGCCATAGCGGCTCCGGCAAGAGTACGCTGGTAAACCTGATCTGCCGCTTCTACGACGTATCCGAAGGCGCGATCCGGGTTGACGGCGTCGATATACGTTCGTTTCCGGTAGCCGACTACCGGCGCAACATCGGCCTGGTACTGCAGGAACCTTTCCTGTTCTTTGGTACCGTGGCGGAAAACCTGGCCTACGGCAAGCCGGACGCCACCCGCGCAGAAATCATCGCTGCCGCGCGCGCCGCGCACGCGCATGAATTCATCCTGCGGCTGCCGCAAGGTTACGATTCGATGGTCGGCGAGCGCGGCCAGGGGCTATCCGGCGGCGAGCGCCAACGCATTTCGATTGCCCGCGCACTGCTGATCAATCCGCGCATCCTGATTCTCGATGAGGCCACCTCGTCGGTCGATTCCGAAACCGAAAAGGAAATCCAGAAGGCGCTGGACAACCTGGTCCAGGGTCGCACCACGATCGCCATCGCTCATCGCCTGTCCACCCTGCACCGCGCTGACCGGCTAGTGGTAATGGATCACGGCCAGGTGATCGAACAGGGCCGGCACGACGACCTGATGGCGCGCGAAGGTGCTTATTTCCGCCTGTACGAAGCCCAGGCACGGAATGTCGATGGCGAGCAAAGTGCGATTGAAGCAATTGAAGCAGTGGCGTAATTCAGGGAGTATCAGTAAAAATAATGCAATATGCGCAATCAAACCGGGCGTTTTTAAAAATACACCGCGGTGTATAAAACATGCGCCAGGAACGCTCCCGGCGCCATCCACTGCATGAAAACCGTTTTCCAGAAGAATGATCCGACAACCATGGCAACAACCGAATTTCAGCTCACCCGTAATCCGTTCGGCCGCCTGGTCCTGACCAATGCGGCGGGGCAGATTTACGAGAATGTAGCGCCGGTGCGCGCATTTCCGATCCAGGCGCCGGAGGACGGCATTGCGATGGTCTGCCCGGACGGACAGGAGGCAGCGTGGATCGAGCATCTGTCGGATTTGCCCGGGCCAATCCGGCAACTGGTGGAAGAGCACCTGGAAGGGCGCGAATTCATGCCGCAAATCCGGCGCATCATGCACGTCACCAGCTTCGCCACGCCTTGCACCTGGCAGGTGGAAACAGATCGCGGCGAGACGGAATTCGTCCTGCGCGGCGAAGAGGATATCCGTCGCATCGGTCCGGACGCACTGCTGGTGGCGGATAACCACGGCATCCAGTTCCTGATTCGCGACTTGCCGGCGCTGGACAAGCATAGCCGCAAGATTCTGGACCGGTTTCTGTAATGGGGTCGTCTCGGGAAACGAAAAAATCGTACCAGATGCGGCAGGTCAAAGAGGTCCATGTCTGGTTAAAGACATAAACGCAATGTTTTGCAAACCAAATTGATGATGTCATCACCCAGCATCGAAAACTGGAAAAGCTTGTGTTCGCCTGGCAAGATTTTCTGTGTGATGGGTTCCGCCAGTTCCAATCCATTTTCACTGTTGGTCAGCATCACAAAGCCGTCCCCCGTTCGCACAGACGCAATGACAAAAGCGCGATAGCCGGTATTGTTGCCCCAGTGCCAAATATAGAGATCGTCTTGGGTGCGCTCGATTCCCCAGCCCAACCCCCAGCTGAGATCCAGGCTTGGATCAACCGTTACGGGTGATGCGGTTAGCTGTTTGAGCACATGGTCATCGTTAAGTACCGTGACGAGAAACTTCCCATAATCCGCCGCAGTGGTGTGAAGGGAAAAAGCCGCAATCGGCTTTTTCAAATCCATTGTCGTCCTTGGCGCCCCATTTGCTTTAGTCCCAGGCAGGAGGTTTTGCGCGATTCGTTCATTCCATACGTAGTCACTATGGTCCATGGCCAGCGGCTTGAATACCTGTGCGGTCATGAATCGATCCAGCGGCTCGCCGGTGATTGCCTCCACGGCGCGCTGCAATAGCACGAAGCCTTCCCCCGAGTAATCCCATTTTGTTCCAGGGGCCGAATCGAAACTAAGTGGTCCGAATGCCCAATTGGGCAATCCTGATGTGTGGTTGAGAACCATCCGGACGGTAACCGTCTGGATTCGGGGATCAGTCACCAGATCGGAAGGCTCAGCTTTCAAAGGATAGAATTGGTGCCGATAGCCTTGCGGTAGATATTTCACTAACGGCGTGTCAAGTTCCAATTTTCCTTGCGCCACCAACTTCAGCACCGCATAGGCAAAGACCGGCTTGCCAAGAGAGGCTGCCTGAAAAACGCTGCCTGAATTCAGCGCCAAGGTTGGCATACAGCCAGTGGCGGAATCCATGGAATCAAGCTTTCGATTCTTGATGACAGCAATCGCCACGCCGCAAACATGGTGTCTTGTCGCAAGTATTTTTAGTGTCTCGTGCAAACCCTCTGAGGTCGGATCAATCTTACTGGGAGAGGCACACCCGGCCAAGAAAATAGATAGGGCCGACATCAGCAGCAAGAATGTACCGAATTGCCGGACCAATTGCCCAAAGTGCCAAAATCGCGTGTGCATGTGAATCATCGAGTAGGTGAAGGTTGCGCTGGACAGCACATCGACCGGCAGATGGAGGGCGCTGTCATGCTGGTCGATGCCGTGCAGCACCGAGCCGAAGATGCGCGGGTGCGCCGCGCGGAAGCGGCCTGCCGCTTCGCGCATCGCACTTCGCTTGATGTCGAGCACAACGGAGGGTCGCATGGCTGCCTTTCTTTATCGAAATTTATTAAAATGATAAACGATTGAGAATACCATTTCAAAAACTGCTTTCAAGAATCGCAATGCCTTGATTTCCCGTGCCGCATTTTCATGCAATTGCGCCATGGCCATCACCCTCTCCCCTGCCCCGCTCCGCGCCCCACCCCACGGAAAGGCTTGCAGGCCCTTCCGGCTGCGGCAGCGCGGAACATGTTTCGCGAAATCCTGCCTTCGCCCCGCAAGCGGGCGAGGACGTTGGAATGCGCCGCTGCGCGATTTTCACGTTAAAGCATCGCCCAGCATCCTGAATGACTGTTCAATGATGGGTTGCGTCGCGGATCAAGGCACTGCGGATCGCGCTGCGTGCCATCCAGGCTACCGGGAAGCAGGCGGATAGCAGTGGATCAGCATCGGAGTGCAACCGGCTTGTCGCACATTTCCTGCAGGCTCATACGGCAACCGAGCAGCCGCAGCCGTCAAGCAGTGTTTCGAACTGTTCAGGCGCAACCGGCTCGGAAAACAGGAATCCCTGTGCATAGTCGCTGCCCGCATGCTTCAGCCAATCTCGCTGTTCCGCCGTTTCGACGCCTTCTGCAATGACTTTCAATCCCAGCTTGTGGGCCATCACGATGATGGTTTCGGCAATTGTACGGCTGACGCTATTGACTGCGGCATCCTTGACAAAGGACTGGTCGATTTTCAGGTAA
>DATEZO010000290.1:0-35168 GCA_035255485.1 Burkholderiaceae bacterium
AGTTCTTCCATCGAGGACGCGGTTTCTTCCAGCGAGCTGGCTTGCTGTTCGGTGCGCGAGGACAAGTCCAGGTTGCCGGCGGCAATCTGGCCCGATGCCGTGGCAATCGTGTCCGTGCCTTGCCGGACCTGCGCCACGATATGCGCCAGATTATCGCGCATGGCCCGCATCGCATATAGCATGCTGACGTGATCGTTTTCCCTGATATTTACTGCTACCGTCAGGTCGCCCGCCGCAATGCGCCCTGCAATCGCTACAGCATAATCTGGCTCGCCGCCCAGTTGTTTTAACAGGCTGCGCGTGATCAGGAATCCGACAATAGTGGCCAACATGAGTGCAATCGCGCCAAGAGCGATCATCAGTGTGCGGGCATCCTTGTAGGTTTCGCTGGCGGATTTTCCGGAAGCATCAATGAGCTCCACTTGAAAACGCACCAGATTACTGAGCGCTTCCTTGTATGCAGCCAAGGCCGGCCGCAGTTCATTGGCCAGAAAGGCGCGCATTTCCATCTGTTTGCCTTCGCCGACCAATCCCATTAGCTTGTCTTGCCCGGCCATATATTTCGCCCGCCGGTCAATCACTTTTCGCAGCAATTCCTTGCCTTTGGGCGTGACAATCGTCGACTGCAACCGATCGATATTTTCCTCGGCTACTCTTCTTGATTCCATGATGCTGTTGAACTGGCTTTGTCGGTCTTCCTTGCTATCGGTCAGCATCATGTCACGCAGCGCAATTGCTATGTTGTCCGCCTGCGCCAGGATATCTCTGGCCAAATCGATTTTCGGCCATCGATCGTTGATGATCAGGTTGGTGCCTGCATTAAGATTGGCTAACTTGGTAACACCAATACCGATAATGAGAATTAATAAAAGAGACACAATGCCGAAACTTGTGACAAGGCGCGTACCGACTTTCATGTTTGCGATGCTCATGCCATTTTCCCGGATAGAAACGCGCATGCAAAAGGTGCTGCCATAGCGTCACGCTTGCAAATATGGCCGCTCTTGCATGGAAGGTATATTTAAAATTCAAGGAATACTCTCTTGATTTCAATCAATATTGCCCTACAGCATCACACTAGTGCAAGCGATATCCGGTTTGGTAAATGAATCGATACAAAAGTCCAACAGTGCTTCCATACTGTTATGCCAAGAGCATTGTTGAATATTCAAAAAGAAAGGAAACCGCGCCCCTGGCCATGCTTTTTCATGATTGTCCAAGAGGTAATGAGCATCGTTTTCACGACATGCAGTATGCGGGGCCATCGGCATATCTCTGGCAGTATCGACGGCGCAAGACTGGAATCGCCTGCACGCCAGAGTGAGGAAACGCTTGCATGCAGGCACGGCTATGATGAATGCATATTCACTGCATTCATCGCGGGCGGATGGATCTCGATGCTATTGCTATTCTCGGGGCATGGCGTTGGAAGAAGAATGTGATTCCAGCGAGGCATTAAGTTCTTCCAGGCTTTGCTGAACAGTTTTGCCAGAGGTATGCAATATGATGTCGGCCTTGGCGTAAAGCGGCGCGCGACCTTGCAGAATGCGGCGTAAATCTTCCATTGCCTCATTATTGTCATCCATCGGCCGATGATCGCCCTGCGCAATGACACGCATCATGTGCTCTTCCGGTGAGGTTCTGAGCCAGACCACAATGCAAGAAGAGAGCAGCAATTCAAAGGTGCCGGGTTCCGCCACCAGGCCGCCGGGAATTTCAATCACGGCGCGTTTGTTCTTGGTCACGACAGCTTCCAGCGCGCGCCGTTCATAGCGCCGGTAACCTGACTGACCATACAGGGAAAACATTTCACTCAGCGAGGTGCCAGCTTCGCGCTCGATTTCCTGGCTCAATTTGATGAACGGGATACCCATGCGCTTGGCCAATAGCGTGCCGAGGGTGGATTTTCCCCCTCCGCGCAAACCGATGAGCGCAATCCGCTCGCGCCGGCCCTGCGCATGCAGATTGCCAAACTCGACAAACAGCAATTCCCAGACTCTCTGTAATTGCTGTGGATCGAGCCGTACCAGGAATTCATGCAGAAGCTTCATTTCCACCGACAACTCTTCATCCTGCAGCAGATCCGCCAACGGTGTCGCCAAGGCGTGCGCGACTTGCCGCAGCAAATTGATGGAGATATTGCCCTGTCCCATTTCCAACTGTGCCAGATAACGCTCTGACACCTTGGAATCCCGAGCCAGGATTTTGCGGGTCATGCCGCGCTGGGCGCGGATATTTCTGATGCGCTCGCCCAGCCTGGCCAGATAGTCCGTTTCATGTTTGGCCGTTTCCAATGCCGCAGGTAGGCCCAATATGCTTAGATCGTCCATTTAATTCCTATCCAGGCTTGTATAAAGAAGCATTCAAATCCACTTTATTGAGGATAATACATACATATTCCACAAAAAATATGTTGATATGCAACAATAATTGCGAGAAGACTAAATTATTGTTGCATATCCATATTGATGCAGATCTGCACTTAAATGCATGTTTTACTCATTTTATGAGATAACACTCTGTAGTGTGCATGCATTATTTTGCCGATTTTTAAATATTGGCGCACTTTACACACCAAATTCAAATTTCTATTTTATCAAAGCCCTATAATTTATATAGCTTCTTTTCTTGGCATTTCATAGAGAAAAATGCTATGCGAAGCTTATTCGCCTTCAATAATTCATCTTTGAAATAGAATAAGAAGACAATTTATTTCTTTTAAAGGCATGCATTATTTTGCATTTTTGTGCTTGACATATTTTCAGACACTCCCCTAGTATAGGAAGCATAGTGCATTGAGTGGTTAGTCACAGAAGTTAAGTTAGCTCATCAGGAGGAACACATGGTAGTTGAAACCAATCCGCATACAAACATGGACATTCCTCCTGTTATTGAATTTCCGAAGCCATACAATGCAGCGGTTGATCTGATTGAACGCAACCTGACTGCCGGACGTGGTTCAAAAACCGCTATCCAGGACGATCAAGGCAGCTATACCTATGCCGAGCTGGCAGAACGCATGAATCGCTTTGCCGGCGCCATTACTGACCTGGGCGTCTCGGCAGAACAAAGAATTTTGCTTTGCCTGCATGATTCAGTCGATTTTCCCACCGCTTTTCTAGGCGCGATCAAAGCCGGAGTCGTTCCGGTTGCCATCAATACGCTGCTCACCAGCAGCGACTATGACTACATGCTGCGAGACAGCCGCGCCCAAGCGCTGGTAGTCTCCGATGCGCTACTCGACAAATTCACGCCGATTCTTGACGGGCAGCCGCATCTGAAGCACGTCATCGTCTCCGGCAAGCACGCTAACGGTTATCTGCAAATGAACGAACTGATGGCAAAAGCATCTCCTTCGTTCAGCGCCGCACCAACCAGTTGCGACGATGCATGCTTCTGGCTTTATTCGTCGGGCTCGACCGGTGCGCCCAAAGGTACGGTCCATCTACATAGCAGTCTCATTTATACGGCCGAACTTTACGCAAAGCCGATTTTGGGAATACGGGAAAACGATATCGTATTTTCGGCAGCCAAACTGTTTTTCGCCTATGGTCTGGGCAACGGGATGACCTTTCCGCTCGCCGTTGGCGCAACCGCGGTGCTGATGGCTGAGCGCCCCACGCCACAAAGCGTCGTGCGGGTCCTGCGCCAGTACAAGCCAACCATTTTTTATGGCGTCCCGACCCTGTATGGGTCGCTGCTGGCTGGCGACGATTTCCCACAGCGCAGCGAACTGGCGCTTCGTTGTTGCACCTCTGCAGGTGAAGCGTTGCCAGCCGACATTGGCCGTCGCTGGACTGAAGCCACCGGCGTGGAGATACTGGATGGCATCGGATCGACGGAAATGCTGCACATTTTCCTTTCCAATCGGCCCGGTCAGGTGCGCTACGGGACGACAGGGCAGCGCATACCCGGCTACCGGCTGCGGATTGTCGGCGAAGACGGCGTCGAAGTCCCCAAAGGCGAGATAGGCGAATTGCAAATCAGCGGGCCGACCAGCGCATCACATTACTGGAACAATCGACCCAAGAGCCGCGACACCTTTCTTGGGCATTGGACCCGCAGCGGCGACAAGTACATCGAAGGTGAAGACGGTTACTTTACTTATTGCGGCCGCTCCGACGACATGCTGAAGGTCGGCGGCATTTACGTCTCGCCGTTCGAGGTGGAAACCGCGCTGAGCTCGCATCCGTCGGTATTGGAAGTGGCCGTGATCGGTCAGGCCGACGAGGATAAGCTGATCAAGCCGAAAGCTTATGTGGTCTTGCGCTCCGGCCTGTCGCCCACGCCGCAGCTGGTCAGCGATTTGCAGCAACATGTCAAGAAATGCCTGGCCCCGTACAAGTATCCACGCTGGATCGAATTCATCGAAGAATTGCCGAAAACCGCTACTGGAAAAATACAAAGGTTCAAGCTTCGCAGTACCGCCAAACCATAGGGATAAAATACTTGTATATTGGCGGTTCGTATCACACGTAGTTCATGACAATAATCAGGAGACAAGCATGCGTAATGATCCCCCATCCAAGAATGGTCGTCGGCAATTCATGGCTGCAGCCAGCCTGCTATCTGCAGGCGCATTGCTCCCGGCCCGATTCGCCCAGGCACAAACCGCCAAGATTCGCGTTGGCCTGATGTTGCCGTATACCGGTACCTATGCGCCGCTGGGCAATGCCATTACCAACGGGTTCAAGCTGGCGGTCGCGGAACACGGCGGCAAGCTGGGCGGCCGTGAAATCGAGTATTTCACGGTGGATGATGAATCGGACCCGGCAAAAGGCCCTGAAAATGCCAACAAGCTGGTGCAGCGCGACAAGGTCGATGTCCTGGTCGGCACGGTGCACAGCGGCGTGGCAATGGGCATGGTAAAAGTGGCACGCGATACCAACACCTTGCTGATCATACCGAACGCAGGCGTGAACGCTGCCACCGGCGCTTTATGCGCACCGAACATTTTCCGCACGTCGTTCAGCAGCTGGCAAACCTCTTACCCGCTCGGCAAGGTCATGGTCGATCGCGGTCACAAGAATGTCGTCACCATCGCGTGGAAATATTCGTTCGGCGAAGAATCCGTTGCGGCTTTCTCGGAAGGCTTCACCAAGGCCGGCGGTAAAGTGGCAAAAGAATTGTGGGTACCATTTCCCACCGTCGAATTCCAGGCGCTGCTAACGCAGATCGCCTCACTCAAGCCGGATGCGGTATATGCATTCTTCGCCGGCGCAGGCGCGCTGAAATTCGTCAAGGACTATGCGGCTGCCGGCCTGAAAGGCAAGATCCCGCTGTTTGGCAGCGGATTCCTGACCGACGGCGTGCTCGAAGCACAAGGCGAAGCCGCTGCAGGACTGGAAACCACGCTGCATTATGGCGACGGCATCGACACCCCGCGCAACAACGCGTTCCGGCTCGCTTACGCCAAGGCGTTCAAGAGCCAGCCCGACGTCTACGCGGTGCAAGGCTATGACGCCGCACTGCTGCTGGCCGGCGGCATGGATGCGGTCAAGGGTAATATCGGCGACAAGAAAGCGCTGATCGCCGCCATGGAAAAAGTAAAAATCGATAGCCCGCGCGGGTCATGGACCTTGTCCAAGGCGCACAATCCGATCCAGGATATCTACCTGCGCAAGGTGGTCGGCAAGGAAAACAAGGTTACCGGTATCGCCATGAAAGCGGTCGAAGACCCGGCGCGCGGCTGCAAGATGCTGTAAATACGGTAATCGCTTCACCCTGACGATTTTCAATGTCCGCGCCGGCAGCAGTTCGCTGTCGTCGGCGCCCATCCGACTGCGCGACGCAATGGAATTCCTGATCCAACTTCTCAATAGCATCCAGTACGGACTGCTTCTATTCCTGCTAGCCAGCGGCCTGACCCTTGTCTTCGGCATCATGGGCGTCATCAACATGGCCCATGGCAGTTTTTACATGATCGGCGCTTACCTCGCCTACTGGTTTGCCGCAAAAACCGGCAGCCTGTGGCTTGCGATCCCGCTAGGACTTGTCGTCGTCATCCTGCTTGGCGTCGTGCTCGAGTCGGTACTGTTCCGACGCCTGTATCGTCGCGACCACTTGCAGCAAGTACTGTTGACGTTCGGCCTGATCCTCATCTTCGAAGAACTGCGCAGCATTCTGTTCGGTGATGATGTCCAGGGTGTCGCCATTCCCGCGCTCTTGAATTACTCGATTCCGCTCACCGACAATCTCAGCTATCCAGTGTACCGCCTGTTCATCTCTGGAATGTGCCTGCTGATCGCCGGCGCGATGTACTGGCTGATCCAGAAAACGCGCTTGGGCATGATGATTCGCGCCGGCAGCAGCAACCGCCGGATGGTGCAATCGCTCGGTATCAATATCAATCTCATCTACAGTCTGGTATTCGCGGTCGGCCTGGCGCTGGCGGCATTCGCCGGCATGATTGCGGCGCCGGCGTCTTCGGTCTATCCCGGCATGGGCAGCCAGATCCTGATCATCTGTTTCGTGGTGGTGGTCATTGGCGGCATCGGTTCGATCAAGGGCGCGCTGGTGGCGGCGTTGATGATCGGTATTACCGACACGCTAGGCAAGGTCTTCCTGCCCGATTTTTCCGGTTTCGCGGTCTACTTGTTGATGGCGATCATTTTGCTCTGGCGCCCACAGGGCCTTTTCAGGGGGGCTTGAAAGGCCATGCATACATCAACGAAAAAAAATGACACCGCAAAGGCTGCCGTGTCCGCGAAATCAGCACCGATAGCGCATCGGAAAGCCCTGCACTTGCCCACCAATACAGCTACTGTGCTACTGGCGGCAGGCGCCATCGGCCTCGCCCTGGTACCGCTGATCGGCTCGCCCTTTTACCTGCAACTCTTCAGCAAGATCATGATCATGGCGATCTTTGCCATCAGCCTGGATCTGCTGGTCGGGTATACCGGGCTGATCAGCCTGGGGCATTCCGCCTACTTTGGCTTGGCAGGCTATGTGATCGCCTTGGTATCGCCCCAGTACGAAGCAGCCAGCCTGCTGCTGACGCTGCCGCTGGCAATGCTGGCAGCCGGGGCAGTGGCCCTGGTCATCGGAGTCCTGGTACTGCGTACCTCGGGTGTGTATTTCATCATGGTCACACTCGCTTTCGCACAGATGCTGTACTACCTGTTCCACGATACCAAGCTGGGTGGCGGTTCCGACGGCATCTATATCTATGTCAAGCCGGAACTGAGTATTGCCGGCACCCGCCTGTTGAACCTGGATAATCCGGCGCAATTCTATTACTTCATATTCGGCTTGATGCTTGCAGTCTACTTCGTGCTCCGGACGATTCTGCGCTCCCCATTCGGGCACGCGCTGGTCGGCATCAAAGCCAATGAACACCGGATGCGCTCGCTGGGCTTCCAGGTGTTCTGGTACAAACTTGGCGCGTTCGTATTGGCCGGCATGCTGGCCGGACTGGCCGGCTACCTGGCGGCCTGCCAGTTCGGTTACGTCAACCCTGAAATTCTTTCCTGGCACAATTCCGGCAACGTGCTGATGATGCTGCTGCTGGGCGGTATGGGGAATCTGTATGGCGCAATCGTCGGTGCATTTTCGTACGTCCTGATACAGGAATTTTTTTCCAGCGAAGCACTCTTCGGAGCAATTGCCAAGCATTGGCAACTCGCCATGGGAACTTTCATCGTGTTGATCGTGCTCCTGTTGCCCAACGGCCTGTCGGGTCTGTTGAACCGGGCCGGCAAACCATTACCGAGCGAGGCCGAAGATGACTGAACTGGCACTCAACGTCAGCGGCCTGACCAAGAGATTCGGCGGCCTGACCGCGGTCAACAACGTATCGCTCCAAATCGCCAAAGGCAGCTTGCATGCGGTGATCGGGCCGAATGGCGCCGGCAAGAGCACCCTGATCCATCTGCTGTCCGGCGATCTGCCACCAACCAGCGGCAGCATTCATCTCCACGGCCGGGACATCTCGCACTTGCCGCCGGATCAGCGCTCGCGCGCCGGCATTGGTCGCAGCTACCAGAAGACCAATATCTTCCCGACTTTCAGCGTTCTGGAAAATTGCCGCCTCGCCGCCCAATCGCGCGAGCCGCATGCCTTCAATCTGTTCCGTTCCGCGTCTTCGTATGGTCCGATCACGCAAGCCGCGGAACAGGCCCTGACTGCCGTAGGACTGCAACATCGCGCGCATATCAGCGCCGGCTTCATGAGCCATGGCGAACAGCGCCAACTCGAAATCGCGATGTCGCTGGCGACCAGGCCGCAAGTGCTGCTGCTGGACGAGCCGCTGGCTGGCATGGGCGCGGAAGAAGCGACCAACATGGTGAGCCTGCTGCAAGGACTCATCAAGGATCACGCGGTATTACTGGTGGAACACGACATGGATGCGGTGTTTGCCCTGGCCGACGTGCTGACCGTGATGGTCAACGGCTGCGTGCTGGAGTCGGGCACGCCAGAGCAGATTCGCAACAGCGCGGAAGTACAACGCGCTTACCTTGGCAATGAAGAGAATGAACATGCCTGATTCGCCCATCATCGAAGCACGCGGCCTGCACACCTACTATGGCGCCAGCCATATCCTTCACGGCATCGATTTTTCCGTACGCCGAGGCGAGACGATCGGATTGATGGGACGCAACGGCATGGGAAAAACCACGCTGATCAACAGCCTGGTCGGACATGTACGGCCACGCCGCGGCGCAGTCAGCATCAACGGCCGCGACATGACCCGTGCCGAACCGCATCTGATCGCGCAGCAGGGCATTGCTTACGTGCCGGAGGGACGCGGCATTTTTCACAACCTGTCGGTGCGCGAAAACCTCATCATGGCGGCACGATCCGGCGCAAACGGCCGGCGCGAATGGACTTATGAGCGCGTGCTGGCGACTTTCCCGCGCCTGTCGGAACGGCTCGACCACGGTGGCCAGAAATTGTCCGGCGGCGAGCAGCAGATGCTCACCATCGGTCGTGCATTGATGACCAATCCCGACCTGCTGATTCTTGATGAAGCCACCGAAGGACTAGCGCCGGTGATTGCGAAGGAAATCTGGCGCATCGTCAAGGCCATTCGCGGCACCGGCATTGCAACCATCATTGTGGACAAGAACTTCGCCGCCGTTTCCGCGATCACCGATCGCAATATCATTCTCGTGAAAGGCCAGGTTGTATTCGACGGCACCAGCAGCACGCTCCACCAGCAGCCGGAACTGCTGCAGCGCTGTCTTGGCATCTAGATTATACTTCCGGTTGTATTTTTGAATCCCCGCATTTTGATTGCGCAATATACGTTATATTTACCTATACTCCCCACATAGATCGTCAAAATAGACAAGATTATGCGTGTTTGGTGCATCGATCGCATCGCCTGCCGCAGGTGGTGCAGGCTCCAGACACGCACCGTCCTGAAATGTCACGCAAGACCTTGATCATTCGATGCGTTCATCCGTTCACCCTCACTCCTTGGCACGCCATTCCGGAGGCAGGAGCGGCGAAACAACGGAATCATCGACAATTCTGATTTTTGCATAGGTTCTCACCGCCATGTCCACATTGACTGCCGCCGGCCACCAACTCGAATTCCAATGGTTCGATCCGCCGCATGCGGCCCTGCAACCGGATGCACCGGTCCTGGTATTCCTGCACGAGGGATTGGGTTCGCTCGCGATGTGGAAGGATTTTCCCGCGCGCGCGGCAGCGGCAACGGGCTGTCGCGCCCTGGTGTACTCCCGCTACGGTTACGGCAAGTCGGATCGGCTGCAGCAGGCGCGCCAGGTCGACTACATGCATGACGAGGCGCTCAATGCATTACCCGAAGTGCTGCATCATCTGGACATCCACAACCCGGTCCTGGTCGGCCATAGCGATGGGGCATCGATCGCGCTGATCCATGCGGGCGCCGCGCAATGGCCGGTGCGCGCCCTCGTGCTGCTTGCACCACATGTATTCGTCGAGGATTTGACGGTTTCCAGTATTGATGCAGCCAAAACCGCTTACCGCACCACCGATCTGCCGATCAAGCTCGGCCGTTATCATGATGACGTCGATAATGCGTTCTGGGGCTGGAATGATATCTGGCTCGACCCTGAATTCCGGCACTGGAATATCGAATCGTTCCTGCCCCGCATCGACTGCCCGGTCCTTGCGATCCAGGGAAAAGATGATGAATACGGCACCATGGCGCAGCTGGAGTGTATCGCGCGCAGCATCGAGGATGTCACGCTGATCAAGCTGGCGAACTGTCATCATTCGCCGCATCGCGATCAGCCTGCCGCCGTGATTGAGGCAATCCGGCGTTTTATCGATCGCCTTTGACCTCAAGGGATATGACAGGAGGCATCTTCCCGTCTTGAGGAGCCTGGCTGGGCAGCCCTAAAACCAGGCGTCTCCTCTTCTTTCCTGCTCGGGGCCTTATACCGATGGTATCAAACCCTGTAAATACCGCAACCGATGACGTTATCACCGATCTTTTCAACATAGGTCGACTTCGATTCAATTACTCCAGTCACGGGATTGGGCCATCGATAATCGACCCAGCCGCTACCCTTGCTGCTGGCGACATTGATAAATTCCTGGATGAATTGCTTGCCATCCGCATCCTTCAGCGCAAACAGGTTCTTGCCGATCAGCTCCTTTTTCTCGCCATGCGCCATCGTATTGCCACGCATGTCGATGACATTGATGTAAAGATCACGATGCTTGAATTCCGCGCTTGGCTTGCTGAATTCGGCAAAGGCTCTTTCCTTGCCGTTGGTCTGGAGATAAGCAATCGCTCTCTTGACCATATCGACTGCGCCGATGGCATTTTCATCCAGCTTGAAAGTGCTGACAGTACGCGCCAGCGCCGCGGCCTGATCCTGCATGCTCTGTGCCGCCGCTGCCGCCTGCTCCACCAGCGCTGCATTCTGTTGCGTCATCTGGTCCATTTGCGCGACAGCCTGGTTGACTTGCTGGATTCCGCTGCTCTGTTCCTGGCCCGCCGCGGTAATCTCGCTCATGATATCGGTCACGCGCTTGACGCTGTCGACGATTTCTTCCATGGTGGCGCCCGCCTCATTCACCAGCTTGCTGCCGGCATCGACCTTGTCGACCGAATCGGCAATCAGGATCTTGATTTCTTTCGCGGCGGCGGCCGAGCGCTGCGCCAGGTTGCGTACCTCCGAGGCCACCACGGCAAAGCCGCGGCCCTGCTCGCCGGCACGCGCGGCTTCCACCGCGGCATTCAGCGCCAGGATATTGGTCTGGAACGCGATGCCGTCGATCACGCCGATGATGTCGACAATCTTGCGCGAGCTTTCCTTGATCGATCCCATGGTGCCCACCACCTGCCCCACTACCTGGCCGCCCTTGATGGCGGTTTCGGAAGCTGCCAGTACCAGCTGGTTGGCTTGCCGCGCATTGTCCGCATTATGCGCAACGGTAGAAGTCAGTTCTTCCATCGAGGACGCGGTTTCTTCCAGCGAGCTGGCTTGCTGTTCGGTGCGCGAGGACAAGTCCAGGTTGCCGCTTGCAATCTCACCGGATGCAGCGGCGATAGCGTCGGTGCCGGTTCTGACTTCGCCTACGATCCCGCGCAAACTGACGTTCATGTCGCTCAAGGCACGCAACAGTTCGCTGACTTCGTCCGTGCCCGCAATCTTGGTGTCGGAGGATAGGTCACCGACCGCCACCCGCTTGGCAATCGATACGGAGGCCTGCAACGGAACCGTAATACTGCGTGTGATAAACCATGAAAATATGCCGCCCATCGCCAGCGCAATGGCGCAGGTCGCAAACAGCACCGCAGAAAGCGTTCTATCGGAAGCCAGCGATTCTTCCAGCGTGTTGCGCGCCTGCGCCTGCTGGGACGCTACCAGTTTGTCGATGACTGCAACGGTTTGCTTGTTGAGCGGATCGATACGGCCGGAAATGATATCCGCCGCACCGTTGCTGCTGAGGGTCAACGCCTGCGCCAGCGCCTCCTTGAGCGGCGCATCGAGTTGACTTTCCAATTGAGCAAGATCTGCCATGATCTTTTTCTGCTCTTCGGTCAACCCGAGCGCGATGAGCTTGTCGCGTGCCTCGTCATAGTGTTTCTTGTAGATACCCACCTGCTTGGCTTCTTTTTCCATGCCGCCGGTATCCGATTGCAGCCCGATATTGCGCATGGCGATACCGCCTTCAAACACGGCCCGCCGCATGTCGGCTCCTAGCGCTTCCTTGGCCTTCGATGTTTCGAGTCCTGCCAGCAGGCTTTGCTTGTGCCGGGCGTTCAGTGAATTACCCGCAATGACAATCGAGGCGAGAATAACCAGAATGAGACCGAAACCTATCCCCAACCGCATTCCAATACGTACGCTGCGTATGTTCACGACTCCTCCTTGATTGTCTCCATTCGATTTGGCATCAGAATGATGTCTCCGATGCCACTGGCGCTGGCAGCTTGTTAATTTTTGCGAAGTGCACTGTCAATGCAAGAACTTTCCGTCTTTGCTTAGTACGGTTATATCGACAAATTTTGAGCCATGATGATTGCTGGGTGAAAAGCTGACCTGATAACCATCGATATCCACATGGGACATGCCTTCCAGGGAAGCAATCAGCTTTTCGCGGCTTAAATCCCGGCCGACGCGTCGCAAGCCCTCGACGAACACTTTGGCCGACAGGAAGCCCTGCATGCTGGCATAGGAATAATCCGTTCGCTTTGCTGATTTCATGACACCCTGATAATCCTTGACCAGCTTGGAAGTCGCACTCCATGGGAACAACATGGTCTGGGTCACGGCAATCCCGCGGCTATTGGAACCGAGCACGTTGGATAATTGCGCATTACTGGTCACGGAAAGGCAGTAAAACTGGGCGTTGAGCGCCCGTGCCTTATATTCCTTGATGAAATCGGCACTCACCTTGCCGGCGGTGGACATGATGATCACCTGCGGCTCGATTTTCGCCATGGCATCGGCAGCCGCCTTGATATCCGAACTATTGGCTTCCACCGGCGCGGCGCCCAGCACTTTCAGGTTGCGTTTATGCATTGCCTGTTCAACGCCTGCCAGGCCGGATTTTCCGAAGCTGTTATTGAGATAGACAACCGCAATCTTGTCGATGCCGAACGTAGTGATATGTTCGACAATTTTTTCCATTTCCTCACTATAGCTTGCCGTGACCGTGAAAAGGTAGCGATTGAAGTCCTTGCGTATCTCCGTCGCCCCGGTAAACGGTCCGAACAAGGGGACACTGGCGGCGCTAGCGATAGGAATGGCCGCCATGACGCTGGGCGTTCCGGTCAGACCCAGCAGGGCAAATACATGCTCGTCGTTGATCAGTTTCTTTACATTGGCGACAGTACGATCCACCACATAGGCATCATCCAGGGCAATGAATTTGATCTTGCGCCCCGCCACGCCACCCTGCTTGTTCACCTGCTCGAAATAAGCTGCTGCACCATCCCGTATTCCGGCACCGAGCGGGCCCAGCGGACCGCTGGCCGACACGGATGAGCCGACAAGGATTTCAGAATCCGTTACACCGCTTTCTGCGCATGCCGGATTGGCATTGAGTCCCACCAGCAACAAGAGGCAATACACAAAATGACGAGCTTTCATGGCAATCCTTCACTGTCGGTTTTTGATTCCGCTTATCGTTCGGATACTTCTCACATCGTTACAAGCCTCATGCAGCATTGGCAATGTGTAATGATCATAAACCTCTTGCCGAAAAGCATCAAAGAAACGAAACAATCTGCGGTAGTTACCAACACGAATGTTGCAGCTCTGCACTGTTTCGTGCCTTCACGTGTCCTTGCATGAAGATGTTGATTTGATAAGCCTTTCCATCTAACAGATTTCTGGAATCTTGATGCAATGACACGCACGATGCGAAAACATCCGTGTTACATGCCGAGGTAAGCGCTTTTTACCTGTTCATCGTGCAACAATTCCGGCCCGGGTCCGGACATCAATATCGAACCGGTTTCGATGACATATCCTGTATCGGCGATGGACAAGGCGGCATGCGCATTCTGCTCCACCAGAAAAATGGTGATGCCTTGCGCCCGGAGGTTTTTGATGATGCGGAAAATTTCTTCCACCAGGATCGGCGACAAGCCCATGCTTGGCTCGTCCAGCAGCAACAGCGCCGGTCGCCCCATCAATGCACGCCCCATCGCCAGCATCTGCTGCTGCCCTCCCGACAGGGTGCCCGCTGGCAGCAAGCGCTTTTCCTTCAGGATAGGAAACAGCGCGTACATTTTTTCCATGTCTTCCGCAACGTTTTCCTTGGGACGGGTAAACGCACCCAGCCGCAGGTTATCCTCGATCGACATCGGACCGAACACCTGCCGCCCTTCCGGTACCTGGCAAATACCGGCGCGCACGCGCTTGTCGGGGCGCATCTGCGTAATGTCCTGACCCCGAAAACGGATGACGCCGGCGCTCGCCGGCTGCACACCCGACAGCGTGCGCAGCAGCGTCGTCTTGCCGGCACCGTTGGCGCCCACCAACGCAACCAGCTGACCTTCCTCGATCCGGATGTCGATATCGCGCAATGCCTGGATGCGCCCGTAGTGGCTGCCGAGCCCCTGTATCTCAAGTATTGCCGGGCGTGCGGCTGCTGCCGGCGCTACCCTATCGGTGCTGGACACTTCAATTTCGGCGCGCATGACGCTCACGGATTGCATAACATTTTTCCCCTCATGCCGACGCGCCAAGATAGGCTGCGATAACGTCGCGATTTTCACGAATTTCGGCAGCTGCGCCTTCGGCCAGTTTCTTGCCATAATCGAGCACGACAATGTGATCCGACAGATTCATCACCAGTTTCATGTCATGCTCCACCAGCACCACGGTCACACCGGATTGCGCCACTTTCTGGATCAGTTCGCCGATCTCGCCGGTTTCGGTATGATTCAAGCCCGCCGCCGGTTCGTCAAGCAGCAGTATCTTCGGCTTTGCCGCCAGCGCGCGCGCGATTTCCAGCCGTTTCAATGCGCCATACGACATCCGGCTCGCATGGGATTTCACGTATTTTCCAACGCCCACAAATTGCATGAGTTCGGCCGCTTCCTCGCGGCACGCCTTGTCGGCATGGCGCAATGCAGGCAGGCGCAACAGCGAGGCGAACAGATTCTGGTTCAGTCGCAAATGCGCACCAACCATCACATTCTCGATCGCGCTCATGTTCATGCATACCTGCAGGTTCTGGAACGTGCGGCTCATGCCGCGCCGCGCCAGGGCATCAGGCGAGCGTCCTGCGACGTTTTCCCCGCAAAACACGATCTCGCCACTGCTGGGTGTATACACCCCGGTAATCAGGTTGAATAGCGTGGTCTTGCCGGCGCCATTCGGCCCGATTACCGAATGAATCGAGTTGGTCTTGATGGAAAAACTCACATCCTGCACCGCCTTGACGCCACCAAAAGTCTTGCTCAGATTACTGATCTTAAGCATGTTCATTCCTTGCCGAAACGTAGACGTAACGTCGGCACCAGTCCTTTGGGCAGGAAGATCATCGTCAGCATCAATATGACGCCGAATATGACCGTCTCCCAGCCTTCGAAAGTAGAGAGCAGTTGCGGTAGCAGGGTCAGCAGCGCCGCACCGATGATCGAGCCGAAGACAGATGCCATTCCGCCCATGACCACCATGGTCACCAACTCGATCGAATGGAAAAATCCTGCCAGGCCGGGGGTGACAAAACCGACATAATGTGCGCTGAAGCTGCCGGCGATACTTGCCATGACCGCCGACAATACGAATACCTTTACCTTGAAGCGCGTGGTATCGACGCCGGCTACCCGCGCTGCGATTTCAGACCCGTGGATTGCCTGCAGCGCGCGGCCGGACGGAGAATCGATCAGATTGAGCGCCCCCCAGGTAGTGAGCACCAGCAGCGTGGCAATTACCGCATACCAAGTCTTTTCGCCTTCAATGACCCAGCCGAACATGGAAAACGCCGGCACTGAAATGCCATCCGGGCCGCCCGTCAGGCTTGCCTCATTGGTGATCACGATCGAAATGATGATACCCAGTCCCAATGTCGCCATCGCCAGATAGTGGCCCTTCAGCTTCAGGATTGGTCGCGCCAGTACAAACGCCAGCAACCCGACGACAAGCGCACCGGCAAGTAATGCCAGCGGTCCAGACCAATTGAATTGCGAAGTCAAAATGCCAGACGCATAAGCGCCGATGCCGAAGAAGCCTGCATGGCCAAGGCTGATCTGCCCAGTATAGCCAAGCAGCAGATTCAGTCCAATGACGACAACCGCATTGATTGCGATACGGATCGCGACATCCTGATAAAACGTGTTGGTCAGCGTGATTGGCACCAGGATCAGCAGCAGTGTCAGGATGCCAAGACCCGCATAACGCGAGGAGAAAATTTTCATACGCGCTCCGAGGCTTTTTTACCGAACAAGCCACTCGGCTTGAAGAAGAGAATCAGCAGAATCAACACGAAGGGCACGGCATCCTTGTATGCCGAAGAGACATAGCCCGCCGTCATCGACTCTACAATGCCGAGGATCAGTCCACCGGCAACCGCACCCAGTCCGCCGCCAAGCCCGCCCAGAACCGCTGCGACGAAGCCTTTGAGCCCGAGCATGATCCCGGCGTCGTAAGAGGTATAAGTAATCGGGGCGATGATGATGCCGCCGATGGCGCCCAGCACCGCCGACATGCCGAACGATACCAGGAGAATCAGCCTGGTATTGATGCCAACCAGTTGCGCGGCCAGCTTGTTGTGCGAAGTGGCAAGCATTGCCTTGCCGAGTAGCGTCCTGCCGAAAAACCAGCCAAGCAGGACGACGATCGCCAGCATCACGCCGACCACCCAAAGACTTTGCGGCATCAGGCTGGCACCGAAAAATTCAATCGGCGTATCGCCGGAAAATGACGGTAGCGCATGCGTGCCTTTGCCGAACCAGACCTGGGCCAGTCCGCGAATCGTGAGCGAGGCACCGATCGTGATGATGATGAGCGCCACGACGTCCGCGTTTTTAGCCGGTTCAATCGCAAATCTCTCGAGCAGGAGACCGGCCAGTCCGGTAATGCCGACTGCCAGGATGATTGCGAAAGGCAATGGAATGCCGGCACTTGCCAGGAACACCGCCGACATGCCTCCCAGCATGATGAATTCGCCCTGCGCAAAATTGATGACGCCGCTTGCGTTATAAATGATCGCAAACCCAAGCGCTGCCAATGCGTAGGTTGATCCGACCGTGATGCCGGAAAAGATGAACTGCATGAATTGCGAAAACATGAAACTCCCTTTTGGCGAGAGGGCCGTACAGGTAGTCAGGCCGGCGCCATTCTCATCATGTGCATGGTGCGATAACGACGCGCCACGCCTGCGTACCGGTTTGCGAGATGCACACGATAACGGCACGCAGGGTGAACGGGATGGATCGCCGCCTGACAGCCGCCTTGTAGGCCGGCTGGTCAGCAGGTTGATACCTCGATCAGATTACTGGACGAACGCCCAATCTCCATTTTTGACTTCAAGCAGGCGAAATGCGCTCAAATTGAGCCCCATGTGATCGCTCGCCGTCATGTTGAATGTGCCGGTAGTCGCGACGAGTCCTTTGGTCTGCTCAATGGCTGTCCGGACTTTTTGCGGGTCAGTCGATCCGGCACGCTTGATCGCATCCACTGCGATCATCAGCGCATCCAGAGCATAACCGCCAAATGTCGACGGGGACTCCTTGAAGTGCTCCTTGTAAATCTTGTCGTAGGCAACCACCACCGGTTTTTGCGTATCGTTGGCTTGCAAGGCATTCGCTACCAGGAGTGCAGGTGAAGGCAGTCGCACGCCTTCCGCTGCTTTGCCGGCCAGCTTGATATACTCCTCGGACGCGACGCCATGCGATTGATACTGCGGCAGCTTGATGCCGAGCTGTGCATAGTTTTTCGATACGATCGCCGGGCCTTGTCCAAGGCCGAATACGAATACCGCCTGCACACCCGGGATAGACTTGATCTTGGTCAGCTGTGCAGTGACATCGGTATCTTTCGGTCCGTAGGTTTCATCGGCCACCAGCGTAATCCCGTATTTACCTGCCACAGCCTGCGTTTCCTTGCGTCCGGACTGACCGAAGCCGCTTGTTTCCGACAGCAGGGCAACCTTGGTCAGACCGCGGCGCTTCATGTCTTCAAATACCTTTTCGGCCGCCATGCGGTCGGTATGCGGCGTTTTGAAAACCCACTTCTTTACCGGCTCGACAATGACCACGCCGCCCGCCAGCGAAATGAAAGGGATATTAGCCCTATCGACCAGCGGAGCGATTGCCATGGTGGAGCCCGTGGTGGTGCCGCCGATAATCAAATCAACCTTGTCGGATTCCAGCAAGCGCTTGGCAAAACCGTTGGCCTTGCTGGCATCGCCGCCATCATCATAATGCGTCAGTTCCAGCTTGCGGCCCAGCACGCCGCCCTGGGCATTGATCCGCTCAACATAAATTTGCAGCGTCTTCAGTTCCGGATCGCCAAGAAATGCTGCGGGTCCGCTGACTGAAAGTACCGAGCCGATCTTGATGGGATCGGCTGCCTGTGCAGAAAAACTGAATGCCCATGCGGCGACTGCGCTTGCGGCAAACTTGAGAAACGTCATTCTTTTCATTGCTACTCCTCCGGGAAAAAACAAAAGGCCATTCTTCTTGTCATCGATGGCTACATATCTGAAATCAGAGCCGTTCAATAATTAACGCAATCCCCTGGCCCACGCCGATGCACATGGTGCAAAGGGCATAACGGCCGTTCGAGCGTTCCAGTTGGTTCAGTGCGGTGGTCACCAGCCGCGCTCCTGATGCGCCGAGCGGATGTCCGATGGCAATGGCGCCGCCATTCGGATTGACATGCGCCGCATCGTCCGGCAGCCCCAGATCGCGCGTTACCGCCAGCGCCTGGGCCGCAAACGCCTCGTTCAACTCGATCACATCCATCTGATCGAGCGTCAAGCCAGTCTGCGCGAGAACTTTTCTAGTCGCGGGCGACGGTCCGAAACCCATGATGCGCGGCGCCAGGCCGGCGGTTGCCATGCCCAGCACGCGGGCACGCGGTGTCAGGCTGTATTTATTCGCCACCGTTTCGGAAGCCAGCAATAGCGCACAAGCGCCGTCATTGACGCCGGACGCATTGCCTGCCGTGACGCTGCCGTCGGGCCGAACTACACCTTTCAACCTGGTCAGCATTTCCAGGCTGACATCGGACCGCGGATGCTCATCGGTCGAAAATACTTTCGGCTCGCCTTTTTTCTGCGGAATCGTGACCGACACGATCTCTGGCGCAAAGAAATTGACTGCATGCGCCCGCGCCCAGCGCTGCTGGCTTCGCAGTGCGAACACATCCTGATCGGCGCGACTAATGTTGAATTCCCGCGCCACATTCTCGGCCGTTTCCGGCATCGAATCGATACCGTATTTTTCTTTCATCAACGCATTGACAAAACGCCAGCCGATCGTGGTGTCCTCGATTTTCGCAGTGCGCGAAAATGCACTGTCGGCCTTTGCCATCACAAATGGCGCACGGGTCATGCTCTCAACCCCGCCGGCAATCACGAGCCCGGCTTCCCGCGACTTGATGGCGCGGGCGGCAATCCCGATCGCATCCAGGCTGGAACCGCACAAGCGATTGATCGTATTGGCCGACACCTCGACCGGCAGGCCGGCCAGCAAGGCCGCCATGCGGCCGACGTTGCGATTGTCTTCGCCTGCCTGGTTGGCGCATCCCAAAGAAACGTCATCGACTGCGGCCCAGTCGACACCGGGGTTGCGGTCCATGATCGCCCGGATCGGAATGGCCGCCAGATCATCAGTGCGTACTCCGGCCAGCGCGCCCCCATAGCGGCCGAACGGGGTGCGAATTGCATCGCATATGAAAGCTTGATCCACGCTCATTACTCCAGTAAATACGTTGCACGCATCATGTGAAAGCAAAGTCTTGCCCCTGCCAGGTTCTGGCTGGCGCCTGGCTTTGCATTGCGATGTTTTACGCGACTACCGCCGATTTTTCATCCACTATTTTCGGACGCTTGTCCAGCACGCGCTTGGCCTTGCCCACGGCGGTGCGTTCGATGCTGTCGGAAGCCATCACGCTGACCCTGGTGCTGACGCCAATGAAGGTTTTGATATGGTGTTGCAGTTCGTGTCCAACCGCGTCAACTTCCAGTTTCGACATGCGATCAGATACTTCGGGACGTAGCTCCACCAGAACTTCCAGCTTGTCCATATGGCCTTCGCGCGACAAGACCAATTGGTATTGCGGCGCCAGCTGCGGCAGCTTCAGGATCATTTCCTCGATCTGGCTCGGGAACACGTTGACGCCGCGAATGATCAGCATGTCGTCGGAACGGCCCGTGATCTTGCCCATGCGCCGCATCGCACGCGAGGTCGGCGGCAACAGGCGCGTCAAGTCGCGGGTGCGGTAGCGGATGATCGGCAAGGCTTGCTTGGTCAGCGACGTAAATACCAGCTCGCCTTCGGCTCCGTCCGGCAAGACTTCTCCCGTCTCCGGGTCGATGATTTCCGGATAAAAATGGTCTTCCCATATCACCGGGCCATCCTTGCTTTCCACGCATTCGCCGGCCACGCCCGGCCCCATCACTTCCGACAGGCCGTAAATATCCACGGCATCGATGCCGGCACGCAATTCGATTTCGGCACGCATGGCATTGGTCCAGGGCTCGGCACCGAAAATGCCGATACGCAAGGCACTCTCGGCGGCATCCAGGCCCTGGCGGGTGAATTCCTCGATGATGTTGAGCATGTACGAGGGCGTGACCATGATGATCGAGGGCTTGAAATCGACGATCAGCTGGACCTGCTTTTCAGTCTGGCCGCCCGACATCGGGATCACGGTGCACCCCAGCTTTTCCGCGCCGTAATGCGCGCCCAGTCCGCCGGTGAACAAGCCATAGCCATACGCCACGTGCACGATGTCGCCGGGGCGCCCGCCGGCGGCCCGGATCGAGCGCGCCACCAGGCCGGCCCAGGTCTCGATATCGTCTTTGGTGTAGCCGACCACGGTCGGCTTGCCGGTAGTGCCGCTGGAAGCATGCACCCGCGCCACTTGTTCGCGCGGCACGGCAAACAGGCCGAACGGATAGTTGTCGCGCAAATCCTTTTTGGTGGTGAAGGGAAACTTGGCCAGGTCGGCCAGCGTTTTCAGGTCGGACGGATGCACGCCGGCGGCATCGAAGGCGGCACGGTAATGCGGCACGTTGGCGTAGGCATGTTGCAGCGACCATTGCATGCGCTGCAATTGCAGCGCTTGCAATTCATCCTGGCTGGCGCGTTCGATCGGCTCCAGGTCTGCGGGATTGGGTTTGTGCTGCGTCATGTCAATGTCTCCTTTTCTTTCAATCTGCATAAAAGGCGCCTCGCACACATACAATCGGACATGCATAATGTGCAAAACCGGCAGGTTTTTTATGCCTGCATTAAAGTCTGTTGTTCATTTTCCGGCATTGGGCACTGCAACTTACTTCTATTGTCGCATGTATTATTGTGCATATGCTAGGTGTTTTGAAGTAGAGGTGTCAAGCAATAACCTTTCAAATCCCCTTATTAAATGCATTATCATGCATTTGACTGTATTAACGAATGCAGTGCGAACTTAGTTCATTGCCATGTTGATATTTTTCCATGCAGTATTGTTGACAAAATTTACAGTTGAATCGTGACTACCCTTGATTTGTCACAGCACCTTTTATTGGATTCCAAGGTTGAACTTTTTTAAAGATATGACTACTTAAATTGCATTGACCGACGACTGCATGGTGCACCGATGATGAATAGCATGCGGTTGACAAGATATGGATTTTTATCAAAATCGTGCGGAGTGCGTAATGAAACAGTTCTGCGCCGGACTTGCCATCAGTTTTATCTTGCCGTTCGCCATTCCTGCAGCGCATGCGGCGGATATCGTTGAGATGGCTGTCGAAGCGGGCACGCTCAAATCCTTTATTGCCGCGCTCAAAACGGCTGGCTTGCTTGAAACGCTGAAATCTTCCGGACCTTATACCGTATTTGCGCCATCCGACCAGGCATTTGCGAAATTACCGAAAGAAGAATGGAACAAACTCACAAAAAACAGGGACAAGCTCGCCGGAATTCTGGCGAATCACATCATTCCAGGAAAGATCCTGATCGCGGATGTCAAGCCAGGAAAGGTAAAAACCATTCAGGGTGCAACTATCCAGATCAGTTCGGACAACGGGAAAGTAACGGTCAACGATGTGAATGTCACGCAGAGCGATATCATCGCGGATAACGGCGTCATTCATGAAGTTGACGCCGTCATTTTGACGGGGCAGGACGAATAGTCATCCATTCGGGCAGATGCTGCCCGAAGTTAGAAATGTACGCCGCGCAATAGCTGCTGTAGTGCCAATTGATCCGCACTCATTTGTGGTGCTTCCTGGCCTTCCTTGCTGGCGGCGGCAGAGTCCGGGAACATGCGAAAGCTGGTATTCATAATGATTTGCGCAATGCGCGGCGCCATGGCATGCATCACAGCACCAAAAATACCGAGCCTGGTCGCTATCCGTACCGGCTTGTGAATAATGGCTTGGACAATCAGATCGGCGGCGTCCTGCGGTGACAAGGTCGGCACGTTTTGATAGAGGCTGGTTGGCGCAATCATCGGCGTACGTACCAGCGGCATGTTAATCGTGGTGAATTTGATATGTCTGTCGGCAAATTCGGAAGCAGCGCAATTGGTCCACGCTTCAAGGGCGGCTTTCGACGCGACATAGGCGGAAAAACGCGGTGCATTGGTCAACACGCCGATTGATGAGATATTAATGACCTGTCCATGCTTTTGCGCAACCATGTGCGGTAGCAACCCCATCGTCAGGCGCAGCGCACCAAAATAATTCAGCTGCATGGTGCGTTCGAAATCATGGAAACGATCATAGCTTGATTCGATACCGCGGCGAATCGAGCGGCCGGCATTGTTGATCAATATATCGATATTGCCATGGCTGGCGAGCAGGAGCTGCACAAAGCGATCGCAGTCGGCCATATTTGACACATCCACCGCATAGGTAGTGACTGTGTGGCCGCACACCTCTATTTCCTGCTTCGCCGCTGCCAGTTTCGCTTCATCCCGTCCGCAAATGATCGTGATTGCCCCCGCTTCAGCCAGCCGATGCGCCGTAGCCAGGCCGATGCCGGAAGAACCGCCGGTCACAAGAACCGTTTTACCGGCAACCTGGCCGTACAGGCTGCGATCAACGAACAGATCCGGGTCAAGATGGCGCTCCCAGTAGTCCCAGATCCGGGAAGCATAATCTTCCAGCCGCGGGCAGACAATGCCGCTGCCTCTCAGGGCGGCTGCTGTTTCGCGATTGTCAAAACGGGTTGGATAATTGATGAACTGCATGATGGCTTCCGGCAAGCCAAGATCTTTCATGATTGCCTTCTTGATGCGTCGCACCGGCATCAGCGCCATCATGCCGTTCCTGACCGCTTTTGGAATAAAGCCGAACAGGGCCGCATTGATACGCAGGCTCATGGTTGGCGCATGCGCCGCGCTTGCAAACGTGTTGAGCACATCGCCCACGCGCATCGGCTCGGGATCGGTAAGGTGAAAGCACCTGCTTTTCAATGTGGGCAAGTGCGCAATATGATCCATGGCATCAATCACATAATCCACCGGCACGATATTGATGCGTCCGCCTTCAATGCCGACCACCGGCATCCATGGCGGTAACATCTGGCGTATGCGCTGGATCAGCTTGAAAAAATAATAGGGGCCATCGATCTTGTCCATTTCCCCCGTCTTCGAGTCGCCCACCACCATGCCTGGACGGTAAATCCGAAACGGTGTCCTGCATTCCTCGCGAACGACTTTTTCGGAATCATGCTTGGAAGCGAAGTAAGGATGCTCCAGGTTTTCCGCTTCATCAAACATGTCCTCGCGGAACACGCCCTCATACAGGCCGGCTGTTGCAATCGAGCTGACGTGATGCAGACATTTGATGCCGATCGCGTTGGCAAATGCAACGGCATTGCGCGTACCTTCGATATTGACCGTCATCTCTTCCGCGGCATCGGCCTTCAGGTCGTAAATTGCCGCCAGATGGAAAAAATGGTCGATATGATGCGACAGCGCCTTGAGGTCGGTTTCCGATACGCCCAGTCTTTCGGAGCGCACGTCGCCGTAGACGGGAATTGCGCGAGCTTCCGTCGTATGCCAATACTCCAGCAGCGCAGGCAGCTTGTCGCGGCTCTGTTCCCGCATCAGAAAATATACGGTACTACCTTTGCGGCTCAGCAGCTTTCTGACCAGTCGTTTGCCAATGAAACCCGTTGCTCCCGTGACGAAATACTGCATGCTGCCCCCCCTTTAGCCGGTTTTTCAATCCAAGGACATCGATGGTGCCGATCCATACATAAAACATAGTTTAACGATTGCAGGCACAGCCTTGATTGATAAGCGTCATTGCGAGCCGTTGCGATCCACGTCACATCATCCAGAGACCAATGCGCCATGATTTTAGAAGCCCATCTCTAGTTTTGCCGCCTACACTGCAATTCGTGGTATGGCGCACCGGAAGACTTGATATGTTGAATTCATCCACAAGCGGAGAATCTCATGGTAAAAAAACTGAAAGCACTGGCCAAATCGGACGACAGCCAACTGGCGGAGGCGGTGCGCAGCTCTGCACATCAAATCTGGCAGGCAGGACTGGGCGCATTCGCAAAAGCGCAGGAAGAAGGCGGCAAGGTATTTGCGAAGCTGGTCAAGGATGGTACGGATCTGCAAAAACGCACGCAAATGCTGGCGGAAAACAAGGTATCCGGTGTAACCGATACAGTGACCAGAATGGCGGACAATGTCAGCAAGCAGGCCTCCGGCTCCTGGGACAAGCTTGAGCAGGTGTTCGAGGATCGCGTGTCGCGTTCGCTGACCCGGCTTGGCGTACCGACGCAAAAGGACATTCAGGCGTTGATCCGGCGCGTCGAGGAATTGAACAAGGCAGTGACAACGCTATCGGCAAAAAAACCTGCTGCCGGCAAGAGCGCTGCAAAGAAAGTCGCCAGTAAAATTGATTCGGCATCGCCAGCGGCAAGGAAGGCGACCAGCAAATCGGCGGTGACAAGAAAAACTGCTGCCAGAAAATCGGCGACACGCACGGCTACCGCGGCCAAATCAGCAGCAACTGCAGCAAGATAATCTGCAGTACAGCGACGGCAGTCAATGCGAATCAAACACCATCCAGCGTGTTGGACTTGCCATCGCTCAAGTTCGTTTTTGCTCTCTGCACGAGATAATCGAATTCATAAATGCCAGACAGACGTCTCGTGTGTATCCTGCAAAGGGATTGCATAAACGGACTGTTCCGCATGTAAAACCGCGCATCGGCCTTGCACTGGCCGGCGGCGGGCCGTTGGCGCAATGTATGAAATCGGCGCGCTGACTACGATCGCGGAATCAATTGAAGAGCTGGAGGTGAATGATGCCGCAGTCTACGTCGGCATCCGCGCTGGCGGCATTATTGCATCGGGTCTTGCCAATGGCGTTACGCCGCATGAAATACACCGACTCTTCATCGAAAGCAACAATGATGCAAAAGCCGGTACGCTGTTTAGTTTGGAACTCTTGCTGAAGCCTGCATGGAACAAACTGCGCAAGCATGCAGCGGTACTGCAGGCCGACGTTTCGTGGATGGCGCATTGAAAAAGCGAGGCATGCCTTGATTGCGCTTGACGTGGGAGTCGATGTACTGATTTGCCTGAACCCGATTGTGCCGTATAACGCCAGTATCATGCATGTTCCCGTCAAACTGAGCGAAGGCGGCTTGCGCCTGAAACATTCTGTTTTGCAGGATACGAGTCTGGCCCTGGTAAAAAATTCTCCCCTCTCCAAAAAAGACCGCTATGCCGTCGCCAGCCTCAATACCGTGCTGGGCAGCCTGGAGCGTGATCTGAAACTGGCTGCCGACTGATTCGCCGATACGCCGATACGCACGACACTGGCGTGTAGAGCAGGCGCAATGGATATGCGCATGACGGTCGCGGATGCCGGTTTTTCAGTGTTATGCTATAAAAAAATGAAATGGGACGAGAGACGAAACCATGCAACACAAAGCCCCGCGCCGCACCCGCGAACGGATTCTGGAATTGTCGCTGCACCTGTTCAATGAATTCGGCGAACCGAATATCACGACCACGGTGATCGCCGAAGAGATGAATATCTCACCCGGCAACCTGTACTATCATTTCCGCAACAAGGACGATATCGTCAACTCCATCTTTGCGCAGTTCGAAGGAGAGATTGAGCGCATGCTGGCGGTCCCCGCCGATCGCCGCCCGAATATCGAAGACGTGTGGCTTTACCTGCATCTGATGTTCGAACTGGTGTGGCGCTATCGTTTCTTCTACCGCGACCTCTCCGACCTGCTATCGCGCAACCGCAAACTGGAACTGCACTTCAAGCAGATCCTCGCGCACAAGGTCAAGGTCGCACGGCAATTATGCGAAGGCCTGCGCAGCGACCACGCGCTCGACGCGACCGATCTCGAAATCAGCACCCTATCGACCAACATGGTGGTAGTGGCGACCTACTGGCTTTCGTATGAGTATGTGCGCAACCCACGCAAATATACCGAGCAACAGGCAATTGCCGATGCACTGGCACATGGCTGCCATCAGGTGCTGTCCCTGATCGGACCCTATTTACGCGGTGAAACGCATTTGCTGTTCAAGAAGCTGGCCCAGGAATATCTGAAAAAAGTCAAATAGGAAGACAATCATGGCATGGACAAAATTTCCTTATCCCGACGATGCGTATGCGTACACGCCCGCCAGCCTGAAGAAAACCTGGAGCCGCCTGCATGCGGGTGACGCCGAGCCATTCCCGAAAGAGGCCGTGCTGGTCGAGGCATGGATCGCATTCCATGCAGGCGATTTCGAGAAGGCTGCGAAGCTGGGGCTGGCCCACGGCATCGCTGGTTATTCCGTCGCCAACAAGGCAACCTGCATTTACGCAAATTATCTGGAAAAGACGGAAAAGAAAAAACTCGCCCTTTTTGAAGAAGTTGCCGCGCGCTGCGAAGAACAGCAGGCGGCGCAGCCCAAGGAAGCTGCCGGTTTCTATTGGCACGCCTATGCATTGGGCCGTTACGCGCAAGGCATTTCGATTGTCAAGGCATTGGCGCAAGGCATCGGCACCAAGGTCAGGCATAGCCTCGACATGACCATCAAGCTGGCGCCCAGGCATGCCGATGCGCATACTGCGCTCGGCACCTATCATGCGGAGATCATCGACAAGGTAGGCGCCATGATCGGCGGCCTCACGTACGGCGCAAAAAGAGAGGAAGGGATCAAGATGTTCAAGCATGCCTTGAAGCTGAACCCCGATTCCGCCATCGCCCGCGTCGAATATGCGAACGGCCTGGTCATGCTCGAAGGGCAAAAGAAGATGGATGAGGCGGTTTCCCTGTACGAGGAAGCAGCCGCGTGCCAGCCGATGGATGCAATGGAGAGACTGGACGTGGAAATGGCGAAGGAAGAACTGAAAGATTGATTGGTCCGTCGCCGGCAACCGGCGCGCATAGCAATCGAACAAGCCAGTACAAACCAGTATGATCGGGACATGAAATCCATCTGTGTCTATTGCGGATCGTCTATCGGCGCCTCTCCGGCCTATGCGGACGGTGCACGCACCTTGGCCAGGACCATGGTCGAGCAGGATATCGCGCTCGTCTACGGCGGCGGCAATGTCGGCCTGATGGGCATCATTGCGGATGAAGTATTGCGCCTGGGCGGTGAAGCAACCGGCGTGATTCCCGCGGCACTGATGGAAAAGGAAGTCGGCCACCAGGGATTGACTCACCTGCATATCGTCAAGGACATGCATGAGCGCAAGGCAATGATGGCGCAACTGTCTGACGCCTTTATCGCCATGCCGGGCGGCATTGGTACACTGGAGGAACTGTTCGAAGTGCTGACCTGGTCGCAATTGGGCTTGCATGACAAACCGATCGGGCTGCTGAACATCGAAGGGTTTTACGATGGGCTGATCGGTTTCATCGAACATCTTGTGGCCGAGCGGTTTTTACGCTCCGACCAATCCACGCTGCTGGTACATGAAGGCGACGCACCGGCGCTGCTTGAGCGCTTCAGATCGTACCACCCGGAACGCATCGACAAGCTGCTGAATCGTGCGACGGCTGGGATTCTACTGCCTTGACCGGGCTTTGACAGGCAATCGGAGCCAAATTAATACACTGCGGTGTATTTTTAAACTGCCGCATTTTCATTGCGCACTTCGTCTGGTTATTTGGCATACTCCCCATTTAACCCTGCACCATGGCAACTCCTCAGATACGCCATGGCCCAAGACTCCCGGGCCGGCAATGCGGGTGCGCAGGCACAATCATCCTTCAACACATTTACATGAAATAAGAATCCCGGCATCAATTCTTTAATTTATATTATATTTTTTTATATAATATGATAAAGTAAATAAATAGAGTTTAGTAATCATGGATAAGCATCATGACCCCAACCGATATGGACATCGAGCAAATGCGGCAAGCAGCTGGCGAAGCCACGGCCATGTTGCGTGTACTGGCCAATGAAGACCGGTTATTGCTACTTTGCCAGTTGGCCCAGGATGAAAAATGCGTCAGCGAGCTCGAAGAATTGCTTGGTATCCGGCAACCCACCTTGTCGCAACAACTGGCCGTACTGCGCAATGAAGGCATTGTCTCGACTCGCCGGGAAGGCAAGAACATTCACTACCAGGTAAGCGATCCGCGCGTGCATGCACTGCTCAACACGCTATACGGCCTGTACTGCATATCCAGCCCCAAAGAGTCCGGATCATGAACGCCCGACACTGCCAGCAGGCGCATGCACAAGGTGTGTGCAATCACGGAAATCATCCGTGATCAAGCAATTGCCACGGATGCCGGGATCAGATCAAATTTTCAATAAATAATGATTGATCTCTTTTGATATTCGAACACTATATTGGTTTCAGACGAGGAAAGGTCATGATACGGAATCCGGAAAGCGTTAAACATGCAGTGCGTTTTCTCGCTGCCGCAAGCGCATTCGTCATGCTGCATGCCTACGCTGCAAGCGGTACGGAAGCGCCGTCAGGTGCTGCATTAACGGCTTATACGGTCACCTATCGTGACATCCCGGATGAAGTAAGTGCGGAAGGCGTCGTCGAAGCAGTGCGCCAGTCCATCATCGCCGCACAGGTGCCGGGGCAGATTATGGAACTCAAGGTCAAGGCGGGCGATAGCGTCAAGGCGGGCCAGATCCTGGCACGCATCGATCCGCGCGCTGCCGAGCAGGCGCTATCCGGCAGCCGCAGCCATGTGATCGAAGCGCAGGCCAACCTGAACAGCGCGCAACGCAACTACCAACGCAGCAAACAGCTACACCAGCAAAAATTCATCAGCCAGGCGGCGCTGGACCAGGCGGAAACCGATTTCAAGGCAGCTCAGGCGCGTGTTGCCGCTCTGGAGTCGAATGTCGGCCAGGCTTCGACCGCCCGCACCTTCACCACCATCACCGCACCTTACAACGGCGTCGTTGCCGCGACATCGGTTGAAGTCGGCGATATGGCCACGCCGGGAAAACCACTTCTTACCTTGTTTGACCCGGGTGCAATGCGCGTCACCGCAACGCTGTCGCAGTCAAACTTGCGCAACATCAAGCTGCAACTGCCGGCGCGGGTCGAGCTGCCTGCGTTACAACATTCCCTGACTGCCAGGCAGATCACACTGGTGCCGCTAGCCGACAGCCGCACCCATACCGCCAAACTCCGGCTCGAACTGGGCGCGGTACCCGGATCATTGCCGGGGCAATTTGCCCGAGCCTATTTTGCTACCGGAATCGCACACAAGCTGGTCATTCCGGAACAGGCGGTATTGCGTAGAAGCGAAGTCACCGCCGTATACGTGCTGGGAACAGAAGATCAGCCGCAGTTGAGGCAAGTCCGGATAGGCGAGACTTCCGGCAATGGTTTTGTCGAGGTACTGGCGGGCTTGCGCCAGGGTGAGAGGATTGCGCAGGATCCCGTCAGAACCGGGCTTGCGCTTGCCAGCATCGGACAAAAGAAGTAGCTGAATCCTTTTCAACTTTCATCAGATGGAGGAAATATGGCTCATATCGTCGTCCTGGGTGCTGGTCTGGGCGGCATGCCCATGGCCTATGAAATGAAACCCTTTCTTGGTCCCGGAGACAGGATCACCGTCCTGTCGAATAGCAGCACTTTCCATTTCGTTCCCTCCAATCCGTGGATCGCGGTCAACTGGCGCAAGCGCGATGATATCGAATTTCCGGTGGCGCCCTGCCTTGAGCGCCACGGTATCGCCTTTAGCAGCGCGGGCGCAAAGCGCGTGCATGCGGATGAGAACCGGGTCGAACTCGGTGACGGCACGATGCTCGATTACGATTATCTGGTGATTGCAACCGGTCCCAAGCTGGCGTTCGATGAAATCGAAGGACTGGGTCCGAACGGTCATACGCAATCGATCTGCCACATCGACCATGCGGTCACAGCCGGCAAGGCATGGGACAACTTCGTCAATGCGCCCGGACCGATCGTGGTCGGCGCGGCACAAGGCGCCTCCTGCTTCGGCCCCGCCTACGAGTTTGCCTTCATCATGGATACCGACCTGCGCAGGCGCAAGATCCGGGACCGGGTGCCGATGACCTACGTTACGCCGGAGCCTTATATCGGTCATCTCGGCTTGGGCGGTGTGGGCGATTCGAAGACCATGCTGGAATCGGCGCTGCGCGAACGCCATATCAAATGGATCTGCAACGCCAAGGTGCTGAAGGTGGAAGCCGGGAAAATGCTGGTAGCGGAGCACGATGAAAACGGCAATGTCAAAAAACAGCACGAACTGCCGTTCGCTTACTCGATGATGCTGCCGGCATTCAAGGGAATCGATGCGGTATTCGGCATTGAAGGCCTCACCAATCCGCGCGGCTTCATCCAGATCGACGAGCATCAACGCAATCCGAAATACAAGAATATCTACGCTGTCGGCGTCTGCGTCGCCATCCCGCCGGTCGAAGTAACGCCGATACCGACCGGTGCGCCCAAAACCGGCTACATGATTGAATCGATGGTGACCGCCACCGCTCACAATATCCATGAACAACTGCAAGGACGGCAGCCAAACGCCAAGGCAACCTGGAATGCGGTCTGCCTGGCCGACTTTGGCGACAGCGGTATTGCGTTCGTCGCCTTGCCGCAGATCCCGCCGCGTAACGTTAACTGGTTCAAGGAGGGTAAATGGGTACACCTGGCGAAAGTCGCATTTGAGAAATACTTCATCCACAAGATGAAAAAAGGAACGACTGAGCCGATTTACGAAAAATATCTCTTGAAGATGCTCGGCATTGTGAAACTCAAGGATAAATAAGAAATATGGGTATCGCCGGTCGCCTCTCGAAATTTTTCCTGCATTCGCAACTGACTCCGCTGATCGCGCTGGTGGCGATACTGCTCGGCCTGTTCGCCGTACTGGTCACGCCGCGCGAGGAGGAGCCCCAGATCAACGTCACGATGGCAAATGTGCTGATTCCATTCCCCGGTGCATCTGCCAGGGATGTGGAGACACTGGTGGCGATTCCGGCGGAACAGGTGATTTCGCAGATCCAGGGCCTCGACCATGTGTTTTCAGTGTCGAGGCCAGGCCTGGCTGTCATTACTGCACAGTACAAGGTCGGCGTACCGCGTACCGAAGCGCTGGTGCGACTGTACGATACGATTCAATCCAATCGCGACTGGCTGCCGCGCGAGTTGAATGTGGGGGAACCGCTGATCAAACCCAAGGGCATCGACGATGTCCCGGTGGTAACCCTTACCCTCTGGACCAAGGATGTCGAACGTGGCGCCTATGAGCTGGAGCGGGTGTCGCATGCGATGGAAGCAGAACTGAAGCGCGTTCCAGGAACACGTGAGGTTGCAACGATCGGCGGTCCGGGCAGGATGGTTCGCGTACTGCTGGATATCGACAAACTCAACGCCTACCATCTTGCGGTAAATGATATCCGGCAAGCACTGCTGGGCGTTAACGCTGCGTTACCCGCAGGCCAGCTTGCTGCCGACAATACGACTGTTGAAGTGCAAACCGGCAATTTCCTCGCTAATGCAAGGGAAGTGGGCGATCTTGTGGTAGGCGTAGCGGATGGCAGTTCCATTGCGCTATCCGATGTCGCGCGTATCGTCGATGGCCCGGCGCAGCCCTCCAAATATGTCTGGTACAGTGAAGGCAAGGCGAGCGCAGGCAAAAAAGTCCAATCGGAATATCCCGCTGTCACCATTACCATCACCAAAAAACAGGGAGAAAATGCGGTCCGGGTGGCAGAACAAATCAACCAGCGCATCGATGAATTGCGCAATACCGTGATCCCGGCCGGCGTTGAAGCAAGCGTTACACGCAATTATGGCGAAACAGCAAACGACAAGGCGATGAAGCTGATTCAAAAGCTGATTTTTGCGACGTCTGCCGTGGTTGTACTGGTGTTTTTCACGCTGGGAAGGCGCGAGGCTGCCATTGTCGGCATCGCCGTGATTCTGACGCTGGCGGCGACCCTGTTTGCATCATGGGCCTGGGGGTTCACGTTAAACCGGGTCTCGCTGTTTGCATTGATCTTTTCAATCGGCATCCTGGTCGACGATGCGATTGTGGTGGTGGAAAACATCCATCGCCATCGCGAACTGTATCCCGATAAACCGCTACTGGATATCATTCCGTCCGCAGTCGATGAAGTGGGCGGCCCGACCATACTCGCCACATTCACCGTGATTGCAGCATTGCTACCGATGGCATTCGTGACCGGCCTGATGGGACCGTACATGAGCCCGATTCCGATCAACGCCAGCATGGGCATGGTGATTTCCCTGGTGATCGCGTTCACGGTCACGCCGTGGCTGGCGCACCGACTGTCGCGGCATCGCACGGCGACGGTTCATGGCGACACACCTTCCGCGCATGAGACGGGCATGGATGCGAAGCTGCATCGGCTATTCGGCAAACTGCTGCTGCCCTTCCTTGCATCCCGGCGCGCAGCGCACAATCGCCTGCTGCTATGGCTTGGATTACTTGCGGCGATCGCGATATCGGTCAGCCTTGCCGTGGTGCAACTAGTCGTGTTGAAGATGCTGCCATTCGATAACAAGTCCGAATTCCAGGTTGTGGTGGACCTGCCCACCGGGACGCCGGTTGAAAACACGGCGGCCGCGTTGCATGAAATGGGCGCCTATCTGGCCACGGTCGATGAAGTCACCAACTTGCAGGGATATGCAGGCACTTCCGCACCCATCAATTTCAATGGACTGGTACGACAGTATTACCTGCGCCAGGCGCCGGAATATGGCGACCTGCAGGTCAATCTGGTTGACAAGCACCAGCGCAGCCGCAAGAGTCATGAAATTGCCGGCGCGGTACGCCCCTCGCTGGAAAAAATCGCCATGCGGCACGGCGCCAAGGTAAAAGTGGTGGAAGTACCGCCCGGGCCGCCGGTGCTGTCGCCCCTGGTAGCCGAAATCTACGGGCCGCAGGAAGCTGGCCGGCACGCATTGGCAAAGCAGGTGCACGCAGCACTTGGGAATACCGCAGATATTGTCGGAATTGATGACTCGATCGAAGACAATGCACAAAAAGCGTTACTGCGCGTAGACCAGAGTAAAGCCGCATTGCTTGGGATTGCGGCTACCGATATTGTGCAAGCAATGCGCGTCGCACTCGATGGCGAGGACATCACTTCGCTGCACGACGGGCAATCGAAATACAGCATACCGGTCCGACTCAATCTGCCGCCGGAAAAGCAGGCCAGACTCGCGACATTGCTTGCCATGACAGTCAAGTCCGCAAGCGGCGACAATGTGCCGCTTTCAGAACTGCTGCGCGTATCGCACATGTCGCGCGAAAAAACCATTTATCACAAGGATTTGCTGCCGGTTTCCTACGTGATCGGCGATATGGCCGGAAAACTGGATAGCCCGCTCTACGGCATGTTCGCCGCCCGCAGCCGAATTGCACATGTCGAGATGGCAAAGGATGCACCGATCGGTGAATACTTCATCAGCCAGCCATCCGATCCCTATCGGCAATACGCGCTGAAGTGGGATGGCGAGTGGCAAATTACCTATGAGACCTTCCGCGACATGGGTCTCGCCTATGCAGTGGGATTGATCCTTGTATATCTGCTGGTAGTGGCCCAGTTCGGCTCGTACCTGACGCCGCTGATCATCATGGCACCAATTCCACTTACCATCATCGGCGTGATGCCCGGTCATGCATTGCTGGGAGCGCAGTACACCGCAACATCAATGATCGGCATGATTGCGTTGGCTGGCATCATTGTCCGCAATTCGATTCTGCTGGTGGATTTCATCAACCTGCAGGCCAGCCAGGGAATTCCGTTCAGGGATGCCGTTATCAATTCTGCTTCGGCACGCGCCAAACCGATCGTGTTAACCGGCCTTGCTGCGATTATCGGAGCGCTCTTTATTTTGGACGATCCGATTTTCAACGGCTTGGCAATTTCGCTGATTTTCGGCATTTTTGTATCAACGCTTCTGACGCTGGTAGTCATACCCGTTCTTTACTACACAGCAAATCGGAAAAGATTTTCTTGAATCGATATTACAGGAGGACTCACCATGGACACAAATCGTATGGTTCGTATTTTTGCGGGTGCTTTTATCCTTATTTCACTCGGACTTGGCGTACCGGAAAGTCCTTTCTTCATCAGCAAGTATTTTCTGTGGTTTACTGCATTTGTGGGAGCCAATCTTTTTCAAAGCGGTTTCACGCAATTCTGTCCGCTTGAAAAAATGCTAAAAAAAGCTGGCGTCCCGGTTAGTCATTGAAAGTGAAATACGCCTGAACACAATAGATTTTCATAGATCCATATCGGCATGAACGCACTCCATCACTTTCCTGAACTAGCTACCGCGCGATTGCAGCTGCGTGAAATCGCGCCCTCAGATGCCAGCGCCCTATTCGCAATTCACTCGGACGCAGACAATATGCGCTGGTATGGCGTTGACCCGGTAGCAACGCTCGCCGATGCAAGCAGGCTCACTGAATTATTTGCATCATGGTTTTTCGCCGGTACAGGTTATCGCTGGGGGATTGAACGACGCGAGGACAAGCAATTGATCGGCACCTGCGGATTATTCCGGTGGAACAGGAACTGGTCAAATTGCGTGACCGGCTATGAACTCGGCCGCAATTATCAGAAGCAAGGC
>DATEZO010000291.1:0-4286 GCA_035255485.1 Burkholderiaceae bacterium
GGCTGCGGAGCTTGGTTTGTGCGGGCTGGCCGGGCGTGCCAGTGGCCAGGCGTGGGATGCCAGGGCTGATCAGGCGATCAGTCCTTACGCACAACTTGATGTACGCATGGCGACACACCGCAACGGCGATGTTGCCGCACGGGTGACAGTGCGCTTCGATGAGATTTTCGAATCGCTGCGCCTGCTGCGGGAAATTGCACGGCAGTTACCGGTGGGCCCGGTGTTGGCGGTGCTGCCGGAAATCCCTGCAAATGGGCTGGGTGCCGGCTGGATCGAAGGCTGGCGCGGTGCACTTTTCGTAGCGCTCGAAACGGATGCGCATGGACAAATCCTTCGCTGCCATTGCCATGATCCTTCCTGGCAAAATTGGCCTGTCCTGCAACATGCGATCATGGGTAATATCGTTCCGGATTTTCCGCTAATCAATAAATCGTTCAACCTCAGCTATTCTGGACATGACCTCTGATGTGGCAACTTCTCAAACAAATCGCACATGCCGGGCTTCCGACTGAAGCGCTTCCCGAGCCAAATGATGCCTGGCGCAGCGACCATGAGCGAATCCAGTCGGATATCCTGACCATTCTCGGACGCGCACTCTGCATCCGACAAGTCGACGGAGGGTCTTGCAATGCATGCGAACTGGAGATACAGGCGCTAAGCAACCCCTATTACAACATCGAGGGATCGGGAATCAAATTTGTCGCCAGCCCCCGCCATGCCGACATGCTGCTTGTCACCGGTCCCGTGACCAAAAACATGGAAGCGGCCCTCAAGCTTGCATACAATGCCACGCCGCATCCGAAACTCGTGGTGGCCATCGGGGAGTGCGCTTGCACTGGTGGAGTATTTGGCGAAAGCTATGCCAGCTGTGGCCGTGTATCGAACGTGATTCCGGTTGATGTGACAGTCCCCGGATGCCCGCCGCCGCCAATCGACATTCTCAGGGGAATACTATCGGCGGTGTCAGCTCGGACATGAGCAGGCGCGATGCTACCTTGCCCTTGGCTCGTACAATTGAGATCCCCGCTTTGCCAAGCCTTCAACTCACGATGCGATGCGAAGGCAGGGACAGCAGCCTACTGTTGAAAGCTACGTTACGCAGCGCGCACTCGATGGCCTGTATATACGATGATCGGCGACGAGGAAAAAGCGATTCGCCAGGATCCGATCGGTAGTGGCAGCAAGATCATCGGTAAGGTGTTTGGCACGTTGCATTGATTCGATTGTCTTGTTGAATCGGCCATCCAGCCATGTCTTTGGCGTATGAGGCGCGACATGCAAACGGGCATGTTATTGTTTTGCGAAGGGCCGAATGTCCCGTGTGCTATGCTACCGCTGCACTAAAAAAAATCCAGATCCAGGGACCGAGAGAGACCGAGAGAGCCCGCATGGCAAGCGCTGTGCGGGCTTTCCTGTTTTTCCCTTATACGTATTGTGAATATGAAATATAAGGAAAATAAAGCAGACAACTATGCTGCGAAGCAATATAGTTGCTCCTGTCTCCTCCATGTCTCCTCTTTTGATATGGATTTCAGCCCGCTCCCGCAGCGGGCTTTTTTTATTTCACGACAGGCATATACCAAAGTGAACGTATTGTCTGGCCCGGCGCGCAACGCCGACGGCCATGCTGACCGCCGGTTGTCCTGGACGCCAGAACGTTTTCTTCCGGGAACGGGTGTCCAGAAGACGTAACGCGTTATGCATCCAGCGTCATCAGGCTCGCATTGCCGCCCGCCGCGGTGGTGTTGACGCATAACGCGCGTTCCGCTACCAGACGCCATATGGCAATCGGCGCTTCTTCTGCGGTTTCGATCACGGACACCAAGGCGCCGTCGCGTGCCGCCAGCGCAACACGCGTCGGCTGCGCCTGCACCGCATCCGTCAATGCGAGTTGCAACTCCACCTGTGCGTCATCGATCCGATCCACTATCCGGATGACGTTGCGCACGCTGTGCGGCAAGCCGGCCGGCAGCAAATCGGCGCTCTGGCGCATCATGCATGCGGTATTGCCGGTCGCAAATACTGCCGTCAATTGATTCAGCAGGGCCGCGCTGCTCGCTGCGGCGCACAACACTGCGCCGCGCGGTGCGAACGACAGCGTGTTGCGTTCGCCGGTCGGGCCCGGCAAGACCAGCGTGGTGTTGACCATCGTGCCGTGCGCATACTGCTCGCCCAGCGCGGCGATGCGCGCATGACCATGGGTGTTTGCCCAGCTCAGCAATGCGTCGAGTGCCGACGTATTGGCATTGCTGGTTTCCCGCGCATGGATCGTATGCGCACCCAGCGTAACGGCGGCATGGCGCTGCAGCCGTTTCAAGTACAGCGGACCACCCGCTTTCGGTCCGGTGCCGGATTTGCCTTCGCCGCCGAACGGCTGCACGCCGACTACCGCACCGACAATGTTGCGGTTCACATAGATATTGCCGACATGCGCGCGTGCCGTGATGAAATCGATGGTCTCGTCAATCCGCGAGTGAATCCCGAGCGTGAGGCCAAAGCCGGTCGCATTGATGGCGTCGATCAATTGCGGCAATTCCTCGCGCCGATAGCGCAGCACATGCAATACCGGGCCGAATACCTCGCGCTGCAGTGCCGCCAGCGAGCCGATTTCCAGCACCGTGGGTGCGACGAAGGTGCCGTGCTGGTGCGCTTCGCCCAGCGGCAGCTGGTAAAAACTCTTCGCCTGCGGCTTGATCCGCTCGATATGCGCCAGCAAGTTGCGTTGCGCTTCGGCATCGATTACCGGGCCGATATCGACGGCGAGCCGATCCGGATTGCCAACTTGCAGTTCGCGCATCGCGCCGTGCAGCATCCGCAAGGTCTTGTCGGCGATATCCGCCTGCAAGCACAGCACGCGCAGTGCGGAGCAACGCTGGCCGGCGCTGTCGAATGCCGACGAGATCACATCCTGCACCACCTGTTCCGGCAGGGCGCTGGAATCGACGATCATCGCATTCTGGCCACCGGTTTCGGCGATGAAGGGAATATCGGACGATTCGGCCGCTGCCCGCTGCGTCAGCGTGCGGTTGATGAGTTGCGCAACTTCGGTCGAGCCGGTGAAGATCACGCCGCGCACGCGCTGGTCTGCGGTCAGCTTCGCGCCGACCGTTTCACCACGCCCCGGCAGCAATTGAAGGGCGCCGCGCGGTATGCCTGCCTGATGCAGCAGTTGCACCGCGCGGTGTGCGATCAGCGGCGTCTGCTCAGCTGGCTTGGCCAGCACCACGTTGCCGGCCGCCAGCGCGGCGCTGGCCTGGCCGATGAAAATCGCCAGCGGAAAGTTCCACGGACTGATGCATGCTACCGGACCGAGCGCCAGCGCGTTCGGCGCATTGCGTACCTGCGCTGCATAGTAGCGCAGGAAATCGACCGCTTCACGCACTTCAGCAATCGCGTTCGGCAGCGACTTGCCGGCTTCGCGGATCGCCAGCGCCATCAATTCCAGCCGGTGCGTTTCCAGCAGGTCGGCGGCACGCACCAGTGCATCGGCGCGGCCGGAAGGCGGCATCGTCTGCCAGTCCATGGCATAGGCCTCGGCCGCCGCCAGCGCGGCATCGACATCGGCCTCGTCGGCTTCGATCACGCTACCGACCGCATCGCGATGATCGGCCGGATTATTGATCCGTAATGAAGAAGTATTGAACCGGATCCCCTCATCCCGGCCCTCTTCCGCTTGCGCCGCATGCGGCGGGCTGTCGAGCAGCGGCGCCGCCTGCCACTGCCGGGCGCCGAACTGCGCAAGTGCAACGGCAATCTCGCGCAGGGTGTCTTCATTGCTGAAATCGATGCCGGTGGAATTCTTGCGCTCGACACCATACAGATCGACCGGCAGCGCGATATTCGGATGCGGTTCGCCGCCCAGCGTCCTGGCCGCATCGAACGGATCCGCAATCAAGGTATCGATCGAGACATTCTCATCTACGATCTGGTTCACGAAGGACGAGTTGGCGCCGTTTTCCAGCAACCGCCGCACCAGATAGGCGAGCAGGGTTTCATGCGAGCCGACCGGCGCGTAGATGCGGCATGGCCGGTCTAGGTTGTCCTTGCCGACCACCTGGTCGTACAGCGTTTCGCCCATGCCATGCAGGCACTGGAATTCATAATCGGTGATCTGCCTTTGCTGTGCTGCGGTGTAGATCGCCGCCAGCGTGTGCGCATTGTGGGTGGCGAACTGCGGATAGATCACATCGGTCATGCCCAGCAGTTTCTGGGCGCAGGCCAGATAGGAAACGTCGGTGTAGACCTTGCGCGTGTACACCGGATAGCCCGGCATGCCGTCCACTTGC
>DATEZO010000292.1:0-10771 GCA_035255485.1 Burkholderiaceae bacterium
AGCGGGATCCTGCGCACATCGCTGCGGCCGATGGCGCTTTCCCAGAATTCCGGATCGAAGTTATTCGGACCAAGCTGCAGCAATGTGTGCGTGCGTTCGTAAAACGGCGCAAGCTCGTGCAGGGTAAACGGCCAGCCGCTATGCGGCACCCAGCCCCGCTGCTCAAAATCCCATGGGTCAAGCGGCCGGCACCAGCCGCCCCAGCAGTTGCTGCTGCCGCCAAGATAGCGGCTGCGGCAACCATCGGAAAAGCGGTAGGGCATGCCCGCCGCCTCTCCGCGATACAGGCTGCGGGTATTGTCGTCCGGATCGAATCCGCCGCTCTCCAGCAGGCAGACATCAATCCCCTGCCGGTCGAATTCAAGCGCCAGCGTAATGCCGGCCACGCCACCGCCGATGATACAGATCGTTGCGTTGATAACACTGCCTTCTTCAATGCGTCGCGTATCAATGAACATCATTCGTTCCCTGTTCCACTGCATCGCTCATTGCCAGCATGGAATTCACCGTCCGGCGGCCAGAGTCTGAATGTGCAGATATTTATTTACGCCTGGATGGTGAATGGCTCCATTTCATGCTTTTCAGGTACTTTAGCGGTGCAAATGCAATTCTCGACATGCGGTCATTCCGGTGCATGACATTACGCAACCACAACAAGCTTTTGCGCAAAAAATTTTTGAATTCTGCGTACAGGATCTTGTCGGTATTCAACAGCATCCTTGCGCGCGATCGGTATACCGTCAGAGTATCCAGTTCCCGCTCTACTCCCAGCAATGCAAACTTGTAGTCATACTTGCCCCACAAGAAATGAAATTCCTTGCCGCCTCGATCGATGCATTCACAAATCGTGAAATAACAGCACAAAATGCCGAGTAGATACGCGTCGTATTGGGGATCGTGTGCAATCACATTCAAGAAGTAATTTGACCCGGCCCGATAACTGATCGCGCCTGCGCAAATGCGGCCATCGATGACCACGATGCCAACCAGTCCGCATATTTTGGAAAGCCTGAAGATCCGTTCCGTTTCAGCCTGGTCGAACGCGGATATCTTGTTTTTTCCGGTCATCCTTGCATGGTTCAGGTTCACGATTTCCTGAACCATCCTTGCATCGATTTCATCCTTGGCATACACCTTGTATTGAAAAGACGGATTGTTCTCGCCTAACTTTTTTGCATGACGCTTGATATTCCGCCGCATGCTCTTGCCCAGTTTTTCCAGATATGCCTCTGCGCTTTCCGGTAATGCGAGAACAATGTCCTCCAGCAGGTTGAAACGCTGATACGGAAGGGGAAGCTTGCGAAAGTCGGCGTGCACCGCCTTGAACGTGATCAGCGCGATGTCCGGAAACCGTGAAAATACATAGCAGGCAAAGCGTGCAACATCTTCTTCATCCACCCTGATGACCTCATTGAGCACGCGCACGGTGGCGCGCTCGCACCGAAACAGGAAGACGGTAACAACCTGCCCTCCCTTGCGAACAATGTAGGTGCTCGTATCCAGGACATCGTTATAGATACGGTATTGAGCCAGCGATGAGAAAATGTTCTCATACAGCCGTTCCATATCGTCCGCGACAAAGGACGGCACGTCATTTTCGTAACATGAAATCGTGATGCCATCCGGATCGATTGACTGATGCGCCATCCGCTCATCAATCGGTTTGGATGTCCAGTCATAGTCCACTGCCGCACTCGCCCGCTTCATCTTCCTCCTCCTTGACGGCATCCAGTTGCGGAGATTTCCCTATCTGGCGGCGGAATATCGCGCTATCCGCTTTTCCGTGCCGGCAGTGGGCCGTTCGCCGGCAATCGGACTATCAGACAATCCATTGCCGTCAGGAAGAAGAAGGTGCTTCAATCAGTTGATGATCTTGCAGCAAATACTGCGTGTGACGGTACTTGCCATAGGTATATCCGTATCGGTATCCATATCGTCCTGCCCGCACCTGGATATCGTTGAACACGATCCCCTTGGGCGACAGGCCAGCCTGATACAGGCGTTTCATCGATTCCGAAATCTCGCCGGGCGTGGTGACTCCGGCGCGCGTCATGATGTAAATAGCGCCGGCATGCGCACCGATGATCAGGCTATCTGCAACCGGCAGGATTGGCGTCCCGTCAATCAGAATCAGATCGTAGCTGACGGAGAGCGATTTCAGCAATGCTTCAAAGGACGGTCGCAGCAGCAGTTCCGATGGGCTGGGCGGCAGGCTGCCGGTCGAAATGAAATCCATGTTTTCGATCACATCGCGGCGAATCACATGTTCCACGCGCCGGGCTCCGGAAATGCAATCGGACAGGCCGTTCTGGCGCTCGAGGTCAAAGTACCGGTGCAAATGTCCGTTACGGAAATCGCCATCGATCAGCAGTACTTTTTTCCCGCTTGCGGCCATCAGCGCTGCCAGGTTGACTGCCACGAATGTCTTCCCCATGCCGGCGGTCGGGCCGGCAATCAGCACGATGTTGTTTTTCGACTGCGTCATCGTGTGCTGCAAGGCAGCCCGGAAGTTACGCAAGCTTTCGACCGCGATATCCGTGGAAGACATTCTTGCCAGCAGCGGCAACCGTTTTGCATTTGATTCGGCTTCATCCAGCAAGTCCTCCTGCGCCTTGCTATGGGGAATCGTGGCGTACACCGGTACACCGAGCATATTCTCAATCTCGGATGCATCCTCGATGCCCCCGCGCAGCGCTTTTCTAATGAACGCGACGATAATGCCGATGAAAAGCCCAAGCAATATGGCAATCGCAATTACCTTGGGCCGATTCGGCGTGATGGGTTTTTCAGGCGCCATCGGCATGTCGATCATGCGCACGTTGCTGCCCTTGCCTACGGTAATCAGACGCAATTGCTGGGCGGTATTCAGCAAGGCGGTATACAGATCGGTATTGACCTTGACATCGCGGGTCAGTCGCAACACATCCTGCTCCAGCAGAGGCAGCGTCTTGACATGGTCGGCAACCTGCTTTATTTCGCTGTTGATCTGCCTGATCTGCTGATCCACGCCGATCACGGCAGGGTGATTTTCCGTAAAGCGGCTCAGTAATTCCGTTTTCTTTTGTTGCAGGTCCATCCGCTTGATCTTTGCCGCTGCCGATTGCTGCAGGCTCAGTTTGGCTTCCTCGCCCAGATCGATCGTGCCATGCGTATTCCGGAACTGGTTAAGTTCCGCTTCAGAATGCTCCAGTTGCTTCTTCAGTTCCGGCAATTGATTATTAAGCGTAGCAAGGGTCCGGTTCGCCTCTTCACTCTTGCGACCGGCATTCTGGCGAATATATTCCTTGCCTATCTCCCCCAGGATGCCGCTGACCAGAACCGGGTCGCTGCCCTGGAGCGTGGCGCTGATGATGCCGGATTGCTTGCCTTGTTCCATAATCACCAGGGAAGTCTGAATATCCTCGATGGTCGAGAGCCTTGACATGCGCTTCAGCGTGAATTGCGCACCGGGTTTCGCATTGATTTGATCCACTCGCAGTTCTATATTTCCCTTTTCAGTTTCCGCATTCAGGGGGGCGCCGATCTTGCCTTTCAAATCGATATCTTTCTCGCTCTCGCGTAGCCGATAATAACCGTCATTTTCCACTGTCAGCACGAATTCGCGATTCAGCAAGCCGTCCGGTACGTTAAAGGAGGAAACCGTCATCTTTTCGGCGCCCCATACATAGCCGCCATAGCCCAGCACGCCCGGATCGGACAGCTGCCTGCTTCGCTTCGCCAGCCATGATCCGATAACAGGAAAATATTTTGGCCGCACATTGATATAAAGGCGGAGATTGTCAATCGCTCGCGACACGACCAGACGGGAGCGAAGGAGCTCCATTTCGGCTGAAGTCTCGGTCTTGTAGTCGAACATCGAATTCATCTCGCCCAAGATATTTTTCGATTCCTTCGCGCTGTTTTCTTCGACATGAATCAGCAAGTTCGCTTCATAGACCGGCTTGGCCAAATAGGCATAGCCGATGCCTAGCAGGCTGACGCAAAATGCGACAGCCGCGATCAGTCTGCGATTGTCCCAGAGCGTATCAAGATAACTTCTGAAATCCATGCCGTCGTCTTCCTGCACGATGACTGGGCCAGAATATGGAAGAGCTGGATTGATCATGGCGTTATTTGAGTTGATTTAGAATTTGCGCAGCATTATGCAAACCACGGCATAAACAATGGGACCGTCATTGCACTGACGGGAAAGCAGGCAGGCCCTGTACGAGACAGGTATGCATTATCTTGGCGTCTGATAGCTTGCCCCCGTCTGCACCACCTGCGTCAATGCGCTCGGGAAAATCAGACTCACCACGCGGTGCCAGGTTGCCAGCGGTGCGGCATCGACATAAACGACATCCTGCGGCCTGAGCTCGAATTCCTGTGCCACCGCCAACCCGGCGGGAGTGCGTGCATTAAGGTGATATACGATAGGTTCCTTGGCGGTCGCATTTCTGACGACGTATACCTGGCGGCCATCCCCGGTTTGCGGATTGATGCCACCCGCTTCGCCAAGCGCTTCATTGAGCGTCATGCGGCCATTACGCATCTGCATGGCTCTTGGCTGCACCACTTCACCAGTGACGAATATCTTGCTGTCGTCACGCGATCCGACACGAACCACATCACCATTGGCCAACATGATGCTCGACGGATTTGCGCCTTTCTGCATCATTTGCAAAAGGTCGACCTTGTAAGATTTTTCTGCACGCGTAATCGTGATATCACTCTGATCGGCAGTCGGCAATACGCCGCCGGCGCGATTCAGCGCTTCCATCAGCGTCATTGGAATATCGGTGATCGGCTGCTGGCCGGGCGATTTCACTTCGCCGTCGACGTAGACGCGCTTGCTGCGGTAGGCTTGCACACGCAGCGTTACATCGGGCTGTCTGATATAACGCGCCAGTTTTGCCGCCAGCGCGTTGCGCGCCTGCGCCTCCGTCATACCCGCCACTTTAAGAGCGCCGGCATAAGGGAACTGGATTACGCCGGCATGATCGACGACGAATCCTGCGGCCGGAGCGCCGCTACCGTGATTTTCATTTGTTTCGGTGGTCTGTGCGACATTGTTCACTGCGCCGGCCAGTTCAGGATGATCCCATACTACGATGGAAAGAATATCTCCCGCCTGGATACTATACGGCGCCGGGCCGCCCAACAGATGGGAAATATCCTGACTGACCTGACTGCGTCGCTGCTCCTTTTCCTCCTTCACCAATTCCGCCGTAATGGTCTTCATGATGGGCTTTGCATCGAAAGCGAACGGGCCGACAACCGATGTTGCGGGCCCGGCATCGGATGGCGAATCGAAATGCATGCCTGGCGACATGGCGGAACAGGCAACCAGCCAAGGCATTACAAGTGCCATGCTCCATCGCTTTGGGTACGCCCTTTGAAAAGAATGCATAAAAGTGTTCTCCGGCATGATGGTATGAACTCGACCTTGACGCGCGAGGTGATAGGGGCGCGCGCGGTCATTCAAGCTTTATCGCTTATTGAATGAACCCGGCGGGCGGCGTCACTCGTACTAATTGCATGATCGAAAAAGCGCGTGATCGCACAGAAAAATGTCGGGAGTCGTACCGATATTTCCTAACATTAATCAAAAATCAACGATCCTTGATTGCAACTCTACGTGACAACGTACATCCCGTTTTGACGTTTATCATGCTGCGTATTTTTAATTTTTCTGGCAGCCAATAGATGAACCTGAGCGCATGCACGCGGTTGAATTGAGGGAAGAAACAAGCAGCTTCCACATTGACAGTGTGATGCTGTTTACATCACACCGGAACAGTGGACAAGACGGCGATACGCGGCAACCGGTAACAAGGCTACATCTCGCGCAGGGTTTGTAGCGGCGGTTGATTAAGGATATTACGCAAGCCGATCCACCCGCCGATGGATGCACAGCAGATTCCCGTAATGAAACCGGCAAGCCACACCATCGGGCCGAAGACCCATTCGAAATTGAACACGTATTTTGCCAGCGCCCACCCAATGACCGCCGATCCGGTCGCAGCGAGGATACCGGCGAAGCCACCCGTCAGGATGAATTCAATTTGCTGCGCGCGAGACAGTTGTCTGCGTGTTGCGCCCAGTGCGCGCAACAACGCTGTTTCCCGCATGCGTTCCTCCTGGGAGGCAACCAGTGCCGCATATAGCACCAGCAGGCCGGACGCAAGCGTGAACAGGAACAGGAATTGCACCGCAGCGACAATCTGGTCGACTACGGCCTGGACCTGCCTGATGATGCTGCCGATATCGACAATCGTCAGATTCGGAAAGTCGCGCACCAGCTTGTTGGCGAATGCCTGCTGCGAGGACGGCAGATGAAAGGCCGTGATCCACGTTTGCGGCATGCCGGCCACTAATCCCGGATTGAGAATCACGAAAAAATTCACCTGCATCGAACCCCACTCGAGCTTGCGCAGGCTGGTGATCGGCGCTTCGGCCGTCTGGCCCGCGATATTGAATGTCAGCCTGTCGCCAAGCTTCAACCCCAGTGTGCTTGCCAGACCCGCCTCCACTGACGCTTCCGGCTTTTGACCATCGAACCATCCGCCTGCGACAATCCGATTTTTCGGCGGCACATCGTGCATGGTCGACAGATTGAATTCCCGGTCGACCAGACGCTTGGCACGGTCGTCGGCATAAGTGTCATCCGTGACGGGCCGATCGTTGATTTGCGTGAGCCGGCCGCGAATCATCGGATACATCGGCGGTTCTGCAATGCCCGCTTTTCTGATCCGATCGGCGATTTCCGCCATCTGGTCCTGCTGTATGTTAATCACAAAACGGTTGGGTGCGTCGGGCGGCGTAGACCTACGCCACGCATCGATCAAATCGCCGCGTATGAACGTGAGCAGCAATAACGCCATCAACCCTAACGCCAATGCCACGATTTGGATTACAGTTGCCGCAGGCCGGCGTTGCAGCGCGGTCACCGCGAAACGCCAGCTCGGATGCTGGAAAATTCCGCGCATGGAGCGCAGCATCCTTAAGCCAAACCATCCGACAAGCGCAAACAGTCCGAAACAGCCAATAAAGCCAGCCGCAGTAATTGCGCCCAATTTTGGATTGCCCGCCTGCCACAACAGCAGTCCGATGAATGCGGCAAGCCCCGATCCATACGTGAGCAGGGTTATCTGGCTCGGTGGATTCTGTTCACGGCGAAGCACGCGGTTATGCGGCACATTTCCAAGCTGCAGTACAGCAGGCAATGCAAAGCCGATCAGCAGCACCAGCCCGGCAGCAACACCCTGCAACGCTGGTAATGCAGTGGTCGATGGCAAATCGGTGGCAACCAGCGATCCCAGCCAATCAAGCAATATGAAATGCGAAGCGAATCCTCCCAACACGCCGATCACACTGCCGACTGCGCCAATTATCAGGAATTCAATCAGATACAGGCTTGTCACCTGCCTTTGCGTCAAACCAAGGCATCGCAGCATTGCACAGGCATCCACATGCCGCAGCATGAAGCGTCGCGCCGCCATTGCCACGGCAACAGCTGCCAGCATTGCGGATAACAGCCCGACAAGGGATAGAAATTGGTCAGCGCGATCCAGGGTGGCACGCATCTCCGGCCGGCCGGATTCCAGCGACTCCAGTCGCACGCCTTTGATATTTCCCTTTTCTATCCTGGCTTGCACCCATTGCTGGAATGCTGCATTTGCGACAGGAGTTCCTGCAGTCAGCAGACGGTAAGTAACGCGCGAACCATCCTGAATCAGGTGAGTTGCTTTCAGATCCGGCAAACCCAGCATGACGCGCGGCGCAAAATTGATGAATGCCGCACCGCGATCGGGCTCGGCTGCGATTATCTTGTCAATGCGAAAAGTGCTGTCGCCTAATTTAAGTGAATCGCCTATCGTAACGCCGAGTGCAGATAATAAAGTGGGATCAATCCATACCGTTCCCGCCGCCGGCGTAGTGCTGGTTACCGCGCCCTCTGCATCAGGCTGCGTTGCAATCTTCAGATTGCCGCGCAACGGGTAGCGTGACGATACGGCCTTGATGGATACCAGTTGCGAAACGGATTGATCACTTCCACCGGCAGTTGCCATACTTGGGAAAGATACCGTGTCAGCCAGCGTCAATCCGCGTTGCCGGGCCTCCGCTCGCCATGCCTCGCTGATCGGCTGATCTGCGGCGATGACAAGATCCGCTCCAAGTAACTGATGGGCATCGCGATTCAGGCCGGAACGCATGCGGTCAATAAAAAATCCAACAGACGATAAGGCCGCGACAGCAACGATCAGAGCAATGACTACAAACCGTAATTCGCCCGCACGGTAGTCGCGCAAGGTCATTCGAATGGATTGAACCAGCATGTCAGTATCGCAGCTGTATCTGCAGTCTGGATTTCATCTCATTCATCATCCCGCACATGGCCTTCAAAGAACATATCCACTTCATCAAGATACTTTTGTTTTTTTTCGTCGTTCAGAAACGATGCGACAAAGCTGTTGCGTGCCAGTTGATATGCATGATGCCGATCCAGCGGCAATGCTTCAAAAACCTGCACGAAATTATCATTGATATAACCGCCAAAATAAGCCGGATCATCCGAATTCACCGTTGCCATTAATCCTGCTTCCAGCAGGTTCAGCAAGTTATGATCCTGTAACCGGTCGAATACCCGCAACTTGACGTTTGAAAGCGGACAGACTGTCAACGCTATTTTTTCGCGCATCAGTCGCTGCGCAAGTGCACGATCCTCCAGGCAGCGCACGCCGTGATCGATGCGTTCAACATGGAGAATATCGAGAGCGGACTGGATATACGCAGGCGGCCCTTCTTCTCCCGCATGAGCGACCAGACGGAATCCCAGCGCCTTGCATCGAGCGAAGACCCGTGCGAATTTTTCAGGTGGATGGCCGAGTTCAGATGAATCAAGGCCGACACCAATGATTTTTGCGTGATGCGGGATCGCCTGCTCCAGCACTGCAAACGCATCTTCTTCGGATAGATGGCGCAGGAAGCACATGATGAGCGAGCCGCTCATGCCCCATTGCGCCTGCGCATTTTGCAGGGCCTGATAGATACCATTAATAACAACGGAGAATGCAATGCCACGCGCCAGATGCGTTTGCGGATCAAAGAAAATTTCTGCGTGGCGCACATTATCGGCATGCGCCCGCTGCAGATATGCCATTGTCATGTCATGAAAATCCTGCTCTGTTATCAGGACGCTTGCGCCGGCATAATAAATATCGAGAAAGGATTGCAGATTGGTGAATGCATAAGCGTGCCGCAACTCCTCCACCGAACCATAGCGCATCGCAACAGCGTTCCGCTGCGCCAAGGCAAAGATCAATTCCGGTTCCAGTGATCCTTCAATATGGATATGTAACTCCGCTTTCGGCATTTGCTGCAGGATTGCACGTAATCTGGCATTCATCCATGTATCCTTTTATCGATTTTCATTGCTATCTTGTGCATGATTTTATGTTCAGACTGCTTACATTGACGAGCCTTTTATTGCATCGGCGTGCGTCTTCTCATATATATCCTGACAGGGAGCGCAACGCTCCGCCGTCGGTTGAGCACACAAGCGCGCATATGGAATTTCATAGCCACATTCGAGACATTCTCCATATACGCCATTCTTGATGCGCACGCATGCCGCTTCTATGGCGCGCAGTTCGGCAAGGTCACGCATGACGGCAGCGTTACCCAAATCGACCGAAAGATCGGCAAAAGATGCATCACCCGTATCCGGCGCCTCGGTTGCGATTTGCGCGTAATTGTCTTTCAAATCTACTTCTCGACGAATGTCATCGCGCAGCGATTTTTCTCTTTCGTCCAGCAAGCGCTCAATGTGCTGAAGTTTTTCTTGCGTCAATTTTTCCATGATCAGCTTTCAAAAAATATTCCAATGCACCTCTTTGGGACTGCATGACACAACATCCGACACAATCTGATTGCAGTATGAAAACAAGCTGCAATTTAACGGCGGCAATCCATTGTTTAATGCATACCTAAAAAGGCGGAATTCAGCAATTTATCCTGCATTGAGTTTTTATATAAGGCTTTTATACAATAAATTGCATTACAAACGCATTACAATCAATAAAAATCAAAAGCTAAATGCGTAGGGTTAATTAAGCTTGAATTCAGGCAACCATAAGATATAAGTGATTTTTCGAATAATCATCCTATACCTGTTACCGCAACAATGTTGAACGCAAATGTATTCAAGCACCCATTTACATTGCATGGTGATATGGAATACGGCCGGAATTTAGCATAACCCTGCGGATGTAACCATCGTAATACGGTATTGTAAAAAATAGCACAATGGCGGATCGCGTTGGTCCAAATCGTAAACAGTCACAATTTGCGTTAGACGGTATTTAATAGTAAAAAAACCGTGGAATGATGTTTCATGACAAGGGAAACAATCACTACGAGTGTCATGCAAAGTCGCAAGTACAAGGATATGCGGATGCAATGAAAGGAAAAATCGATGTCAATCTTCAAAAATGAATTCGGCGTTCCACAATATCCGGATGGCGATGCCCGGCGACTTTTTGTATTACTGGCAGCAATTGATCTTTTGGAGCGGCCGACTATTTCCGCAATTGCAGATCTTACAAGTTGGGACAAAGAAAAAATTGATGCATGCGTTTCAAAATTGCATGAAGAATATGATGTCGAATTATATAAAATCGGTGATGTATATAAGATCGGATCGTGGGGAAAGATATTGAAGAAAAAAGGAGTGAAGGAATTTTTGAAAAGCTAGTACCTCTTGCGAAATAATTTTAAAAATCAATATTTT
>DATEZO010000293.1:0-2948 GCA_035255485.1 Burkholderiaceae bacterium
GCGCCTGTGCCCAGTTCCAGTGCGTCGTCGCCGCCTTCCCGTCCAGCAGTGCCGCTTCGGCGAGCACAAAGGCGCCAAGACACAAACCGACGATACGCGCCCCTCTCTGATGCGCACTGCGCAATGCGTCGAGCAAGGACGGCGGCGCCGGCGTGCCATCGCCATGCCACGAAGGCACGATCACGATATCCGCGCCATGCAGCGCCTCCAGCCTGTTTGATGTGAAAATCTCGAAGCCGGCGGAAGTGCGCAGCGGCCCGTCCTCGGCCGCACATACCGATACGTTGAAGTCGGGAATACCAAGATCACGACGGTCTTCCCCGAACACCAGGCACGGCACCGAGAGGTGAAACGGGCTGATGCCGTCGAAGGCCACGACAGCAATCTCCAGCCCCTGGGGATTCGGGCGCGCGGTTCGGCGGGCATGTGCGGTACGAGGCTTCATTTGGCCCGATTATATCGCCTGTTGACCTTCAGGCCACTTTTTGCCCGTCGAGGCAAAACCGACAATGCTGTTCACCGGGCATGTGATGCCCGCAACAACGAAAGGAGAACAACATGAGTACGACACCACGGCGCGCATTGCTCGTCATCGACGTTCAAAACGAATACGTCACCGGCAACCTGCCGATCGAATATCCGCCAGTTCAGACCTCGCTTGCTAATATTGGCCGCGCAATGGACGCCGCGCACGCCGCCAGCATGCCCGTTATCGTCGTGCAGCAGACAGCACCAGAAACGTCGCCGTTGTTTGCGACCGGCTCTGAAGGATGGAAACTGCATCCCGTCGTTGCGGAGCGCCGGCACGATCACTACATCAGCAAATCCCTGCCCAGCGCTTTCACCGGCACCGACCTTGCGCAATGGCTGAATGGCCGCGAGATCAATACCTTGACCGTGATCGGCTACATGACGCATAACTGCGATGCCTCGACGATCATGCACGCCGCACACGCCGGATTGCAGGTGGAATTCTTGACCGATGCGAGCGGATCGGTGCCTTATGAAAATGCGGCCGGCAAGGCCAGCGCCGAGGAAATCCATCGCGTCATGAGCGTGGTATTCCATTCGCGCTTCGCGGCGGCGGCTACGACGGCTGAATGGATAGAGGCGGTACGGGCAAACTGCGCGCTCCGGAGCGACAGCATTTACGCGTCCAATCAGCGGGCACGCGCACCAGCCGGTCTAGCGCACGCAGGCTGATTGGCGGCCGACTGCGGCTCGCCCGGTCTGCCAGGTTGGAACAAATCAGGCAGACCGGGCGAAACGGGCGGTACTACTTGAACACGACCGTCTTATGGCCGTTCAGCAGAATGCGGTGTTCGACAAACCATTTCACGGCACGCGCCAATACGACGCATTCGACGTCGCGCCCGATCGCGGTCAGCGTATCCGGCCCCATCGCATGGTCGACACGCTCCACATCCTGTTCGATGATCGGACCTTCGTCGAGGTCGCCGGTGACGAAATGCGCGGTCGCACCGATCAGCTTTACACCGCGCTCGTGCGCTTGGTAATACGGCTTGGCGCCCTTGAAGCTGGGCAGGAACGAGTGGTGGATATTGATGGCCCGCCCTTTCAGCGCCGTGCACATTTCCGGGGATAGTATCTGCATGTAGCGCGCCAGCACCACCAGATCGATATTATTCATCCGCACGATTTCCATCACCCGCTCTTCCTGCGCACGCTTGGCTTCCGCCGAAGCGCCAGCAGCCAGCGGCAGATGATGGAACGGAATGTTGTAACTGGCAGAGAGCTGGTAGAAGTCAGTGTGATTCGACACGATTGCCGGAATTTCGACCGGCAACAAGCCGCTCTTGTAGCGGAACAGCAAGTCGTTCAGGCAGTGGCCGATCTTCGATACCATCAGCATCATGCGCGGCTTCTTGTGTGCATCATGCAACTGCGCATCCATCTTCAGCTCGGCCGCCACCTGCGCGAAATCGGCGCGCAAAGTCGTATCGCTTACCGTCGGGTCTTCCGCGGCAAAATGCACGCGCATGAAAAAGAGCTTCGACAGGGCATCGCCGAACTGGGCAGAATCAATGATGTTACAGCCGTGCTCCGCCAAAAAACCCGAAACGCGATGGACAATGCCGCGGTGATCAGGGCAGGACAAGGTGAGGATGTATTGCGGGTGCATCATGGTGACCGATTGAAATAGCGCAAGTCAAAGACGGCTATTGTCGCATGGCTTTACTGGAAACAAAAAACCCGGATCACGCGACGCGCGTCCGGGTTATTCTGAATGCGCGGCCTCGACAACCGACCGCAGCGAAAATGCAATGTTATGCGCGCCACCAGTCATGGCAGCGCGTTTTCTTCAACACCGTCAGGACTTAGCCGACCTTGGCGACAGACAAGCCTTTGGACGCGGCGCCAGCACCGACTTGGATGTCGCCGGACAGTTGGCCGCCCTCTTCGATCACGACCTTGCCGTAACGGACCTTGCCGGAGACCTTGCCGGTCGAATAAATGACCAGCTTCTGACGCACGGTCAGGTCGCCGTCGAAGTCGCCATGGATTTCAGCGATATCGATTTCGGCGGAACCCTTGAATGCACCGCGCTCGGAAATCTGGATCACGCGCGAATCGATGGTCGCTTCGACACGGCCTTCCACCACCAGCGTGTCGCAGTCGGTGATTTCGACGCCCTTGAGCTTGATATTGGGGCCGACAATCAGCTTGCTGCCGCCTTCGGCAGTGCTGGAAGAAATCGACGACTCGCTGCCGGAGGAACCGAGCGGGCTGGTGACCGATGCCATGGTCTTGTTCATGCCGGTTCCGGCGGGGACGATGCCGCTGGCAGTGTTGAGAGGGGAATTTGGCGTGTTGGATTCGCGTTTGCCAAAAAGCGTTTCGGAACGAAGCATGTGATCTCCTGAAAATGAATTGCGTAGTAGAACGTGACTTTTGCGATGACATGGAAACGACGCATGCGGCATTCC
>DATEZO010000294.1:0-2298 GCA_035255485.1 Burkholderiaceae bacterium
ACGGACTCGACGACGCCGGTCACGCCGATCCACCGGTTGGCGCGCAGCCAGCGCAGGTTGATGCGATAGCCGAATTCGAACAGGATCAGGCCGAAAGCGATATTGGCCAGCAACAGCACCGTGCTTTCGTCCGTACGCGGAAGAATGGCGCCCTGCGCCTGCGAAAGTGCAAACCCGGTAAGGCTGTAGGTGCAGACGCGCGGGAAGCCGGACCATTTGAACATCAGTTCGCCCAGAGACCATGCGAGAGCAAGTGCAAAGGGCCACGCGAGTCCCGCAGCCTCGATCATGAAGTTCGGCATTCGTACTCCTGTTGCGGTGCAAGAATTGAAGCCAGCATCAACGCTGGCGCTGCTCCAGGGCGTCTATCGACAGCACTTACCGGCAGGCGACGCGCCTTTGCCGTGGATAAGGCGGCTGATGCCGACGAGATGCCGGGAATACGTCGCCGCGAGCTTGTCGATCTTATGCCGCAATTCCTCCGACTGAGGCCGGTAGCGGAATGTCGGCGACGGTCCGGCGATGCGTTCGGCAAAACCGCCGCTTTGCAGCGCGTTGAGCAACGCCTCGGCCACATCCTCGCTCACATAAATTTTCTTAGCGAGTTGTTCCCTGTTCCACTCACCCGCTTCGCTCGCACGGAGCTGAAGCAAGGCTTCCAGAAACGACACGGACGGAATACGTTCCACCACAAAACTCTTTACATCATCGGGGATATTTTCCCGATTCATAACTTCCCCATCATCTTTCGGTCCTTGCGTCAGACGTGAAGTGCCGATGTTCTGGCATCACGAAGGCCTCTCATTGACACGGACGCCATGCCATGCAGACCTGACTGAATCGTCCTATATGCCAGCGATAAGCGGTATTGACGCAGGTCCGCATGCCGGCCTGCGGCCAACTCATTTACGAAATCGAATGTTCCCCTGTTACCGCCAAACAGGCCTGCAAGAGGGGCGGTAATTGAATGAAAGCGACAAAAAAATTCCCCCCGGACTCCCGGGGGGAAAATAGGGCCGGTAATTCCCTTTCGATCGCACAACGCTGCTGCTGTTGCTCCTTCCCGGGAATGACAAGCGACACGGGGGCCGCTAGGGAGTGATATTCATCCGCCAGGAATATGTGCCATATTGCACGACGATACTTAGGCGAATCTTAAAAGGCGGGAATAAAGTGTCAGACCGGCGATCAAGCCGCTTCGTCTGCCGCAACGGAATCGGTCATCGTTGCTCCGGCAACAGGAAAAATAACTGTTACTTGCAGGCCTCCAAGTGCCGAATTTCCGAGCTCGATGTCTGCGTCGTGCCGCTCGGCGATCGCCTTCACGATCGCTAGGCCAAGGCCGCTGCCGCTTGGCTCCGTGCCAGGCACGCGGTAAAAGCGGTCGAATATGCGGTCCCGGTTTTCTTCGGGAATGCCGGGACCGGAATCCTCGATCGTCAGCATGACACCGGCATCCTTCGTTGCCACTGCGATCCGGATCTTCCCGTGCTCCGGCGTATAACGGACGGCGTTATCGAGCACGTTGCGCGCCATGATGCGCAGGCTATCGGCATCACCGTACACATCCATGTCGGCAAAATCGCCGTACTGCAGCTGAATCTGCCGCGCTTGCGCCAGCGGGCCCACATCGCTGGCTGCCAATTCGACGCAGGCATTCAGGTTGAGCAGCACTGGGCCGCCTGCATCGGCCAACGGATCCTGCCGCGCCAGCGCCAGCAATTGCTCGACCAAGCGCGATGCGCGGTCGACACCACCTAATAGCCGCTGAACCGCCTGATCGCGCGCGGCATCGTTCTTGGAACGCGCCAGCGTTTGCACCTGTAACTTCAATGCCGTGATCGGCGAGCGCAGTTCATGCGCGGCATCCGCCACAAAACGCTGCTGCGACTGTAATGCACGCGACATCCGGTCGAGCAGGGAATTGAGTTCCGCCACCAGCAACGACACTTCCTTCGGCACGCCCTTGTCGGAAACCGGCGCCAGCGAGTCGGTGTTTCGGTTTGCCAGGTCGTGACCGATCCGGTTTAGCGGCGCCAGCGCCGTCGTGACCACCCACCAAGCGGCGGCAATCAACAGCAGCGAGACGGGGAGCACCGGCCACAGCGAGTGTAGCGCCATGGAGATAGTACGGTCGCGCCTGGCATCCATTTTCTGCGCGATCTGGATGACCCGTGTTTCCTTTTGCACGGCGTAGACGCGCCAGTCGCCATTGTCCAGCGTGACGTTCGAATAGCCAAGCGCGCCCTGCTCCGGCAGCACCCGGTAGTTGCGGGACTGATATACGCGCACGCCGTC
>DATEZO010000295.1:0-2420 GCA_035255485.1 Burkholderiaceae bacterium
TTGGCATAGCTGGGATGATCGCCGAACAGGTTGACCGTCATGATGCCGTGCGGCGCGAGGCAGGCGGCGCAGGCCTGGTAAAACTCCGGTGTATCGAGTACCGGTCCGCGCGCGGTGGCGTCGTACAGATCGACCTGCAGCGCATCCAGCGTGCCGTGCCGCGCGGGATCGTTTACGAAATCCATCGCATCCATTTCCAGCACCGCCAGACGTTCGTCATCCGGCGGCAGCTTGAACATCGACTGGCAAATCGCGACCACCGATGCATTCAGCTCGACCGCCGTGATCTGTGCTTCCGGGAACTGGCGATAGCAGAACTTGGTCAGTGCGCCGGTGCCGAGTCCGAGCTGCGCGATCCGGCGCGGCTGCTCGATGAACAGCATCCACGCCATCATCTGCTGCGCGTATTCCAGTTCGATCCAGTCCGGCTTGCGAAGCCGCATCGCGCCTTGCACCCATTCGGTGCCGAAGTGCAGATAGCGCACGCCTTCCTGCTCGGACAGCGTGACTGGCGCGAATTTCGGCTTGCGGGGCGGCTTGGGCGGGTTGCCTGTTCCGGTATTTTTTTGAGGTTCCGGCTTGCGGTTGGCTTGTGCTTCGATGGATTTGCGTTTGATGAGCATGATGTTTTTCACGATGCCGGAAGCGGCATCTTTTTGCTGCGGCATTGCCGCCGGTGCCATTTTCGCCGATTTTACCTGGCGAACCTAACAATCTTGCGCCGCCTGGCCTATTCCGCCGATTCATGCGGTGCATCAAATGCAGTCACGCGCGATGCGGCCGGATAGATTTTTAAATGGGTTATTGTTTGGAAGGCACTGCAAGGCACCTCTTTTCCTTTTGAATGCCGGGATTTTCCCGGTTATAACCCAGGAGCGACAGCATGAATGACCTCATTCAACGCTTGATAGAAAAAACAGGATTGCCGGAAGACAAGGCGACCGTGGCCGTTAATACGGTGCTTGATTTCCTGAAAGAAAAATTGCCGGCGCCGGTGGCTTCACAAATAGACAACCTGATGAGCGGAGAAGAAGGGGGCGGAAGCAGGTTAGGCGGCCTCGGGGCGAGCCTGGGTGGCTTGTTTGGCAAGAAAGAGTAGAGTGCTGCGCCGATTCGTCGCGCAACTTTCGATGCAGGACGTGCAGTAATGACATTGCGCTATTGAAATAAGGCGGCATTATTTAGTATGCTGTACTACTTAGTACAGCATAAGGTTCATCATGGCCGTTTATTTCCTGCGTCGCTTGACCGGCCGGGCCCGGACGCGGCGCGCGAATCGACAACTCGGCTCGTTTCTGGCGTTTGTGGCTGGTGCGGTAAATGCGGGTGGTTTTCTTGCTGTCAAGCAATATACGTCGCATATGACCGGCATCGTATCGTCGGTCGCTGATGACCTGGTACTGGGGAACGTGTTTGTTGCGTTTGCCGGACTGTGCGCATTGCTATCGTTTTTGCTGGGCGCCGGCACCACTGCGATTCTGATCAACTGGGCGCGGCATCGACGAATGCATAGCGAATATGCATTGTCCCTGGCGCTGGAGGCAATCCTGCTGATCCTGTTCGGCCTGCTCGGAGCGAACCTGAAGTTGTATGTCGCGGTATTCATGCCGGCAACGGTGGTTCTGCTGTGTTACATCATGGGATTGCAGAACGCGATTGTCACCAAGATATCCAAGGCAGAAATCCGCACGACGCACGTGACCGGCCTGGCGACCGATCTGGGAATCGAGCTTGGCAAGCTGATTTACTGGAACCGCAGCAAGAAAGCGGGTACGGAGCAATATGTGGTGGCGAATCGGGACAAGCTCGCGATCCACTGCCTGATACTGGCGATGTTCTTTTGCGGCGGCGTGACAGGCGCGTTCGGATTCAAGGCGCTGGGATTCATCGCCACCGTCCCGCTTGCATTGATCCTGCTGTTCATGGCAATGATCCCGCTGGTGGATGATCTGATGCTGCTACCGCGGTTCAGTCGGCGCCAACACGAGTAGCGAAAGCGCATGGGAAGAAAATTTGCCATGACGTCAAAAACCATCCTCGTGACCGGCGCCAGCCGTGGCGTCCGATACGACCGCCGTGCTGCTTGATGTGACGGGCGGCCGGTAACGCCGGTTTCAATAAAAGCGGATCGGATCGCCGTCGCGGTCGAATGCGACAAAGCGCGTCAGGTTGCCGCCGCTGCGCACCGATTCGATCATCGTCTTCAACACCGGTTCGGCATCCGCTGCACTCGGCATTGCGCCGCGCCGGCCTGACAGGCAGGCGATCAATACCACATCCCACTGGTTGCCGGTCTTGTCGGATTCGGCGACAAGGGCAGGAAAATCGGTCAATTCCGTCTGCGGCTTGTCGACGCACATGATCGGTGTCAGTGCGCCGCCCAGGCCGGCCTGGAACCGTTGCGCTTCCGCTTCGGCATG
>DATEZO010000296.1:0-10402 GCA_035255485.1 Burkholderiaceae bacterium
CGGCGAACAGGTGGACGCGGATGCGCGCGCCGTACATTGCATAATCACGGTGGGCGACGCTGTTGACCAGCGCTTCGTACACCGCGCCGAGGTCGAACTGCGGAATGTCGATGCGGCCGGGACGTTTGACCGCTTCCACCCGCATGTTGCGTTTGACGAACTGGAATGCCTGCTGGATCTGCTGGTCGACCGGGCCGCCGCAGTCTTGCGCATCGACCTGGTATTCGGCATTGCGTTCGGTGCCGGCGTAGGCCACGCACTGGACTACTGCCGATGACAGGAAGTCCGCCGGTCTGCGCGTGAGCAGCAGCACGCCGGTGACGGTGAGCCGGGTGTCGCGGTTTTCATCGTCGGCGATCAGATACAGTTTTTTGAGCTGCATTGCCTCCGGCAAGTCACCGCGCAGAAAGCGCGCCTTCAGTTCGGGATCGATCGCTTCGATGCCGGCGTGCGGTACCAGCTGTTCGTCGAAACGGATCAGTCGCGCCATGCTGCGCTGCTGGAACAGGCGGGCCAGCAGCTCGGGCGACATTTCGCGCTTGCTGGAGCCGACCCGGTGGAAATAGCCGTGCGGACTGCGGTGGACGAACAGGCTTTTGGCGACGCGGACCCAGACCACGGCCTTGGGATTGCCTTGATGATCGGGAATTTCCACCAGCCGGGTTTCCATCGAAAGCGGTGGGGCAATGGCGACGGTGGCCATATTGGTCAACCATTGATCGACCTTGTCCAGGCTTTCCCGGGGGATGCCTTCCACTTCGCGTGTCTTGTCGTTTACACCCAGGATCAGCATGCCGCCGTTGCCGTTGGCGAAGGCGGCCAGTTCGTCGGCGACGCTGTCGCGTTGCGGTTCGGCGACCTTGTCACCTTTCATGACGATGGCCTTGAATTCATAGGCGGAATCTTCGCCGAGACGAATCTGATAGATCAGCTCGCGCACGAGTTCGGTGGTGTTAATCATGCGTTCCTTTCAGGTGCCAGCGCAGGGCGAACAGGCGTTCGTGTTGGGGCGTGAGGTGCAGTGCGTCTTCGATGTCGGTCAGCAGGCGGTCTTCTTCGGATTCGATCTTTTTCTTTTCTTCGTGATAGTTGAGCATGGCGTTGTCGCGCGCCCGTTCAAGCTGCTTCAGCACTTTTTTTGCCTCGATTTTGTCTTGCAGCGTGGGCAGCAGGCGGGCGGCTTTGCGGGCTTCCTTGATGTCCTGGTCCAGTTGCTTGATGCGGATATCGAGTGCGATGCGCCGGTCCTCGGCCCAGCGGTCGAGTTTCTCGGTTTCTTCTTCGTAGTAACGTTGGCTGTTTTTTTCGGCGGCTTGCAGGTGGCTGGTTCTTTGCGTCGCCAGTTGGACAGTCAATGCAGTGTCGTGTTGCAGCACGGCTTGCGGTGACATGATGCGCGCCGGCAGTAGCAGCAGGCGCTCGCAGGTTTTCGCATCCAGAATGTCGCCGCTGTCCGTTCTGGCAGTCAGCAGCAAATGGTTTTCGACCTGGCCGACGGTGCCGATGCTGAATTTTTCGACGGCGAGTTCGCCGGACTGGCCGATCAGATGCCGCAGGTCGGAATATTGGCCGTTGTGGCTGGCGGTGTAGTCGAACGCAAGTTCGGCAGTGCCGTGGTCTACCAATGCGGCTTTTGCTTCCTTGATCAGCGTCTTGCCGATGCCTTCATGCGGCTGAAAAAAACGCGCGTCGGTGTCTTCCGCACGTTTCCAGTTGACGTCATGCCAGTGGCCGTCATATTGAAAACGATGTTCGTCGAAGATGGCTTGCGGCAGCTGCATTTTGGCGAGCAACAGCAGACGTTCCTGGTAGACGCTGAGTTCATGCGATGTCTTGTCGCGCGTAAGGTTGAGCCGTCGTACTACGTCTTCATCGAAGTTGTCCAGCAACGATAGGCGGGCTTGCTGGTTGCGCGCATCGAGCTGGCTTTTCAGGGTTTCCTGCAGGAGATTGAATTCGGCTTCGATCTGTTCGTCGTTCCGGCACTTCTGATAGATATCGAGAATACGGCGTTCGATATCGACACCGGATTCGATGGCGCCGAGAATTTCATCGGATGCGCCGAATACGCCTTCAAACAATTGAAACTTCTGGCTGAGGAGTTCGAACACGCGTTCGTCGGCGCGGTTGCCCTTGTTGATGAAGTTCACGACCACCACGTCATGCTTCTGGCCGTAGCGATGCACGCGCCCGATGCGCTGTTCGACGCGCTGCGGATTCCAAGGTAGATCGTAATTGATGAGCAGGGAACAGAATTGCAGATTGATACCTTCCGCGCCGGCTTCGGTGCAGATCATGATGCTGGCATCGTCACGAAATTTATCGACCAGCGCGGCCTTCATGTCGGCGCTTTTTGATCCGGAGATGCGAGACGATCCCTGATGCCTTTGCAGCCACGCTTGATAGATATGGCGGGAGGTTTCATCGTTATTGCTGCCATTGAGCAGGACGACGCGATCCCGGTAGGCTGCCTGGCTTGTCAACAGGTCGGCCAGCCATGCCTGTGTACGGACTGATTCGGTAAATATGACGGCCTTGCGTGCGCTGCCCAGTCTTTGCGCGAAGTCGAAGGCTTTGTCGAGTACGCGCAACAGGGCATTGGCCTTGGCGTTTTCGGTAATGCTGCTGGCGAGGGTCTGAAAATTCTTGAGCTGGTCTATTTCCGCCTGCAGGGCGACGGGATCGAACAAGTCGCTTTCTTCCACGCCCTCTGCATCGGCAAGGTCATCGAGCGCATCGTAGTCCTTCAATGCATCGACCAGCGGCATTTTCTTTTCCAGCCGGTCGATCATGGTGGCCAGTGTGCCCTGGATGGCGTACGAGGATGATGCCAGTATCTTGCGGATAACCTGGGTCACCAAATGGCGCGCACCGGTTTTCATTGCCAGCGAGTCATCGCTTTGCAGGTAGGTGGATATATCTTCGTAGAGGGCGAGTTCCGATGCGGTGGGCGTGAAGTCCTCGGTCATCGAGTAACGCCGGGTGAACCGGATGCCGCCTTCTTCCTGTACCTGACGGCGCAGGGTGCGCTTGCAAATGGTCTTGAGGCGATCCCGCAGTTCCGTCAATTCGGCGTCGTCCAGCTTCGGGTGGCAATATTGCACCTTGAACGATTCCAGATCGCCAAACAGATACGGATCGATGATGGAGATAAGGCCATACAGCTCCAGCAGGTTGTTCTGCATCGGGGTTGCCGATAGCAGGATTTTGCTGGTGTTCTTGAGCGCGATGTCCAGTTTTTTTGCGATCTTCGCGCCGTCGTTCTTGTAGACATTCCGCAGCTTGTGCGCTTCATCGAGTACCACCATGTCCCAGGGAACGCGCGCCAGATCGGCGTCGTTGCGGGAGGCGAATTCATAAGAGCAGATAACGATGGCCTGTTCGCCGAACGTTGCTTTCACATCGAAAGGATTGTCGGCCCCGGATTTGCGGGCGGCATTGAAGTTTTTCGCTTCGAGGATGACGGAACGCAGAGAAAATTTCTCTTCCAGTTCCTGGCTCCACTGTTTGCGCAATGTCGCTGGCACGATCAGCATGAGTTTGCGTTTGCGCTCGGCCCACTTTTGCGCGAGCACCAGACTGGCTTCGATGGTCTTGCCCAACCCAACCTCGTCAGCGAGAAGAACGCCGTGCGATAGCGGAGAGCCCAATGCGAACAGCGCAGCATCTACCTGGTGCGGGTTCATGTCTACTTTGGCGCTGGCGATGGCTTGCGTCAGGCCTTGCCCGGAAGCGCCATCCAGAGACAACCAATGTGCCAGATAAGCGCCTTGATAAGGCGTGTACATCAGCTGTCGCTCCGGGTGGGTTTTTGCAGGGGATCGAAGGATACGGGCTTGTCCAGCCGGTCCAGAAACTCACTGACCGCCTGGCGGATCACCCAAGAGAGCGACAACCCGTGCTGATCAGCCAGTGCTTGAAGCTGCTGGAGTTGCTCTGGAGATAATGAGACGGTTGTTCGAGCTGCTTTCATACCGATATACCTCAATGTGCATCACTTTTCATCATTTTACATCGCGTGGTAGCACGATGCGAGATAGCATAGTACGGCGTCCATCCATATCTTGCGGTTACTGGACAATTTCATATTGCAGCCTGCCGGGCTACCTTACTGATCGTTGCATAAATTTGGTTAAGTTTTTGCGTTGTCTAATAATGCATGGACAGATGCCGGTGTGCCAGGAATCGTTACGGGTTGCATACAGTAGCGTTTCTGGAGCATCTGCTGCGCGTAGCTGGCGACATCGGCACGCGGTGGTCAATGAATTCATCTCTGCAGCCGGGGAAAGAAAGATTCCTCTGGAGGAGTTGCCGTCATACGCCCCCGGATTTGACTCCGGCTCAATGGGCGTGGAATGACCTCAAGCGGGTTGAGATGCGCAATCTCGTCTGTCTCGAGTTGGAGCAACTGCATGTGGAGCTTCACCTAGCCATCGATCGCTTGTGACAGAAACCGCATTTGCTGAAATCCTTCTTCGCCAATGCGGGATTGGATTTATGAATTTAACTATATGTACAGTAAAAACGCGGTATTTTAAAAATACAAGCAGCAGTATATAAAAGCAATGGGGTGCACCACGGTGCGCCCCATTTGCTTGTGCCGCTCGTATTTTTCGGCTGCTTCGAGGACGCCGCTTACGCTGCCGCCAGTGCCTGATCCAGGTCGGCGATCAAGTCGTCGATATGCTCGATGCCGATCGATAGCCGCAGCATGTCTTCCGATACGCCGGCCTTGGCCAGTTCTTCCGGGTTGAGCTGGCGATGGGTGGTCGATGCCGGGTGGGTCGCCAGCGATTTGGCGTCGCCGATATTGACCAGCCGCAGAAACAGTTGCAGCGCATCCAGCACGCGGGCGCCGGCGGCACGCGGGTCGCCCTTGCCGTCGCTCTTGAGGCCGAACGACAGGATCCCGGATGCCTTGCCACCCATGTATTTCTGCACCAGCGCATGTTGCGGATGATCCGGCAAGCCGGCGTAATTGACCCACGCCACTTTCGGATGGTTCTTCAGATACTGCGCGATGGCCAGCGAATTTTCGCAGATGCGGTCCATGCGCAAGGCCAGCGTTTCAATTCCCTGCAGGATCAGGAAGGCATTCATCGGCGAGATTGCCGCGCCCATGTTGCGCAACGGCACCACGCGCGCGCGGCCGATGTAGGCGGCCGGGCCGAGCGCCTCGGTGTACACCACGCCGTGATATGACACATCCGGTTCGTTCAGGCGCTTGAAACGGTCTTTATGGTCGGCCCACGGAAATTTGCCGGAATCGACGATCGCGCCGCCGATGCTGTTGCCGTGGCCGCCGAGGTACTTGGTCAGCGCATGCACCACGATGTCGGCGCCATGCTCGAACGGGCGGCACAGGTAGGGGCTCGGCACGGTGTTGTCGACGATCAGCGGGATGCCGTGCGCGTGCGCAATGTCGGCCAGCTTAGCGAAGTCGGTGACGTTGCCGAGCGGATTGCCGATTGATTCACAGAAGATGGCCTTGGTGCGCGCATCGATCAGCGCCGCGAAACTGTCCGGCTGGCGCGCATCGGCGAAACGCACTTCAATGCCGAGTTGCGGCAGCGTATGCGCGAACAGGTTGTAGGTGCCGCCGTACAGCTGGCTGGCCGAGATGAAATTATCGCCGGCTTCGCAGATCGTCTGGACGGCGTAGGTGACAGCCGCCATGCCGGAGGCGACCGCCAGCGCGGCAATCCCGCCTTCCAGCGCCGCCACGCGCTGTTCCAGCACGTCCTGGGTCGGATTCATGATGCGGGTGTAGATGTTGCCCGGCACCTTGAGATCGAACAGGTCGGCGCCGTGCTGCGCATTATCGAATGTGTAGGCAACGGTCTGGTAAATCGGTACCGCCGCGGATTTGGTGGTGGGGTCCGACGTATAGCCGGCACGAACAGCAAGCGTTTCAAGTTTCATGGACAGTCCTTTCTGTACGGGAAGATGGAGAACGACCGTTATTGTGCCATGCGCAGGTCATCATGCATGCGATGACCGTGCGTAAATCCGCCGGTTCAGGCCGGGTGCAGGGCGGTTTTCCTGAGTAGTTTTTCAATCTGCTGCGCCGGCAGCGGGCGGCTGAAGTAATAGCCCTGTATCTGGCCGCACTGATGTTCGCGCAGGAACTCCAGCTGTTCCGCGGTTTCCACGCCCTCCGCCACCACCCGCAGCTTCATGCTGTGCGCCATCACGATGATCGCCTTGACAATCGCCGCATCGTCATTGCTGCTGGTGATATCCTTGATGAAAGAGCGATCGATCTTCAGCGCATGGATCGGAAAGCGCTGCAGATAGGAGAGACTCGAATAGCCGGTGCCGAAATCGTCGATCGACAAATGCACCCCCATCTCGCTCAAATGGTGCAGCGTGCCCGCCGTCGCTTGCGGGTTTCCCATGATGATGCTTTCCGTGATTTCCAGCTCCAGCGCCGTGGCGCTGCAACCGGTGTCCTGCAACACCTGCGCCACCATGCTGACGATATCGTTGTCCCGGAACTGGCGCGCCGACAGGTTGACCGCCATGCGGGCCGGCGCCAGCCCGGCCTGCTGCCATGCCCGCTGCTGGGCGCAGGCGGTGCGCAACACCCATGCACCGATCGGCACGATCAGGCCGGTTTCTTCCGCAATCGGAATGAACTCGTTGGGCGCGATCATCGGCTCGCCATGCGGCTGCCAGCGGACCAGGGCTTCGACGCCGACGATGGCGCCGCTCGCGATATCGAGCTGCGGCTGGTAATGCAGCACGAATTCGTGCCGCTCCAGAGCGCTGCGCAGGCGCGCTTCCAGCTTCAGGCGTTCCAGGGTAAGGGCATTCATCTCATGCGCATAAAACTGGAAGTTGTTGCCGCCGCGTTCCTTGGCCTGGTACATCGCCGTATCGGCATTTTGCAGCAGGGTCGGGCCATCCAGTCCGTCTTTCGGAAACAGGCTGATGCCGATGCTGGCGCTGGGAAACAGCTTCTGTCCCAGGATCGTCATCGGCTGCGCCAGCGAGTGCAGGGTTTGCCGGGCCAGCATGGCCACATCGTCCTCGCGCGCGACATCGGCCAGGATCACGACGAATTCATCGCCGCCCAGGCGCGCCACGGTATCGCCGTCGCGGACATTGGCCAGCAGCCGGAAGCTGCTGTTGACGATCACCTTGTCGCCGGCGTCATGGCCCAGGCTGTCGTTGATATTCTTGAAGCGGTCCAGATCGATCAGCATCACCGCGACATGCCGGCCTGCGCGATGGGCATACACGATTGCCTGCGACAGCCGGTCATGCAACAGGGTGCGGTTGGGCAAGCTGGTCAGGGCATCGTGATGCGCCAGATGCAGCAACTCCTCTTCCATGCGCTTCTGGTTCGAAATGTCCTCGATTGCGACAATGAAATACTGCGGTAATCCGAACGCATCGCGCACCAGCGATACCGAAACTGTCGTCCAGATGTAATTGCCGTTCTTGCACAGGAAGCGCTTCTGGAGTGAATAGTCGTCGATTTCGCCGGCCACTGCACGCCGTATCGGTTCCAGAGAGGCGTTCATGTCGGCCGGATGCGTGATGGCATGCACCGTCAGTGTCCGTAGCTCCTCTACCGAATAGCCCAGGATCTGGGATAGCTTGCGGTTGCCACGCAGCCAGCGGCCCTCGATGGTTGCATGTGCCAATCCCACCGCCGCCTGATTGAAAGTGGCCAGAAACCGCTCTTCGCTGGCGCGTAGACTGGCCTTCGCTTGCAACCGTTCGGTAATGTCCTTGATCAGCGCCACCAGGACATGCCGGCCTTCGGACTGCAGTGCGCGCAGCTTGCCTTCCACCTGCAGGCGGGAGCCGTCCTTGCGCCACAACACCGTCTTGATGACATCGGACTTGCTGTCGCTGTGGATCACCTGGTCGTAATAGGCCGCCAGCTTTTCCTGGCTGATGCTACCCCTGGTCTGGTGCGGCTCCAGTTGCAGCATTTCCTCCCGGCTGTAGCCCAGCATCTGGCACGCCGTTTCATTGACATCGATGATGCGCATGCCGGCCCGGTCAATCACGTAAACCGCATCGGTGGAGCGGTCCATCCCGATGCGGAATTGCCGCCACTCGTTTTCCGTGCGCACGCGCTGGGTGACATCCTGCGCCACCAGTAGCCATAGCGGTTCTTTTTCCAGCAGCGCGCTGGAGACGGTGAATTCAATATGACGCTGCCCCATGGCTGCCGGCAAGGCCAGCACCAGCGTTTGCATGGCGGGCGATTGTGTCAGGCACTCTGCCAGTTGCGAGTTGTCGGGAAAGAGGGCGCTCAGGGGCATGCCGAGCACAGACACCTCCGGATCCATGTCGCAGATACGCCGCATTGCATCGTTCATCGAGCGCACGTAATGCGCGGCATCGATCACCATGACGCCGGACGGCATGCTGGCAATCACTTGTTCTGCAAAATTCTTGTGCTGCAAAATGGCTTGATGGTCAATCTGGAAATAGGCATCGAGCGTCAGGCCGAGATCCAGAAAGACGATTTTGAGCAGGGCATCATGAATTTGCAGGAACAGTTTCGGATCTTCCTTCAGGATCGGCCACAGCGACGGAGTCAGTTCGGAAAGATATTTGCGGTAGGCGCCGATATACCACTTCGGCTCCAGGCCGATGCGCTGATGCACCTCGCCCACCCGTACGCGATGGTGCACATAATCCGGGCCATATTCACCACTGGTTAACTGACTGAAATAAATGTTGTGCGACTGCTTCAGGCGCGCCACGATCTCATCATTGTGCAGCAGCTTTTTCAGCGGTGGAAAAGTGAGCAGATGACTATAGAAGGCATCCGCAAGTACATGATGCTGCTGCGACAATTCCTGATGGATCTGTCGCAACAGCGCAACATCGGCATCGGTAAATTCCAGGAAGGCTTTACGTTGCTCAATTTCATCCTGATTTAACCCGATTTCGCGGGCAATCGTTTTGACTACCTGATTTTCATTATCCATACCGGGATTCAGTCCAGCTGCGATGGGGGCTGCCGTGTTCCATTGCACGTCGCCTGTCTGCCTTGCGGGGCATTGAATAGTCACGAATGCTTGATAGGTGTTCTGTAAATTTTCAGCACCGACAACTGTAACCTATCATCAGCCGGTTAATAAAGATAATTTCCAACAGGAAAGAAAGTGCGAGTATAGAGGCAAGCCAGAAAAGACGTGCTTGATCCCAGTCAAGTAATACCATCCGGAAAAGTGACTGGTGACAATTGGTATCCCGACGCCATGCGGCTGCCGCCACACTTGGAATTACAAGACACCCCGTGCTGCCGGTGTCCTTGCCAGCACTGCCAGGCGCGCTGTTGCGTTACCCGAGCTCGGCACCGATACGGTCGGCATGGCGGCGCTGGGCGGTGAGTACCTCGAAGCGGGTCGGCGTTCTGCCCATCAGCACCGCAACCGCGCGCCCGAGCGCTGTCCGGGGCCAGGCCCAATCAGGGTTGCTGCCAAACGAAGCAGCGGAGCGATCCGCCATGGCAATCAGTTCATCCAGGTCTTCTTCGCTAAGGATCATGTGACGATATGGAGTAATTGGTCGAGCCGTAATCGGCAATTCAACTGACCGTGGTTTTTATCGAGCAAATAGTATTGCACGCGTTTCAGTTCGCACCCTGTTCGCGCTTGCCAGGCCGGGTTTCCCGGGTCGGCAGGCGCCACATCCAGACCGCGACGGTAATCGCGATGGCGGCCAGCAGGCCTTGCAGCCAGATCCGATCGCGTACCAGCCAGATCGATCCGCCGATGGATAGCGCCATCATGGATAGCGCCGTAATTTTCACTTTGCGCGGCAGGCTGTGATGGCGTTCCCAATTGTCGATCAAAGGACCGAATCGCGGATGCGCCAGCAGGCGGCGATGCAGCCGTGGCGACGCGCGGGCCCAGCATGCCGCGGTCAACAGCAGGAAGGGCGTGGTCGGCAACAGCGGCAGAAACATGCCCGCCACGCCGAGTGCCAGCGAAAGCGCACCGGCGCACCACAGAAGGACTTGTAGCGCCGGACGATGAGGAAATTTTCGCCACATCCGCTATTCCTTTTTCAGTGTTTTACCCTGTCGGAGAATGGCTTCGAATGCATCGACGGCCAGTGGCCGGCTGAAATAATAGCCTTGCATCTGGTGTTTCCCGAAAATACTGGCCAAGGAAAGGGAATCATCTCGCATCCACCGGATTGGAAAAGAGATCTCCTAGAATTCTTCCCAGTCGTCGCCGGCAGGCGCGGATGCCGCCGGTGCGATGCGGCGCACCGGTGCGGCCGTAGTCCTGGCCATGGCCACCGGCGTGACCGCCTTGCGCCCCGTCCTGTCCGCCACCGCCTGCAGCCCCGGCCTGGCCATACCTGCCGTCGCACCCTCCAGCTGGAATACGCTCACCACCTGCGCCAGCTGGCCAGCCTGCTC
>DATEZO010000297.1:0-38557 GCA_035255485.1 Burkholderiaceae bacterium
AATTCGACCCAAGCCATCTTGACAGACTTAACGAACGACATCATAATTTAGGGCTATTTTGGTGATATAGCTCAGCTGGTTAGAGCACAGCACTCATAATGCTGGGGTCGGTGGTTCAAGTCCACCTATCACCACCAATACGATGTTTCGGGAAGTCCCGGGATGTCCAAAAACCCGCATGAAACCTAGTGTTCATGCGGGTTTTTTGTTTTTCCCCGTCTTTTGCCGTCCATTGACATCCACTGTCGGTGGGGGTAGTTTTGGGGGTAAGTCACCTCCATCCCCAAAGTACTACCCCCAAAATGCCCAGACTGGTCGATCCGCTCAAGGACATACAGGTCAGAAACGCCAAACCCACGGACAAGCCATACAAGCTGTCGGACGGTGGCGGGTTGTACCTGCTGGTGAACCCAAGCGGTAGCAAGGGGTGGCGCCTGAAGTACCGATTCCAGGGAAATGAAAAACTGGTGTCCCTTGGCGTCTATCCCGAGATTGGCCTGAAAGAGGCCCGCGAGCGGCGGGATGCCGCTCGTAAATTGCTAGAGGATGGCGTCGACCCGAGCGATAACCGCAAGGCCGCGAAAGCTGCTGGCATCGAACGAGCCGCTAACAACTTCGAGGCCGTTGCACGCGAGTGGCTGGACAGGAATCAAGCCAGCTGGGCAAAAACGCACTACAGCAAGATCCTTGGTCGTTTTGAAAACGACGTTTTCCCATACCTTGGCAACAAGCCAATTTCCACAATCACCCCTCCTGACTTATTGAATGTGATACGCAGGATCGAGGGACGAGGGGTACTCGAAACAGCCCACCGGGCGCTGGCAAACTGCGGGCAAGTGTTCCGCTACGCGGTTGCAACAGGACGAGCCGAGCGTGACCCTTCCGGCGACCTTCGCGGCGCGCTTCCCTCCGTCAAGAGCAGGCGCACCCATTTTGCCGCCGTCACCGACCCCAAGGAAATGGCAGCCCTGTTGCGAGCCCTGAATGACTACCGGGGGTCCCCGACGGTTTGCGCCGCCTTGCGCCTTGCGCCACTCGTGTTTGTAAGGCCGGGAGAACTCCGTGCCGCGGAATGGGCACACATCGATTTGGATGCGGCAGAGTGGCGGTACACGGTCACGAAGACCAATACCCCGCATATCGTCCCGCTCTCGACACAAGCGGTAGCAATCCTGAAAGAACTTCAACCTCTTACCGGCAGCGGCCGCTATGTATTCCCCAGCCCGAGGTCAAAAGACCGCCCGATGAGCGACAACGCTATTTTGTCTGCCATGCGACGCATGGACATTGGCAAGGACATCATGAGCGGCCATGGCTTTCGCGCAATGGCGCGAACCATTCTTGACGAAATATTGGGAGAAAGAGTTGACCTAATCGAGCATCAACTGGCACATGCCGTGAAAGACCCGAACGGTCGCGCCTACAACCGCACATCGCATCTGCCTGAGCGGAAACGGATGATGCAGCGGTGGGCGGACTATCTCGACGCAATAGCGGCAGGCAACAAGACTGCAAATGGAGAATTCGGCAAAGCGGCATAGTGGCCGGCAACATAATCAGTTACCGGGCGATTATTCTCGCCCTGAACGTTTCTGCACTCCTTTGCCCACAAGTGTTCGATCGAAAGATACTCCCTTCTTAACCCCGCTGCACGCGAAAGTGCCAGTTGCGGATCGTGCGGTTGATGAACGCCGCGGTCAGGCCTTGGGGGAGTCCGACGGCTTCGCGCGCCGCCCGGATGGCACCTCGTGATGGATTAGATGCAGGGCCTCGCGGGCCTTATGCGGTTGAAGTGATTAGCCATGGCGTTCGATTTGTACGCCATATGTGCCGAGTAAACCAGTCGCACGCACCGCTTCGACTTGCTCTGGCGTCATCGCGATATCGATAAATTTCCCGGTCGCGTCAATCTGGAACGTAGCCTTGAAACCGTTAATTCCCTCCCACGCTGTGAACGACGATGCTCCTGCTGGAAATTGCGAACCGAAGATCGCAGCGAGCACATCATGCGCCAATTTGTCGGGAGCACTTGCCATGTGATCTTCAGGGATGATTTGGGCCAAAACTTCGAGAGCATCGCGACGGGTGGCTAACGCGATTTCTTTGGCCTCTTGCACCAAGGCTTCTGCGGCCTCGCCGCGGAACTCGACATCATTGATTCTATAGCCGCCCGGCTTGACTTCCGACCATTCGAGAATTTCAATTTTTGCCATTCTGCACCCCTATCGAATTACGTAGCGCGACAAATCTGGTGTTATTTGCCGGGGAAGCTTATTCGCCTTGTATTAGCCCTAAGTTATAGCCGCGCATATAGTTGGCATGCAAGCGCTACGCGACGCTTCAGGATCCTGATTGCTAGTAAATCGAGCCCCTCATGCAGCGCGGAAGCACGCCGGGAGACGGCTTCAGGGTAGCGATTGCTTCCAACCGAATTCCTGATTCCATCATCGTCTGCCGCGATAGGAGGTCCATGTACCGTTCGCGTTTGGGCCAACGGCAGCACCCTTATTTTTTGGCGATATTATACTTCGCGTGCCCAACTGTGCCTCGCCGCCTGAAGCAGTTGCTTTTTAGAAAATTTGTTTAGGAAACTAAACTTTTGTGTGGCGCGTCAAACTGTTTTGCTTTACTCTTGAGCTAACTTCTAGGGGCCGAAACCTGTACCTACGGTGTAGGGCGCGGCGAGTGTCGTGGCGAAAGCCTAGGCCCCTAGAACCCTCTTTTTGAATTCAAAATTCCATACTGAAAACTTGTCGGCGTCCCTCGAATTTATTCGAATGGGATGCTGTATCTCAACCGCTTGTTTCAATATGTGTTGCGCGAGTTGGAGCTTGTGGGCAGAGCAGTTTTCGGCAAGGTGATGTCCGTTTTTTCGGAATCCAATTGCTCCGATGAGGAGGTCATTCAGTTGGATGATGTCTGAGCTTTTTGAGTCTTGGAATGTGAGTCGTTTAAATGGATAAGTTCCAATGCTCTTCCGTTTTAGAGCACTATTCAGCATCGGACGAAGCATATCGGGTTGCTGCGAAGTGTTCCTTTTGTCGAGGTAAACGTAGATCCTGAATTTTTCCCCATAGCGAACACCGAAACGATGGAGTAGAAGTTGGTAAATTAGCTTATTGAATCCAATTTCGGCGTTACCTTGATTGAACGCATGATGGTTAAAGGTTCCAGTATCGACTGTTAAGCAGTGAAAGCTGGCTTCGTTCTTTCTATTGAGATCGAAGAAGACGTTAATAAATGCCTTGTAAAAATCGAGTTTTGATTTGCTCGCCTTTGTCCATTTCACTTCGCCATGTGTATTGAATTTGTCGCGAACCTCCTTTAATGAAGTTAGGACATTTGGGACATTTTCGGTTTGAATGGCAACGCCCCCAAGGATTAAATGTCGATGATTTTCCTTGCAACTTTCATCGGCGTAAATATCGATCATGGCAAGCAAACATAATTGGATTTCCAGATCATAAGTGTTTCAGAGAGTTGCACATGAGTAAATTAGATAATTGATTCGCTTTAGAGAATCATTCCCGCATATGAAAAAAACCGGCCAATGTGCCGGTTTTTTTGGATTGAATTTGATTTCAAAAATGGATGCTGATATGCAAGCGGTGTTGGAGTTTATGCAGGCGAGCATGCCCGCGTATTAGCTTGTTGTTGCGGATCCCGGAAGTGAATTGGCCCCGATCCTGTCCGGCTCCCTGAATGAACAGTGTGAGAAGGCAGCTCCTCTCTATGTCCAGCAAGAAGGAGATTGTCTTCCGCTAGTTCGACATTCCTGATTTCAGGATGGCCGGTGAAGCGCCTGTCTTGGATATCCCATACTTTAGGGATGGTAAGAAGTCTGCGGGTCGAATTACCATTTAAAGTTAACCAACTACAACAATCTCGTCCCCGTTAGTTGGCTTGTCGATTCGCAGTTTACGGAGAGAAGGCGTTGATGGGTTGGCGGCAATGGAAGTTGGAAGACTGGAACCGCGCGCTCGTGGCAGCCGTTTTCTTCGACCAAGAGAGGCTCGAGCAGCCGGTCAAGCGCATCGAAGCGTCGGGGAAATTCCTTGCCAAAGCCAGTGGGGACGCTTCAGCTAGCCATGCTCAAGTGCGCGAGGCATTCATAGCCAGTTTTGGCAAGCGTAGTGCCCCCATCCGCGCATATTACGTGTGGTCGCCAGCTCAAGCTGCTTTCATCCGGCGGTGCGGGTACCCAAGCACGTTTGCACCGCTATACCTGACCTTACTTGCTGCAAGCGCTGATGAAACTACCTACTTGCATGGCGATTTCCGAGACCGTTTTGCTGCACTCTTGGAGCCAGTAGGCGTCGGGCGCCTGCCCTTTGCCGACCTTGCTAAGTTATGGGAGCACGTCCGGAACTGGAGCAAGCAACGCGCCAAGCAAAGCCATGATTGCCGCGTGCTCCAGTTGCCACCCGTGAGGGACTATGACAGACGCATCAGCCATTCAAAACTCCTAGCATTCCCAGCGTATAGCGATGAGTTGAAACTGCGGGAAATCCTCGACCGTGCGGATCTCGATAGCCATTCCACCTTCAAGGAAATCGCACTGCATGTGTCGTCCCGGCTGGGGAAATTCAGCCATTTTTTCCAAGAGGAGTTCGACCTCTTTCGGTCACATGTCAGCCGCGCACAATACCAAGAGGCTTACCAAACGCCGTTCTGGAGCGCGATCGAAACCATCACCTGGGAAAACCGTCGCGAATTATCGCGGGCGGCCGGCGAATTCGCGCTTGGCGTCGACGTGTCCGACCCTGCTTTCCCGGAGTTCTACCTGCTGGCGGACGATACCGCCGGCAACAAGCTCGCGAGCCAACTCAAGAAAGTAAATACAACCGTCCCCGGGAAGCTGCACAACCTTATTCAGTTCTCGGACGGGCGCCCATGGAAGCCTGCCCTCGTCGAGTCCGTTGCATCTTTCCAAGTAAACCTTACACGCCTGCAGCTTTGGAAACGGCTCAAGTCAGGTTGCCTTGCGTTGTACCCCGACGAGTATGGGAACATCACCAGCGAAGGTTTGTACTGCGACGGCGCAGCTGCCTGCATTTTGGCGAAAGGGCATATTGCAGATGAGATTGCTAAGACGAGCAAGACGCTAGGGCTCGAATTTGCTGGCATACCAGCCGGCAATGCATTCGCCCCGTGGCGCGTATTCCTGTTCAGTGGCCTGCGGGAAGAACACCTGCAACGCCTTGCAGAGGATATGCCCGCCGATGCGAGGCAGGGCCTCAAAATTGCTTGGCAGCCGCCCCGGATTCACTTTTCTGGCGGTGCCTGGGATGGCCAAATGCTATTGCTCAACCCCGCAAGTGTGCCACTCATCGGCATGCGCGAAATTGCAGCAGGAAGTTTCCAAATTGTCAACGAACACGGTGACATACTGTGCGAAGGTATTCTGGAGACCACCGGTGAAGAAGGCCGCTTGTCCATCCCCCCCAAGGCGCTAGTAGCGATCGGCGCCCCCCATACATTGAAGGTATCCGCAACTACCATCGGTGGCCATTTGGCCGAATCCTCTTTGCGGGTGACCACCATCTTCCCGCCCAGCGCCCCGCTTTCCCTTGCCGACCAGGCGTCTTGGCTAGCCGACGGCCCGGGCGGAACACTATCGTATATCGATGGCCCCCCGGGGATGACTCGGCAATCTGGTGCCAGCGCGGGTAGCATGCGGCTGCCGAAGTTCGAACATGCCACTGTAGGGCCGGCCATGCAGTGCACGCAAGGCGGGCTCGACGCGCTCCCGGCTGCCTTGGATTGGCTCTGCGAAGCCCTGTCGCTGCGCTTCCGCAGCCGGGCCACGCTGCCCTTCGCCCAGCTCGAGAACCATATCAGGCCTGCCAGTATCGCTGCTGGCATCCCGACATGGAAGCTGAAACGGTTGCTCTTGTCAGCCGGCTGGCTACAAACGGTGCACAAGCGCGGTTCGCCATATGCAGTCGTCACAGTAGCGCCGCGCACTATATCGCTTCATGAAGTGTCAGGCAAATGGGGCGCCAGAATCAGCGGTTTATTGTCCAAGTCGGAACGTGCAGCGCTGGCAGCCATGCTAACGACCGGGGAGCAGGCGTTGCGGACCGTGTCCGGCAATCTCCCTCTGGGGATAGGCGTTATCAAGCTCCAGCTTGCTGGTCCCGGGCGCGTTGCCAGCATTGCCCAGGCGCTGGGTCTAGAAACCATCCAAACCCCATTACCAGCACCACTCTCGCCGCCGCACGAGCTCTTCGCCAACATAGGTCCGCCAGTAAGAACCTTGCCCGTTGATACGAGATTAGAGGTCTATAACGGTCCGAAACAACAATGGGAACCCGCAGCCGCAACCGATACGGCGAGCGTCCAGGGCACATGCATCCGGCTGGTCTCCAACCAGAGGCGGGATTATTGGATATTCACAGGCGCCGGCTACATTTGGACGGACAGCCTGACATGGCTCATGATTTTCCGCGCCGGGATTGCAAGTAAACCATTCGGGCAAGTACTGCAGGATGGCAACTGCATTTTTGCCAGGGACTTGCCCGGGCTCCCTGCCCCATTGGTCCAGTGGTGGCTCCACAGGGGCGGTGGATACGTGGGGATCGGCGACGAAGGACAGCTGGCCTTTGCCGGCGGTGCGAGTAACCGCATCTGGGAGCAAGCAGTGGGCTGGTTCCCCAGCCCGGGCGCTGGTTCCGGTAGCACCGGCGGCCCGGCAGGAAGTGCACTTGAGCGCCGCCACCTAGCCCTCGCGCTGCGAAAAAAACGAGCACGCCGCGATAGCTGGCCCTTATCGTAAATAGCCATCATTTAGGAACTTGCCCAGTATGCTATCGGCCCGCAAACCCATCCCTAAAAAATCCCACTGGAACAAGCAGCGGCTCTGTGACATGTTTTTTCATGGTGCGTCGGACGCCGAGCTCTCGGAATGCTTGAAAAAAAAGAAGCTCCAGCTTACAGCTGCAAAGGTAAGGGTGGGCAATGTGCCACCCACCCACCTTGGGAAGGCGAAGTTCGTCGCTGACTTAAGCGACGAAGCCATGGAACACATCAAGGAATGGTTCTACGTTAATGGCAATTTTTCCGGCCTCCTCACTGTGGCAGAAGCATGCCAGCGCCTCGCTCCCAATCCCAGCCGGGGGGCTGCACCCCTTGCGAAAACAGAAACCCACACGCTTTGGCGCTCAGTGCTACAAGCCTTTTCCGGAAATACCGAGAAAAAACTGGTTGAATCGCTCCTCTCGCAGGAACAAGAAGCACTAGCGCAGCCGGCCGCGCCGGCGGTACCCGCCGCCATCACGCTAAGTGACGCGGATGCCAGCGATAGCTTGTTGTTAGCGTCCGGGCGGGGGCAGGTTTCTTCAATGGCCCGCCCCGGGGTCGCGATTATTGCCGGCCTGGTTGCTGCGGCACGCCACGATGGCGTCGCATATGGCGCCGCAAAGCAAAAGCTGCTCGACCAAGGGACGCCGCTTGCCACACGGTTTGGAAATCTCCTCGATGCCGTCTATAAGCAATCTTTCCAGCAAGCGGCGCCACCGGACTCCCGCCTTGCCAAGCCAGCCCTTGGCCTTCTCGAGGTAGACCTGAACGACCGCGCACAAATAATGGTAATTGGGGGACTCCAAAGGGTACTCGATAACGGCACCTTCTTCGTCCACATTCAAGGGATCATCCAAGACGGCAATGTCATCGAGCTTGCATCGGACGAGGCACGTGAGATTTTCTTGGAGAACGGTGATGCGATCGCATTCCCCAACACACCAGGATTGGCACCACCGAACGACTATAGCCTTGGCGTGTGGCACGTCGTCCACCTGAATACTGACAAGAGTGCGCACTACAACGTCACGCGCTATGAGCGCCACGTCTATGACGTGGTCGACGTGCCACACATGCCAGACCAGCCAGACAAAGTACGGTTGTGGATCCAGCAGTCCTACCAAGCACACAAGGATGTCCGCCCACTTTTCCGCTTGACAGATGGGACCATTATCCGGCTCCCACGCGATACCGGCGATCCTGCGCATTCCGACTTTGATGCCCCGCTCAATGCCTACAATGACCTGCCACTTTGGCATTTCCATAATCGCGTAGTCTTTGCCGGCGTGTTTCCCACCCCTGACTTTCGGTTCGACTGCGCACCCGCCCACGTCTTGGTCAAGCGCCTTTTCAGGGCCAAATCCAGCCTCGCAAGCCTGTCCCATGTCACCAAAGCACAAATCAACGATTTAGCTGCATTAGCCACAACGGAGGCGACGGACGAGGCACTCCGGAATTCGTTGGAGCGAGCCAAGGGCAAGGTTGCAGCACTCAGCGACGACAAGGAGGCAGTCGACGCCGTTATTGACGATATCCTCAACCTACCAACGGTCAAGGCGCAGGTTGAGGAGGAGCGCCAAAGGCTGGCAGGTGAACTAATTGGCCAAGCTGCTGAAGCTAAGTTGGAGCTAACCAAGCTACAAAACGAAAAAATGCAGTTGCAGTCCGAGCTCAAGAACATCAAGGCTGCGATTGAACGCGAGGCGGCGACACTTGCATCGGAAGTAAAAAAAGCGTTCGATGCCGCGAGTGCAGAAGGCATGAAAACTCTCGGGCAAGTGGCGGTCATCAGCCGCGCGCTCGGTGTCGGCAGCTCTGGCAGGCAACCGGGCGGTCCAACCGGCATGCACGACACGGCAGCTGAGACGCCCGTCATCTTCCCTCCCGGCGGGCTGCCAGTCGGGTCGGCCACTCACCTCAACGCGGCCATCGCGCAGTGGGCATTGCGCACCGGCCTAAGCAACAAGCTTTTGCACTCGGCAATTGCTGCATCTACCACCGGAGTTATTGCACTCGCGGGGCCGCGGCAAGAGGAGGTGTATGAGTTCCTCGTAGGAACAGTGTCCGGTGGTGTTGCATGCGAGGTATCTGTATCCGGCGACATGTTTAGTGTGTCCGATGTATTGAACGCGCCGGCCGTGGTACGGGATGGGAAACAAGCCTATGCCATGCCACTCGGCGAATTCCTTTCCAACCCCGGCAGCCGACTAGCGGGACGCATCATCCACTTGCGGGGCATAAACCGGATGCCACCGGAGTCACTCCTTCCGGAATTATTCGCCATCTGGCGATCCCATCCCGAGTCGCGCCAATTGGCATGGACCGACAAACGCGGTGCTACCCGGCTATTGCAGCTTCCCACGCCAACCGTCTTTGTTTTGGATTTCGTCCAAGGGCGGTCGGTTTTCCCGTGCTACCCACCCACTTCGTTGGCCCTCCCGGTCGTCGATACAAGCGCGCCTTGGGGTGATCAGGGCGACGCGGAACCGGAGATGCCCATGCGGTGTGCGTATATCGACCCTAAGTATTATTTGGGATCCCTCGCACCTAGCACGGTGGGCAGCACTCCTGCCGTCCTAAATACATTGCCCCACGAAGCCCTGGCGGTAGCGACGCGCCTGTACACCGCAGCATGCGCTACCGGCATGGCTGCCGGAGACGCTATCACCTTTGTGATAGCCGCGCTTGGCGTTGGCCGTATACCACGGGATAAGTTGCCTCCATCGCCAGCATCGGCAGAACAAGCATGGCAACAGTACTTTAATGACGCCGATACCCTATTCGGCCAAGCGTTTTTTGAGAAGGATGCCGCCAAATGATCGATCCGATTTCGTCGTTCGACGCGATTAGGGATTTTTATATCACCTACCTTGAAACGGCATTCCGTATCGGTGAACCGGGCATCCAAGCCCTCCGCCGCGAGCTGCTTGAGAAGATGGGCACATTATGCACGGAGCCCTACCTTGAGCCATTGCCCGCATATGCCGATTACGGGCTACAGGTCGAAGCTTTGCGGGACCCCAGGAACGGGGCGAAATGGCTCCCTGGGTTCGACCATTCAGAACGGGAGGCATTTGTAGACCTCTGCCTTGCCGGACTCCTCCCCGCTGACCCGAAGGACCCGGGGAAGGGGCGCTTTAACTTGTACACCCACCAGCTCGAGATGCTTGCAAAGGGAATTGGCACACATACGCCCGGCATTGTCACTTCGGGGACCGGTTCTGGGAAGACCGAATCGTTCCTCTTGCCGATCTTCGCGGCCCTGGCCAAGGAAGCCAAGAAGTGGCCGGCAAGCCCCAACCTCAAGCACTGGCAACCTTGGTGGAAGTCCGCTGGCACCATGCCGACATTCCAGCGGGCAGGCGGCTACGAAGCGGTTGGACGACCGAAAGCGGTCCGCGCGATCATCCTGTACCCGATGAACGCGCTGGTGGAGGACCAGATGGTGCGGCTGCGACGCGCACTCGATTCAAATGCTGCCCACGAGGCAATGGAGCGGCACTTCAACGGCAACCGTATCTTCTTCGGGCGCTATACCAGTGCGACGAAGGTGACTGGTTGGCTAAAACATCCTCGGGTAAAGGAGGACAAGGCGAAGGTCGGCGAACGCGTGGAAGAGCTGCGAAGATACATGGCGCAACTCGAGGAGACACAGCAAGCGATCAAGCAGATGGGGGTTGAGGGGGACGGGCTGCAATTCAACTTCCCGCGCGCAGCTGGCAACGAGGTCGCTAGCCGCTGGGAGATGCAATCGGCGCCGCCGGACATCCTCATCACTAACACGAGCATGCTATCTACGATGTTGGTGCGTGAAATCGACGAGCCGGTCTTTGCGCAAACCAAGGCGTGGCTTGAAAGCGATCCTAATTCTTATTTTTACCTGGTGATCGACGAACTGCACCTACAGCGAGGCTCCGCGGGGACGGAAGTGAGCTACTTGCTGCGTATGCTGCTTGAGCAACTTGGCCTCACCCTTCCCGCCAACCAGCATAAATTGCGGATCCTTTGTTCCAGCGCATCGCTTCCTGTAGACGGCCCAGAGCGGGAACAAAGCTTGGACTACCTATGGGGTATGTTCGGCACCGCCGGCTTGTCGTCCAATGCACGACGCGAAGATTGGGAGCGGGCGATTGTAAAGGGTAGGTCCCCGGTGGTACCGGCCGAGGTATTTAGCGGGAACCAAACAGACCTTGGCCTTGCCCTAGCCGCAGCTAAGGACGCTAGCCGACAAGGGGAGAAAATCGTGCCGTTACCGGGGCCAATGTGGCTCCGGATCGCCTCTGCGCTTGGTATTGGGACTACCGGGAAAACAGCAGATGCCATTGCCACGGAGGCAGTGGCAATGGCCGGCCGGCTCCTGCAGTCGGGATGTACTCCAGACCAATGGGGAGGCAGGCGTGCGACGACTACACGTGCCATTGGTGAAGCGGTGTTCGGTAGCGGTGCGGGGCCCGGGGTCGCCAACCTTTTAGTTTGGTTGCGCGCCCTCTCCGACCTGTGGCCGGAGTGGTATGGTACTGCCTTCAACCCCGAGTCCGCGGCTCCACGCTTCCGCGTCCACACGTTCCTGCGGGCGCTAGAGGGGCTATTTGTTGCCCCTCTCCCTGCGCCGATTGGCGTGCCGCAGCTGGAACGGGTCCAACGCTTGTTCGGCGACTTGTCCGTGGACTCAGGCACCCGCTACGGCTCCACGACTAGCGACGTGCGCAAGTCGCGCATGGTAGACATGCTGTACTGCGAATGTTGCGGCACGTTGTACTACGGCGGCAAATTCGCCCGGCCGGGTGGCGCGGGCGAGCGGATTGAATTGCTACCCAACGACCCGGATACCGCATCGCTGCCGGAACGCGCCAAAGTAATGATGGTCGAGCAGCGCGCGGCGGAAGACTATGCGATCTTCATGCCGACCGTGCGCCGGTTCTGGCCGCTAGGGGATGACCTGCCCGCCGACGAGGACGCACAAGGCCGCTGGCGGCAAGCCGAGTATGACCCGTGGACAGCGACCATTACCGCGGTCACACCGACCAGAGCCATTGGCAATGGCATCCCTGGGTGGCACTATTATGTTGATAAACAAAATTTCAATGGTGACGAGAGGCGCAACCAAACGTCACCTGCAGACCCAGGGACAGCACTCCCATTCCAATGTCCTTCCTGCGCAATTTCCTACCGCCACGGCCTCGGAAAATTGTCACCGATCCGTGGCTTCCGCGTCGGTTTCGCGAAAACTACACAACTGCTTGCTAGCACCCTGATGTCCGAGTTACGCCGGGCAAACGGCGAAGAGCGCCTTGTTTCCTTCTCGGATAGCAGGCAGGACGCGGCGAAGGCCGCCTTCGATTTGGAAGGCGGGCACCATGACGACGTCCGCCGCGAGCTTGTTGTGCGCAGCCTTGAAGGGCTACGCGACGCACTGGGACACGCTGGTCAACTGCAAGAAGAAAAAGCGCAAGTCATGGCGCGCATCAAGGAGATTGGGGGGCAAGTAGAGCACATGGACGAGGTGGTGGCCTTGACCGACCGGTACAAGGAAATCACTGCCCAGGAAAAGGCAAGCAGGAATGACTGGGTTAACATGGGAGACGTCCTCGAACCAATGGAGCCTGCTCCGGGCGCACCGGTCGGGCCACTGCTGGCCGGCATGGTTGAACGCGGTATCCATCCCACCGACCGCACTGGCTTGGCCCCAGTCCCGGAGCCAAGGCAAAAGGGCACGGTTTCCTTTGCTTGGCAACAGTTGTTTGAACGGGCCGGTGATCGGTGGCAGTGGCGCAAGAATGACGCCTATCAAGCCGAGTTGGCGCTGGCCGCCAAGGAGGTCGCCACGGACCTCGTCGAGCTCGCAGGGGAAACTTTGTTTAGCCGAACCTATTTTGCGCTCGAAGAGTCAGGGTGGGGATACCCATGCTTGCCATTGGCCGCTGGCGAAACACGGGAGGCCATGGCGCCATTCGACGCCATGGTGCGGGTCTTGGCCGATTCAGGCCGCGTCACGCCGTCCAAGTATGGCTACCGGCAAGCCGCGTGGGACCGGCCCCAAAACGTCAACCGCCGCTTGCGTGGGTTTGCCACGGCCTATTGTGCGGCCACAGGCAAGGATGTTGATTCTGTCATTGCCGGCTTCCTTGCGACGTTGCTGGAAAAGGGCCACACGAATGGGCTGGTCTCCGTCTTCAAGATTGGTTACCGGCCGCTGCCGCCCGATGCGCCGTATTGGCGCTGCGGGAACTGCGGGCGCGTGCATGTCCACCAAGGGGCCAAGATCTGTACCCGGTGCCTGATACCGCTGCCGGCAGACGCTACCAACACCGTCGCGCAACTCAGGCAAGGCAATTTCTTGGGCAAACGGATCCTGCAATCCAAGGGGGCGTACCGCATGCGGGCGGAGGAATTGACCGGCATGACGTCCAACCCGGCCGCACGCCTGCGTCGTTTCAAGGGAATACTGATCCAAGACGACGACGATATCCTGCCCGCCGGGTTCAGCGGTGTCGAGGTAGACACCGCGCTGGACCGCGCGGCACGCGTGGTAGACATCCTATCGGTGACGACGACAATGGAAGTCGGGGTGGATATCGGGGACCTACGCGCGGTATTCCAGGCTAACATGCCGCCCCAGCGCTTCAACTACCAACAGCGTGTGGGTAGGGCGGGCCGGCGCGGGCAGGCATTTTCGTTCGTGCTCACTGTTTGCCGCAGCAAGAGCCATGACCTCCACTATTTCTGGCACCCGGCACAAATTACTGGCGACCCGCCGCCACCGCCGTTCCTAACCACGGGGCTAGACCAAATCGCCCAGCGCTTGGTGTTCAAGCACTGGCTCGTTGGTGCATTCAGGGAATTGCGACAAGCACATCCCACCCAATGGCTGGGTGATGAACTGTTATCGAAGCCAGATAACCATGGGGAGTTCTTCCGTATCGACACATTGCGTGCGAAGTGGGATGAGTGGATCCCGAGAATTAAGGCAGCCTTGCGTGCCGGGGCAACACGACGGGACAAGTTTGCATTGCTCTGTGTCCAAGGCGATCCAGCTCGCGCGCATGCAATCACCGCCAGCCTCAATATTGACCGCGCGGTCGCGATGATCAAGGATGCAACCGATGACCCTACCATGTTAGGCAAAGGGCTCGCCGAGGCATTGGCCGAGCGTGGTGCGTTCCCAATGTATGGCATGCCAACCAGGACCCGGGTGCTACACACCCGTCCAGTCCTCGGCAAACACGGCCGCGTGGATTTCGCGTCGATGGACAGGGATTTGGATGTTGCGATTCAGGAATTTGCACCCGGAAAATACCTAACCCATGACAAACGCCGTTACCTTACCGTTGGCTTTGCAGGGGGAAGGTTGCAACAGCCGCATTCCAAGACACAGCGCCAATCGTTCCAATCCGTGCCCGGTGACCTCGGAGAAATGCAAGAATTTGCGGAATGCCCAGTATGTGGTGCGTGGGAAGCGCGCGTGGAGGTCGCTGGCAGCGTATGCAAGTCATGTATGTCAGAAATGTCCGGGGCCAATACCGTCAAGACGTTCGTACCGCGCGGGTTCGTCACGTCGCTTAAGCCTAGCCGGGTGGAAGATAGTGGCGACGACTTCCTTACCCGGCCGAGCCGGACGGTCATCGCAGAAGCAGAAGATATCCCTACAATGCCCTGTCCGGACTCTAACCTGGAAATTGGATTGAGTCACCAGTCGCGGGTCCTACGGCTCAACAAAGGCCAACCCGCCGAGAAGTCATGGCCTGGCTTTTCTGTCTCGAAGGGGAGCCTACGAGCACCTTACCTCCACAATGGCAAGGAGCATATTGTTTGGGCGAATGGCATCTATGTGGACAGCACCATCCTCACTGCCGCAAACGACGCTTACCGTGATACGCAACAACGCTGGGAGGCTGACAAAGACGCGACAAGCGTAGGCAACTTCTACTTGCTCGCACCAAAGGTGACAGACTCTCTGGTTTTGGCCCCCGCTGCGCTCCCCGCCTGGTTGCAATTCCAGAGGCCGGGCCAAGATGGACAACTGCGGCTCACGGAAGCGTTCCGGTCCGGCGCCCTTTCGGCATGTTTCATGGCGATCAATTATGCTTCCCGCGTCCTACTCGACGTCGATCCTGATGAATTCCAAATCCTAGAGCCACGCCTCAAGCGCATGCCAAATGGTGCCGTGATGCCGTTCCTCCAAGTTTCTGACGACTTGGTCAATGGGTCCGGCCTATGCGACCGCTTGCAGCAGGCAGGGTCGTCCGGCGCACCGATCATCGTGGACGTTCTGCGGAAGATCGTGAACGAACGTGGGACATCGCCCCTAGCCGACTTGATGGATGCCGACCATATGTCCAAGTGCCTTACTGGTTGCTACCGCTGCCTACATCGTTATGGCAACCAAGCCTACCATGGGTTGTTGGATTGGCGGCTTGGGCTGGGCGTGCTCCACCTGTTGCTCGACGCCGGGCAAACACTTGGCATCGACGGGCACTTCGACTCTCCTAGCGTCCATGACTGGCCCGCCATGGCACGGCAACTTGCCGATGAGGCGGCGGGCTTTTTTGGAAGCACCCGCCAAGACGTCGGCACCGTCCCGTTGCTCGAGGTCGCTAGTGGCAGGTGGGCTGCAGTCATCCACCCGTTCTGGCAATGGGATGCCATGCTCGGGCACCAGCCCGCGCTGGGCGAGTTTGCCATTGAAAATGGGGACCTTGTCCCAGTGACGACATTTGAATTAGCAAGGCAAATGGGTGCCGTGCTGTCCCGCCTAAGGGCGGGACAAGGAATGTGATGTCGAGCCCAACGCTAGCACTGGAGCGCACGAGGCCGGTTTCGCCGTCCAAGCTAGCGTCGTTCACGACCTGCCCACTGCGCTACCTACTCGAAACGGAACGCCCTGCAAATGGTGGACTCTCGCGCAGTCCGATGGCTCTGAGGGGGACGATCGCGCATACGTTGATTGAACGGTTTACGGGCAAGCCACTCCCAACGGCGCAAGTGTTAATTGGCCAGTTCCACGTGTTACTTGCAGCGGCATTGACTCGGGACGATGCAGGCCCATTGCTCAAACTCTCCTTCGAAGCCGCCGGCACGGCCGGCATACTGAACAGCGCGCAAGTCGTGTCCGCATGCGGCTTCGCCATGCGCGTCCTGAAGACCCGCCCGCAGGGCCAGCGAGCTACTCCTGCAGCCACGGCAGGCCGCGGAAGCGCAGGTCCTCTTGGCCCCGAGCGAAAATTCGAGGCCCCCTCCCTTGATCTTGCCGGTTACATCGACCTGGCCTACGCGGACAGTTCCGGCAACATCCATATCGTTGATTACAAGACCGGCAGCGTACTCAACGACGACGGCGCGCCGCGCCCGGAGTACCAACTCCAATTAGCCGCGTACGGGGTGCTAGCCAAGAAAGTGCTGGAACCGCAAAAGGTTTTCTTGGAGCTCGCTGGAGCGAGCTCCTCTTGGCAGGGAGAGCTCACCGCCGATTTGGAGGCGACTGTATTGCAACTGGTCGACGACTTGCGGCACCAACTACCGCGCAACAGGGGGCTCGATGCGAGTCGCCTCGCGAAACCCGGCATACATTGCCAAGAGTGCAGGTCCCGTCCGTCTTGCCCGTCGTACGTGAATTGCCTACGGTATGCATCCACCGGGGACCAACGCCTCTCACCGAGGGATGTCGCGGGGGACATTGTCGAAGCCTACGAAAAGGGGGCATTTACGTCGCTGCGGCTGCGGACTAGCAACGGCTACACGGTTTCGATTGCGGGGATACCCACGCAGTTCCTCCAAGGTGCAACTACCGGGGATCGCTTAGCCGGGTATAGCTTGGGATACTTCGATGACCTGACCAGTGCCAAGTTTGCTGCGAATTTTTTTATCTACCGGGCGGACAACCCTGCCGCTAGCGCGTTCGAGGCCACTTTAAAGGTGAGCGCCTAGCCTAGGCCGGCTACGGGTGCATATGCCGGACACCGCCTTACAGCATAGGCGGCCTAGGTGCTTTATCAGGGAAAGCGTAGCATGAGGAAATCTATTTCCAGTTGTTACGTGATTTCTCAACTGCAAAGCTTCTGGCTATAGTTTCTGTATGAAGCCACGCTACCTGCTCGCCCTCTTCGCCCTCGCCTCTTCCGCTTCATTTGCCGACGTGCCGGCTGAAGTCCTGAATCCTGACGTTCACCAGGACACCATCAATCAAACGATCTGCCAGAAGGGCTACACGAAGTCCGTACGGCCATCGACGATCTACACCAACGGCGTGAAACAGAAGTTGATGCGGAAGCAGAGTATCGACTGGAGCCGGGCAAGCGAACTGGAGTTAGATCACATCGTTCCGTTGACGCTTGGCGGCCATCCACGGAACATCCACAACCTCACTCTGCAACCTTGGGATGGTCCCGATGGTGCGAAGGTCAAGGACAAGTTGGAGGTGAGACTGTCGCATGCAGTGTGTGCCGGGAAGATGTCTCTCGCCTCGGCTCAGGAATGCATATGGGACGACTGGAAGAGATGCGCCGCTGATCATCCCAAGATCAAAACCTCACACTAGCCGGCCACCACTCATAGACATCGGCGTGACTGACTGATCCGTCGCGAAGCCCATCACAAAAGACGAATCGCCGGTCGGTCGGGCTCCAGGCTGCATCCCGCTGTGTGCCGTCGTGCAGGACGATGGTGCAGATTTCCTGAGCCTTCAGGTTTGATAGTGCGGAGCCGGTCATGCCTTGATTTTACTCAACGGCAATTTGTCTTTGCCGTTCAAACACTTATTTCATGTGCATGGCGGTTATCCACAAGGTTGACCACAGATGGCGGGAATAACCGCTTTACGACCTCAGTGCTGCGCGGTCCCTCGGCCAGTCTTTCGCTGTAATTCCTCGATGCGTTCCGATGCCTGGGCCTTCGTCAGGTTTTCATCCATCTCTTCGCCGGCCTCTTCTAACAGTGTCTTCAGATAGGACTTTTGCGCGCCTGTCATCGGCTCGTCGCCCGTCGTCCAATCTTCCGGATCTTTCACCATGTTGCTGTTTTGAGCATCGTTTTGTGTCTGCTTGTCCATGTGGATCTCCTGTACTTTCAAGAATGTCTATTGCGGGATAGACTGTGCTTATGTACAGTAGTTCCATGAGCTGGGAGCCTGAAAGAATCGTTGAAGTTTTTGCTGTTCGCGCCCTCGACCCGATCCGGAAGAAGTGGTACACGACGCGTTGGAAGATGACCCGCGAGGATGCGGCCAAATACTTTGCCGACACACAATACGAGATTCAGGAATCTACTAAGGAGCAGCGCACCTATGGCCGTGATCCCAGCCGGCTATGTGCGGGGCACCTTTACGAGCCGTTCAAAGGCCGATGAGGCTCGTCACGCGGGCGCGGTCCCTCTCGGTGCCGCATGCGCTGTCAGCAGTTCGGCCGGGTACATCCACTGCTATAACCACGATCGCATCAAGCTCAAACTGGATGGAATGAGCCCCGTTGGATACAGGGCTCAGTACAACTCGGCATAGTCGCCAACCGTCCAACCTTTGGGGGTCAGTTCATCTTTGATGGGAACCACTTTCGCTATTTTGGACACGCGCGACCAGACGGTCCCGAGAAGATGCTTACTTATCAGGTCGCGTTCACTCCAAAGATGATAGCAAGACATTTTCTTGCTATTTTGCATTTTTTATCCTAGGATAGATTACATCCCATCCTAGGAGCAATTGATCTTCATCCTAGGATAGGAACAAATTGTACGGGAACCTTGCAATATGAGCACTCCCTGACCACTTTATCCTTGGAGAAATACATGTACAACGAAATGCTGCCCGGTTTGGCCTTGGCATCCGTGAATCTTGTCGATGCCGCCCGCAAGAAAGTTGTGGTTGACTTACTCGAAACGCGCGTCGTTTCCGAGTGCTGGGGGGTATGGAAGAACAAACTGCGTCCGTTCGTTGGCTCGTCGCCGACGCCAACTAAAATTCTCGAACTCGGCACAATCCTTTCCGAGACCTTCCGCGAGTCGGGTCAGGCCGGCCGCGACCCATCCAGCCTATCTGGCGGTGGTGCCGCGTGGGAAGGGTTGGTCTGTTACTACTTGAATCTGTGCCTCATCGGGACCAATGCTATTGTCTTCAAAAAGCGCTCATCCGTGCCGCGCCCGGTACAGGAGGCGCTGACAATTACATACGGTACGGTGCCCGCCAATACGGAATCGGACTTGGTCTGCGTGACATTCCCCGCCGACTTGCCTGCGCTGGCGACGCCGTTGGTCGGGCGGGCGTCATTAGCAAAACGCCTGGATGAAGTCGCAGACGCACACTTCGCAGAACTGCGGGTAACCGTGGTCCAATGCAAGACAAACTGGAATGACAATGCGCAAATCCCGATGATGTGGGACATGCTCTACAACGCTTCCGGGTTCAAGAACGGGATGATCATGCGCGGGCGTACGTACCACTTCGACCCATCGCAATTCTCCTACGCCTTCGTAACTGTGCCGACGAACAAGCTTGAGTTGTACAACCCTAATTCGCTCGCCGTACGCCGGGTTGCGCAACTCTCCGGTGGCAATTACTGGGGACGCCCCCAAACGCCTGGCATTGCCCTCGACTTGGGGCAAATCTTCAACAAGGCGGGAATCGGGCCGAACCATGGCAAAGATATACGGACCTCGCTGAAGGAAGCCTTGCCGCGCTTGCGCGACGAGTACGCATACTTCGACCTATGACCGGGCATATTAGGGAGTAGCGCCCGCCTGCCCCTCCTCCACCTGCCCCTCCTCCGCCAGCCCTCCAACCTTACTCCTAGCGCTCGCTAATGGCCGGTAACGCCGGAAGCAGGACTGCCAAGGCACGTCCTGCGGGGGTTGCATCCAAAATACAATTTCGATCCCAGACCTGGACTTTGGGCGCAGGTTCTCTTACAATTCCCCGACACTTCAGGCGCGTGACGAGCCAGAAAATATCATAGCAGCAATGTTTGCCAAAATTACTGTGTGCATATACAGTATCGAATTTCCACCTGCGCGCCGCCAACTGCTGTTGGCTAGTGTCTGAAAGCTTATTTTTGGAGGAAAAATGGGGCGCAAGCTCAACCATATCGAGCTATTTGCAGGCTGCGGCGGACTCAACCTAGGCCTTGCCGCTTCTGGCTTCGAGTTGTTGTTCGCCAATGAACTTTCCCCTATGGCTGCGACAACGTTCGCTTACAATTTCCTGGCGGAGGATTTGGAAGAGGTTGCCGCCACGACTGGTACCCGGCCAAGGTCCACGAAGTGGCTGGCCAGTGCTTACCCTGCAACCCAATTAAAGGACCGCCTCCGCGAAAACCCCCAAGCGACCGTGACCAAACCCTACTGCGACCTCACCGGTGGCATTGACGACCTCAAGGGTAAGCTTGTGGTCGGCAGCATCGTAGACTTTAACAACTGGTTGGACGGAAACCAGCAAGTTACCGACGCGTTGGAAGGCCAGGTTGACCTGATTTCTGGTGGCCCCCCATGCCAAAGCTTTAGCATGGCCGGTATGCGTGAGTATTCGAACGCCCGGAACAAACTGCCTGGCGAGTTTGCCGAGTTCGTCGCGAAGCTACGGCCAAAGTTTGTTTTGCTGGAGAATGTCAGCGGCATTCTGCGCCCGTTCGACGTCGGCGGCAAGAAGGTGTACGCATGGATCGAAGTCGCTAAAGCGTTCGCGTCCAAGCAGTATGTCCCCCTTTGCATCCATACCAACGCGCGGTTTGCGGGTGTCGCACAAAACCGGCCTCGCTTCGTCATGCTCGGGATCCGATATGACGGTGTCTATGACCTGATCAAGCGCCGGTTGGAGGAGGATGAGCCAGGCTTGTTTGCGCAATCCGAAGTTTTCTACAAAAAGGTCCAAGATGGGGTGCCTATCGAAAACGACGACATCCGCTGCTTTGACCTAGTCAAGGACCAAACATTCTTCAAAGGACTTCTCTCGCCGTTGCGCCACCACAAGCAGTACACCGTGCGCGACGCGATCGACGACCTTCGCCGCGACACTGGCAAACCAATGCCGCGCCCATCGGAATATGTCAAACTCCTCGAACGCGACTTTGCATCACATTTGAACCGCGCCCATCCATTCGAGGAGATGCAGAACAACGAGTTGCGGAGCAATAGCGACAAGGTAAAACGTCGCTTCCGCCTTTACCAGATATTGCTGCAAGAACCCACCACGCAAAAAGCGGTGCAAGACGTCTTGAGTGGGGCATCTGATTCCCTTCCACCGGATGTCGCCGACAAACTGCTTGGCTACGAATACTTGCTGCCAGATGGGTCCGAGGGCCAATTCAAGGGAAACCAGAAGGACAAGCGCAAGAAGCTAAACACATTCCTCATTGAGCACCGTACCCGCAAGCACTCGCAAAAGGCATTGGACCCGGAGCAGCCAGCGCCAGCCGCATTGTCAATCCCTGATGATGCGTGCCATTACAACTGGGCCTATGCTGACCTGCGCACCCTGAGTGTGCGTGAAATGGCCCGCATCCAATCTTTCCCGGATGAGTTCGCTTTCCGCTCAAAGGTCACAACCGGCGGCCAAATGCGTAAATATGAAGTCCCGCAGTACACCCAGGTCGGGAATGCGGTTCCTCCGCTACTTGGAAAAGCCCTCGGGGAAATCATCCAAAAGTTGAACAACTATTACCAAGAAGCGATCAAGCCGAAACGAGCCCGGGCAACGAAGCGCCAAATCGTAGTTGAAGCGGCGTAGCCCTAGCGACGGGCCACTTCCGTTTTCCTTAGGGTCTTAGCTTTGCGGACCGTGGTCCGGTTAACCCCGTTGGCAGGGCCGGGGAAAGTAAATCCCTGTGCTGGTGGTTCGGTGGTGCCGCGCGAGGCGCCACCTTGCGGATCCTTGCCTCGAGCTTGTCAATACTGTCCCGTGCGCGTGCTTGGGTTTGCATGGAGCACTCCCATACATTGATAACCTTCCAACCCATAGTGCGCAGACGCTGGATGTTACGCGCGTCGCGGGCGCGGTTGGTCGTAATCTTTGATTTCCAAAAACCGCTGTTCGACTTGGGGACATGGCCAATGGGGCAGCGATGCCCGTGCCAAAAGCAGCCATTGATAAAGACCACGAGCCGGCGCCCTTTGAAGACCATATCGGGCTTGCCCGGCAGGGACGTTTCATGCACGGTATAGCGGAGACCGCGGGCATGGAGCGCCCGGCGCACATCCATCTCGAGCTGAGTATCCCGTGATTTGATACGTGCCATGCGCTGACTGCGCTCTTGCGGCGAAAGTATATCGGCCATGTTTTTGCAAACAAAGTCCAAGCGTTCTTTATGACCCTCGTTGGCCAAGGCAGTTCACAAGTGCCGTGCCGGGCTACCCAAGCCGCAGCTTGGACAGCGATACGGGAGCGGTCAAGCATTGCCACGTTCAGGCAAGCGGCCGGTCAATGCTGCTGCCGCGTTAGCCAATCGATTCTAATGTACCTGCGCCGATCCAATACTTGGAGGGCTACATCTAGCCATGCTCCCAATCTAGGAGCCCTGACAATGCAGCGAGTTTCCCCACTCCTGTAGTAAGGCCTAGGCAGTAACACAATCTTCAATGACTACCGCAGTCTCTAACGAACGCGTCGCGTCAACCTACCTAGTCCACATTTTTTTACGATGCTCCGCACGCGTCGATGAGCGTTACTATATTTCAAAAATGTATCTGCTAATAAGAGTGGAATGGTAGCTTCGTTCAGTCAGATGGACTCTAGCTGTATGCATATTCGACGTCATCAAGTACCGCCGACGGCGTCAATATCCAGTGAAGCGTATTCGGTAATGCGCATTGCATGCGATCGCCGGGCTCGAAAATGGCACGTATTGCTTACCTTCTGCTGACATTGTTGATTACAATACGGCAACAACTAACGCTGAGCGGTAGCGATACAAAACCCGGTCAAGGTCGAGTGGATGATGAACGTGGCACGGCAAACTCTCTTATTGAATCTGGATCGTACCGGGAGCGCGACGCGCCTCCCGATCCAGGAGAACTGGCAACACGTTGCCTTTCGATTCGTCAAAAACGCATTGAATGAGGCCATGAAGAATGCGCGGCGTTATGCGGCAGCGTGGTCGGACATGCCAATTTCGGGTCAAAGACAGAACGAGTTGGAACGTTCGTACAATGCAATCTTCGTCAATGGACCGCGCGGCGCTGGCAAGACAGCGTTCATGATCAACCTAGAAATGATGTGGGGCGAATTACAAGCCGAGCCCGAGCAGGACTTTGATGATGACGCAAATGGGTGGACCGAAGGCGCAAATACATCAGGCTTGTGTTTTCTACCCTTGATCGATCCGACCCTCATTCGAGATAACGAAGGATTCGATAGTTATCTGGTAGCGCAAGTCCATCAGGCCGTACGCAATAAACAGGCTCGGCCAAGCGACGACTATTTGCGCGCGCTCGAAAGCCTCGGCGAGTCTCTCGCGCCCACAGACAGCCGATCGATGGGCGTCGGTATTGACCGTATCCTGTCTTACCAGATGGCGCAAAGCTGGGAATGGCGTTTCCATTACTTCCTGTACCTGGCGACCCGGGAGTTGGGCGTAGCAGCGTTTGTATTCCATATCGACGATATCGACATGTCGCTCGGCCGAGCTCACGGTCTATTGGAAACTCTACGCCGATGGTTGGCATGCCCGTTTTCGATTCCGCTCGTATCAGGCGACATTAATCTTTATCGCCAGTTGGCTCAACAGTACTTCCGGGAGCACAGTAAGCACGCCATCGACGACACCTACCGGGAAAAACTGGCAGAAAACTATCTCGAAAAACTGTTTCCAACCCACCTGCGCACGCAATTTACATCCCTTTCCCTTCTGCAACCACGCATCCGAGTCGTCCAGGACGGTACTCTGGAAGGGAGCGGCATACCTTTGAGCCTCTATCTGGCTTGGATGGCTGAGCTCGTTTATCCCCTCACTAATGGTGAAGAGGGCAGCAAACCTCCTCTCCTTCCGGACACTGCACGAACACTTGTCCAGCTCGTGAAGTTGCCGGCGCGCTATCTAGCACGTGAACAAGACGCATGGGACGATCTGACCTACATAGAAGACCAAAAAACTCTTTCCCGCCGCCATCGCGAGATCGCCCGGTGCGCACAGCACTTTGTCGACGCCCAACATGGCACCTATCACGCCGCATTGCGCGAAGGCTGGATGAAATATTGCGAAGCGCATCGCAACTGGATCGGGTGGCGCGTCGCGGAAAGTGAAACGCTGCTGGCCGCCTCGTCAGGTTGGGACGACGATGCGCCACCACCGCTGGGCCGCCCATTGCGCGATCTGCCTATATTCAACGTCGAGCGTCAGTTTTCGGTCTCGGAGGATGCAGAGCACTACGATTTCAGCGGCGAATGCCTGAGACAGTTGCGGATGCTGGAAAGGCGGCGCAGTTCGGCGTATATCGAAAGCCAAAAAAGCTTGCTCGAAAAGAAGCTGCGTACGCAGGTGCCATACCCCGCACTGGAATACTTCGTGTACCTGCAGTTCGTCTCAAAGACGACGGTCGAGCAGACGTACGCAATGCTCTCGAACGACAAGCAAATCAATACAGTTGAGTTTTCCAGGGCAGTCACTCTGCTCAATTTGTATACGACGCATGAGTTTTACGGACGTTCCGGCACCGCAACTCGCCAAGTCTTTTTCGGTAAGGCGTTTGAGTTGCTGGTGGACAGCCTTTTACAGGATTACTCGACGAGTTCCGGCGCCGGCCGGGGAGCGACCAGTCACATACGCAAAATTCTGACTTCCGCGCCATTTCATTCGACCTATGCCATATTCCCCACCAAGCCGGTGGAAGACGACGACAGCAATGAGGCCACGAGCAACCCCACGACCGAAGGCATTGGGGAGTCCACTGATGCCCAAGCTGATACGAACCGTACTTGGGATGAGCTATATCGCGTGCACGAGTGGATAAATGCCGAAATTCGGGAATGGCAGGCAGAACATGCCGAGATACTCAAGCAGGTAAGGCGGCGTGGACTGCTACATCTCCTGTATTTCGTCTTCAATAAGACGTTTAACCAGATTAACGCGCTGAAAGCAGGTTCGGCCCTGTTGAGCGAGACCGGCTCCCAGAATACCTTGAGCCATGCGGCACGACGTTTTCAGATGATCGTCATTAACGCGACCGCCAGCTTCTTGAAGCCCAACCACTTGATGGTCGTGCAGCAGAACGTAGCGACGGGGCCACATATCGATCTCGATCCCGCAAAATGGGACGCGGATCGCTCATGGCAGATCAACATACCCAGGCTGAAAAAGCAGAATCTAGCAGAAGAGCCTGCAAAACTCATCATGGCCCTGCAGGCGCATCCTATTTTCAATCTCGTGAACCCCGAGCGCGAAGGTCTTTTCCCGATTGGCCCCAAGAAAAAGGATTCGCTGGAGTCGAAGTCCGCGGATGATGGTGCCGGCCCCTCGGCCACCACGCGCACCGCAGTTACGCCGAAAAATCCCGTGGCGACCTGGCTTGATAGCGCCGGGTTATCGACCAGAATCCGGGGCCCGGGAATCAAACGGCTGCTTCAGGCGCTGATGGCCATCCCGGAATGGGAATTGCTCACGCTGGACCTGGCCCCTGTCTATGTCAACAAACTGCGGCTCCTGCTGCGCAAGGCTCAGAAATATGAGGTGCCGGGTGCGCGCAAGTTGGCGCAAGTGCTGGCGCAGATACGGGACTAACCATGCTGCGCATTCCCCTGGATCTGCTGGCCGCGGTAAGCCTGCTGCGTTCCGATCGATGGCTGGTGCATTGCATCGAGTCGATTAAACAAGATGCATACGATGCGGACAAAGCCCTCCATGTACGCACGGCGGGAATCAGCGATTACACGCACTATGACCAACGGCAGGAAGACCTCGAGCATGCGCTTGCCTTGCACTGGAACCCCAACGAGGGCGGGTTGTACAAGCTCGATTTTCTGCGCGTGCTGGCTCGAGAATGGCTTGTGGGCGAAGACGATCTGTTCAGAGTACCAAATGAGAAGTTGGCCGATTATGCCGGCTTGATGTCGCTGATCGACCCTTCGTTATTGGCCGCGACGTTGATGGCGGAGGATATCCATACGGGCGCAAAACAGTGGCAGGATGTGGAAGCCTGGTCGAAATCCCAATGTCCGCACGCGCTACCCTTCGATGCAGACACGCCGTATGCGGACAACCATGTCCACATGGCCGGGGTGAGCGCAGCCAATGTCGGTCTTTATCACCTTGCGCTGCTCGACAATAAACCGCAAAAGATAGGCGAACACGTCAACTGGCCACTTATCCAGGAATTCGCTCAAATGCGAGCGCGCAGAATCAGCATTTCCCAACTGTGTGCAGTATTGCCATTTTTAGTCAATCAGTGGCTGCGCCAAGTGTTCAGGAACGAGAACGATGATCTTGAACAGCTGGAACTGATGAATGCATTGTTCATGGCACCCGAAACCCAGCCCGAAGAAAAAAGAAGCATTCCCTGGGAAACGCTGTTCAAGCGCTGCTCGGGTTTTCATAGCTATATTCTGGTGATGAGTCCAACCGAGCCCGTGCAGTGCATCATTCGTAGAGCCATCGAACTGAAGGGCGGGCACGTTGCAAACGATGCCGGAGCCGCCTGGCTTATGTTCTTGACCGCACTCATGCTCGACGAGCAAACGTCGAGCCCGACCAGCCCCGCTGGGCCTTTGCGTTCTGCGCTACGATTAGGAATCATACATGCCATCCATTGTCTACGTGGATACGCAGTCATGCGAGGCATAGGGCTGAGCGAGTTTATCTCATTCAATCAATCGTACATCCGAAAAGTGCGCGGCCCTGGCGCGGTTAAGCCTATTCATCCCTCGTTGATCCAACCCAATCGCTTCATATCGCTGAAAGCCGGGCCACAATTCGTGGAAGAAAAAAAGCTTAACAAGTTTGTCGACGATCTTCAGAAAACCGGAGACATAGATTGTTTTCAATTTGTCTATCATTTCAGTCGGGGCGAGGATCCAACGTCGGAAGAGCTCAAAACCTATGGCGATAACTTCACTGCGCTGTATCGTCAAGCACGCAGTCGCGCAGCTGAGCTGAGCGGCACCAGCCCGGTCCTCCATGCTGGCCGGCTTCTGAAGGGATTGGACGTAGCGGGCAACGAGAATACAGGACCTATCGAACTGTTTGCTCCAACGCTTCGAAAAATCCGGAAAGAGTGCCGTAAAGGCACCGCACCCTCTTCCGGCGCCCCTGCCTTGTATTTAAGTATTCATGCCGGCGAAGATTTCTCCCACCTGCTGACCGGCTTGCGGCGGATCGACGAGACCGTACGGTTCTGTGCAATGGAAAAGGGGGACCGTCTCGGTCACGCGCTCGCGCTCGGCATCGATCCGCGCACGTTTGCCCGACGCCAGCAGGAGGCTTTGGTGCCCTTGAACGAACATCTCGATAACCTGGTCTGGCTGCACCATTACCTGTCGCTTATAAAAGGCCGCGCCTCTGTGATCGAGGTGCGCGACTTTTCGCCGTGTATCGCCAACCTAGAGAGTTATATTGCAACTTATAGCGCACATCTGTATGGCAAAGCGCACAGTGCCGCAGACCTGTTCGGAGCGTGGACGCTACGGAAATATGAACTGCTCGAGGACTTGGACACGACGGATACTCTCGCAGAAAATTCCACCCGTGCACAGAAAGATATCTGGCTTGCCTACAAAGATCTTTACAGACCGAATCGTGCAGGTACCACACGCCAGCGACCCCAGAGTTTCACCGCAGTGCTCCGATTTATGCCCCATGATCCCGGCTTCGGACGCAGAGTACAAATGAGAAACGGAAAAGTCGAAGAAATCGTCGGCTCAGTACAGTTAGATGCCATCGAAGCGGTTCAGGATTACTTGATGACGGAGTATGCCAACGACGAATACGACATATATCTCGAGGCATGCCCCTCGTCAAATCTATATATCGGCCGGCTTGAAGCGTTTCACGAGCATCCGCTTTACCGTTGGGTACCGCCCCCTTCCGTCACCCTACGGAACAAATTTGGCTTACGCGAAGGCTCAGTGAAGGTGTGTATCGGCAGCGATGATCCAGGAATTTTTCCGACGACGATTGAAAACGAGCATCGGGTACTGGAGGATGCCGCTATCCGTTTCCATAGCGCCAGTGTAGACGTCGCCCGAGAATGGATGGACGAGATTAGAAGCGCCGGCATCGCGCAGTTCCAGCGGCATGCCTGAAGAGGGCTTCAAATGCGGTATTGGCTACCAACCGCAGCCCGACAGACTGGCCGGGATCGTACTGGTAGGCGCTGCCGCCTCAATTTAAGATCTATTTGAGGACGTTTGCACACAGCCTCGGTCGAACTCAGTCATTGATTGCTATTCGAGAAGGTTAACATCAGCGGCAATTGTCAACGTAGACCAGTACGCAGGTCAGTTTTCGCCGGCACATTTAATGGGGCTGCCGGCCCTGCTGATCAATACTCGCTAGGGAGTAACAATGTGGTGGTCGAGCGCCCCCACTCAGTGATGACCCAAACTCGGTCATCACCATCTATCAAATAATTCGACAAGATGCGATCGTTTCCGGCCAACGCCTCGTTGTTCGCAATGACATCTTCTGGATTGAGATAGCCCCAGTCACCCCGTACATGTCTGGATACCAGCTGCATCGGCAATACGCCGTGCTGGCCCAGTAAGCTTAATGCGCCGCGCGTCACGACAATTCGTCCTAACGCAAAAAGACTGTGCGCCTCTGTAGTGTTAGTAAATTCCTTGTCGTTCAAAATGTTCTCCTATTCGATCAGTAACTCCCCAATAAACTCCTTCAATGCGTACGGCAGTCCCGGCGCTGGTCTTCTTTTCGATCGTTAATCATTCTTCATTCGTAACGACAGAAAAATCTTCACCATGAATTCTTTCCAAATTGAAACGGTAGACCGCTTCGAGCTGGGATCCTCCATAGACCTTTTTCCTGATGGGCGTGAGTGGTTGTCGATTACGACACCTCTTTCACGCCTTGGATCGGTTCGTATCGCGTCACCGCGTCGTAGAGGCGAAGGATGGAGCCGATCATGGCTCCAACTTCTTCATCGTTAAGCGTACGTACCATCCGCCTGATCGATACATCGTGATCCAGTACTCGATTAACGCAAAGGCGATCTATTACTGAGGTAAATTCTGGACGCCATGTCAATGGCAAGTCCTTCGGTCGGAGACAGATGAAATGCTCGGAAATCGCTAACGCCAATCGTTCCCGTTGGGATCCGTCTTCCGCCAGACAATGTACTGCTAGACGCAGTTGGTTCCATGCATACGACATGTTTACTCCTCAAAATGGAAAAAATCAGGCGAGCACAGTTAGCTGGTTACCCAAGGCATGTCAGAGCGAGGTACCGACATATACCAAGTTTCGATAAGGTATGCCAAAGGCTTCCCGTATGCGACTTCTGGTCTCGCCTCTTCAATTGATTGGATTGCAAAACGGTGGACCGAAGAACAGGAAGGCGGATTAAATAGATGCTCCTGCCCTGTCACATGAGGGGATATATGATTGAAAATATTTGCAATCCCGTTGGGTGACGGCATAGCGTCAAACGGACAGCGCAATCATGTATATCGTGCCTAAATTAAGTCCGTTCGATGTAGCAAAATGCGACGCAACGCCTCCTCCAACAATTAGAGGCAGCCCACATCCACACATGCAAGAAAATTCGTCAACATAGTGACGTTGTACAGCGACTAAACGGCTTGCGTCGAACCCAATGCCCGCAAGCTAGCTGCTTCGGCGGCTGCCATGAACAAGGAGATTCATGACAGCCAGTTGTTGGGTGCACAGTACGGAGCCAGACACACTTACCTTCTCGTCGTGGTCGTATCACTGCGCTACGGCCTCATTGCTCCAACGATACCGTCTGCACGATCGATTGGAATTCCGCGAGAACCTCTGATTGTCGCTGCCTCAGATAACGGAGGATAGGCTTATTCTCTAGCAATTTCGCCAAGTAACCCTTGGCGAGCACCAGATTGAGCACATCTTGCCCGTATGTTTGCTCGATCATTTTGTACTGCCCTTGCAGATTGGCCATTTCCCTCTCCATTTTCGCCACCTGCTCGGGCGTCACGCCGGCCAATTTCAGATCCTTCTTACCTTCCACCAGCTGCTCGGCCGGCGTCGCGACCAACATCGCTTCTGCATACGCAACCGTCACCGTGTTTGCCGCCACCATGAGCTCGACGCATTCGACCTGCCGCGTCGGTTTCATTTTCCGCAGCACCCGGGAAATTTCGACGGAGAACTGGCGGTCTTTCAGCATTTCCGTCGCCTCTGGGCAAATTCCGTCCAGTAGGTTCATCTTCTTGATGATGTGGCTGACGTCGACACTAAGCACTTTCGCGAGCCGATCCGGGGAGACTCCGCGCTCGATTGCACGGCGAATCATGAAGTGCTCCTGGATAGTCGAGAGGCGATTGATCCGGTTGTTGTATGTGTACCCCTCGTCATCGGCCGCGATCAGGCAAGGTGCATCAACGAACCCAAGTTCACGCAGCGCGATTAGTCGGATGTGCCCGTCCAGCAGCATGTGCTGCTCCGAGTTGCGAATAGGTGGTGTGATGGACAGTGGTTCAATCAGGCCGATTTCCTCAATCGATGAGCGAATCTGTTTGAACTTCCGTGAGGTAATGAGCCCTTCAGGAGCACGCCGGGACGGAAGGATGCTGGCGAGCGGCAGTGACAACGGATTCAGCGCGAAGCCGAGGGAAATTCCCGTCATGCCAGCCCCCCGTTCGGCCAGACGCGATCGGCCAGATACTTGGGCAAGGTATCAAGCCCTTCAGCACGTAACAGGTTCGTGAAATTCTCGTCGATGAGCAATTGGCGCAGAGCACCAACGACGAACAGCAAACGCTGTTGTGCAAATTCTGCTTTCTTCACCATCAGGCGCTGCCGCTCGACCTCTTTCTGGTAGGTCCGCACGAGGCTCGATGTCGTCACGTCTGGCTTCTTGCGCGGCGTGCCGCGTGCTACCGACCGGCCTAAAGACTGTCGCCGCTCAATCACTCGCCGCGCTTCCCGCAAATGTTTGCCGCGCAGTTTTCCCGATTCGTAGGCATCCTGCAAAGCTGCCTGCACAGCCTTATCGTCGTCACCAGCCCCGACGATCGCCATTGCCGCATTCAGTGGAATTTTTCCTTTTTCGACAGCGACCAACAACCGCTCCTCGCCGCGCTCCAAAAGCAATGAGATCCCATAGACGTATTCCATCGTGAGGCCAGTCTTGAGCGCGATGGACTTCTTGTCATACCCCTGGTCGGACAGCGCCTTGATGCTTGCAAGCAGTTCAAGTGGTCGGCATTGGCGCCGGGCGATGTTTTCGGCCAGACTCATGATGAACGCATCTTCGTCACTGACATTGACCACTAGCGCTGGAATGGCCGTTTCCCCCAGCGATTTAAATGCCTTCATGCGTCCTTCGCCGCACACCAACAAGTAGCGCTCCTGCCCGTCGGGGCCAGCGCGTGGTGTCACCGTTATCGGCTTCTTAAGGCCGATCGTCCGAATATTGCCGATGATCTCCTCGAATACCTTGCGGTTGCGCTCTCGCGGATTGAGCACATCGATGCGATCCACCGGAATCATTTTCAATTCACCATGCTTATGGCTCCGTATCATGCTGCTCTCCGCATGCGGGCGCGCTCGGCCATGCCGTACAGGTAGTCCATCGTGTCGAAGCGATAGCTGTCGAATTCGATGGCATTCTGATCCGCCAAGCTCAAGCCCGGCTGTCCGAAATCGAGTCGCGGTAACAGGTAGTAGTCGAGCACCGATTGATTACTCTGGTCCAGACGAACCGCAACGGTGATGTCAGGCACCAGACTCGCATCGAACCGGATCTTCCATCGGTGGTTTCGGCCACTCTGGTTAGTCTGGCACCGGGCGAGCACCAGCGACACGGTAAATTCCCGGTTCACGTGGAGTAAATCGGTCGCTGGGTCCCGCACGACTCCTCCGCCTAATTCGGTAATTCTGGTTTCCGTTTTCATCACGATGGACGGATACATACGTCGCAGAAAACGATTGATTTCCAGATAGTGATAATTTCGGTCCGGCGTGAAACCGACCATTTCGTAGGCGCGAATTAGGCTGCCAAAACGGTGTGCATACACCGATGACGACGGCATGCCGTCTACTTCGTCGATCACCAGTCCAGACAGAAAACCTCGCTGCTGGTACAGGGAGCGGAGCCTTTCGACCAGTTCGTTGTCGGTAAAACGTCGTGACCTCGCCCGGATGATGCCCTGCGCGGTATAGAACACTTCTTGTGGCACGATGGCTTCGAATGCCCTTTCCTTTCGGATCCACATGTCGGCACCGTTTACCACCCGCACCTTCTTCAATTTGAACGACACACGGTTATAGACATTATTGCCGATGTACTTCTCGTTGGTCAGCACCTCGTGCACGGTAGCGCGTGTCCAGGCACGGTCGAGGTCAGTAACGATATTCATGTCATTCAGACGCGCGGCGATCTCGGATTCGCTTAGGCTTTCGTCAATGAACCAACGATAGATCTGGTTGACGGTTTGGACTTCGTAATCCGGCCCCGGCATGAGGATGACACGGTCCGTCTGGAAGCTCTTGTGCTCGCCGCGTGCGAGCTCGCTCTTGATCGATCCTTGCTGGTCGACCAATACGCGTCGCAAGCCGTAGCCAGCAGGGCCTCCTTGCCGGTAACCCAGCTCAATCAACCGGCACTGGCCAGCGAATACCTTGGCTGATAGTTCACGGCTGTATTCGCCTGCCATGGCACGCTTGACGCCCTTGACGATCGTCGATACCGGCGAGCCGTCGTTTTCGAATTGCTCGGCACAGTATGCGACCTGAATACCTGCGCGCCGGCACACATATTCGTAATAGGCGCTTTCGTCTGCATCTTGAAATCGTCCCCACCGGCTGACGTCATAGACCAGGATGATTTGGAAGTCGGCGACACCAGTCTCGACATCCTTGATCAAGCGCTGCAGGGCTTGTCGACCATCAATACGCAGGCCGCTCTTCCCCTCGTCGGCGTAGGTACTGACAATCTCAATACTGCGGTGGGCAGCGTACTCACGAATCTTGTCGCGTTGATTTTCGGTCGAATATTGCTGGTGCTCCGTCGACATCCGCACATATTCTGCTGCCCGGAACACTCCACTGCGCGGACGCTCGCCATCGCTCGTTAGATCTCTTCGCATATGTCCCACTCCTCCAGCGCCGCCTGATTGCCTTCGTGCAATACGCCATCGAAGGTTGCAGGTGGATACAGCGCAGTACGCACACGAATGTTACGTTAGCAATTAAACATCACCCCCATCTATCGCGTCCTCTCTTTGCAATCGTCCGGCGACGGCTCATATGCATTTGAAAGCAGAGTGATTTTCACGATCCACGAGTCCTTCTTTGCAATATCGTTCGTCACCAGTTCGGCAATTCGATATATTCCTGATGACAATGGGAGAATTGGCATCGACGCATCCATCTTTGCAATTGCCTTCTGGCGCCGCTGATCATTGCGTTTGCGTTGCTGTGTACGATTGCGTTCGGCATATTCCGGATGTGTGTTCCGGTAATTGCGCCAATAATCCGGATTACGCTCACACCATGCTTGTTGGGCTCGTACCTGATTGTCCTGATAATCGGGGTCTGTTTGCAGTTTGAGCTGCTGCCAGCGTCGGCGCCGCTCACGTTGGCAAGCTGGTGCAGCACAGTAGCTTTGTTGTGGCACCTGGGGACGTGGAGAAAAAATCTGATCGCATGCTACGCACCGCCTGTTTTCCATAAGGCCTCCGCACAGTGAATAAACAGGGCGAAGGACGAAAGGCCCCATAGTGCGGCATTACATACTCGAAAATACAGTATGCATCTTGGAATATGCGTCAAGGATAAATCGACACGACTTGGACATGAATCAGGCTAGATCGATAACACTCGCTAGATCCTTTACCTAAGCCTCGGGCGGGACAAGACGGCACGGTAACCTGGTACCACTGCCCTTATGTAAACGTAACGGTCACTCCAATTGCGCCGAATAAACAACATAGGTATCCGCGATTCATGCAGTTGTGTGCCGAATAGAACACCACGTGTTAACACAACGTGCTTTTACCGTTCGAACGTGTTCTACCGGCATTAGACCTGCCAAGCCGGGGCATTTACCTCGCTGATGGCATTGACTTGGTAACCGGTCGCATGAACATCAACGAGCTGATGGCCTTAGTCGAATGTAAGCTCAGAAAGCAACGTTCAGTCACTTCACAGACTGAAAATGCAACTACCCCTTTGACAGGCCTATTCGACGATCTATGTTTTCTGCCCATAGCACCCTGAATCACCCTGCATCAATTCAGTCTCGAAGCAATTGCTTTACTACTCTTAACTGATATTGGTAGTTCGTATTGTTAAGAATACGAGTATTTTTTTACATCACTCCTTATGTATATGGAGTGAGTAGAACAAGTAAGCAAGTAAATGTAGTAGGTAGAGAGAGCTAATCAATTACTGCATAGAGCAGAGATAGTTACAGGGGGAGATTGGGTGTGCGCAATTACCCTTTCTCTGCACAGGTGCTCGCCACACGCTTGCATCCTCACTCCATCGCAAGCAAGAACACCGCTCTTGCCATGTTCAACGATTGGAGAAAAATGATGTCAACGTATCACCTGAGAGTTAAGAGTCACATGAAAGGCAAGGCAGCCGACCGGTCAACGTACATCGCCCGAGAGGGCAAGTACAGCCATCGCAGAGATGATCTCGTCGCAACAGGATCCGGCAATCTTCCTGAATCGACAAACGGTAACCCTTACTGTTTGTGGAAGAGCGCAGATAAATATGAGCGGGCCAACGGGTGCGCGGCTCGGGAATTCGAACTGGCATTGCCCGCTGAGCTCACGTTGGAGCAGCAACAAGAAGTATTGAATGAATTTATCGGCAGAGCAATCGGCGACAAGCCGTTCCAGTTCGCGATCCATCACCCGCGGGGCGCATTAAGTGGCCAGTACAATCCGCATGCGCACATGCTGGTCTGCGATCGCATCCCTGATGGAATTGAACGTCCGATCGACCAGATGTTTCGGCGATACAACCCGCACTATCCATCGCGAGGTGGAGCGAGGAAAGACAGCGGCGGCAAGCCGGCCCAAGTGCTGCGAGAAGCGCTTATTGCACAGCGCAAGCTCTGGGCGGATATCCAGAACGCAGCACTAGAAAGGCATGGTCACGCCGCTCGTGTCGATCACCGCAGCCTGGAAGCACAAGGCATCGCGCGCGCACCGGAACGACACATCGGGCCGTGCGCAATTCGGCACATGACTGAAGAAGATAAGGCACGTTTGTTACAGGCGCGTACCACACGCTCGCACGCCAACGTCACGCAAGACACATAGAACATGTGTGCTGTGCGGAGCCGTCACAACTAGGTTGACGGAAAGTGGCGGTAAGATTCGATTAGAGCTGCGTGATGAAGCCTTCGAAACAAGAAGGAACTGTGCAGAAATACAGAACGCAGCGTTCGCTAAATACGGTCACGATGCATGCGTCGATCATAGAACGTTGACAGCACAAGGAATTACACGCCGTCCGGAGCATCATCTTGGCCAAGCCAGAATCATTAAAATGTCAATCGAATGTAAAGCAGAACACGTTACAGAACGTGAAGAAACGGCTGCGTAGTATCGTGTAATGACATGGTGGCCTTCTCAAGTTTGAAGGGACTTTCCGCAAAATTGGGCGTAGCAGCGAAACAAATTCGCTGCTACGCAGCTACCAGTAGCACCGTAGCATCAATTCAAATAAAACATACGAGGCCGGTTCTGGAATTGCTGACGGAAATAACCGTCGTTTAATGTAACGCCAAGCATCTCACTTCGCGGTCCGTAAAGCGGGAAAACGATTCTTTGTCGCTCAAGAACCATGAGCGCCGCAACTACGTTGGCCTTCTTTTGCCGTATTTCCATACTTCCCGCATACTGTTGAATCGTACGCACACCAACTGTCCTGACACCCATTGGAGTGCCGGAGAGTTCCCATTCGTTAAACACTTTTATGAGCAGATCTAGAACAACGGCGGCATGTCTTTCATCTACAGGCGTGTTGATATCACCAAACAATGCCATATGCTGTTCTGTATAAAACATCATCAGCTGAATTGCACTTTGCAATATATCCAATTCAATTTCTGTTCCTGCACGCTCTTCAATGACGTGCAGGTTTGCTGCGACACGCAGGATGTTTTCAGCTATGCGGTTTGCGAACTCTGGGATTTTTGAAAGATAGCCTTTCCCTGTTTTGTTTTTTGAAATCCACTTTAACGTCAATTGAAACTGCACTTGTGCTGCTGATGCGAGTGTAAGCACCATACGCTCGATACTTCGTGTTCGCATCATCTCGGCATAGCGTTTGAAAATGCGAGTAAGATTAGCGTAGTGGCGATCGCGCGCCTCGCGAACGACCTTCATGTTTCGCGGTCTCGTATTCGATGGCATAGCTCTGCTCACTGCGATGAGCATACGCGCCCCCAGACCAACATCGATTAAATCAGCGCCATGCTCCTTCACATACGTTGCGAAGCGTTTTGGTTGCATACCCCATGATATCGAGACACGCGGTTCTGCTTGATAGACCGGATCACTAGTCATGCGTTCTCGCTTGATGAATGTCCCATCCCATGACTGGCTCAGATGCGGCATCAGTCTCCTCAAGTCTGACAAGATCGGAGTGGCTTCGTCGTGGACCCACGATGTACAAGCTGATTGAACTTCAAGACTCTGCACAAGTGACGGATAATTTACGTCTCGATGCATGATGTTTTCCGCCGTCTTAACCGTGCTGGGTTTGGCTTTCAAAAGTGCGGCATACTCTGTCTTCAGTTGAAGCAATCTCTCATCATCATCGAGGCTTTTATCGATTTTCTTGAGTAGCGCCCTTTCTTTTGCCTCCCAAATTTTCTGCTCGGCCTTCAATTCGTGTTGCTCTCGTGCGCTGATACTTTCAGAAAACTGAAAATCACGATGCGCTTGCGTAAGTTCATTGTTGGTAGTCGTTTTCCCAGAACCTGAGCTTGCGATGTAACATCCTGCGAGAGATGTTGGGCAGTGGAAGATATCGAGATATTCGACGTCAAATAGGCATTGCGTTGCGACCGCACTAGTCGTTAACATGACTGTGATGATGAGTTCGGGTGATGCTCCTGAAACCGCATGTACCTCATCATGCAACGAGCGTGTGTTTTGCGGCAAAACTGCACTGACGTCCCTTCTGTCAAAGTTAGCCATTTCCGGAGGCAAACCAAAAGATTTGGGCTGGAATTGACTGGGGTGTTCGGCGATCGTTTGCGAGTCGGAGCAGCTGCTCCATTTGGCACTAAAAAATTCCATAGTTATTCCTGTTGAAAAAGGGCGCCATTGGCGCCCTAAGTGATTGGTCAACTGCGCGTCGTGTTCGCGGAGTTTGAATCGCCTTGGTGATTTCTCTTCACCTGCTGCGCCTTCCTGATCCACCACTTGAAAAAAACTTCTTGGCTCAGAGCGAAGCCTCTCGACTTGATCCACTCGAACAGTTCTGCTTTCGTGTAAAGATTGGCCGCAAGAGCACGTTGCATCGTTGCGTACTCGGTATCGAAGATTTTTCGGCTGTGCTCTGCCGTTTCAATTTCGCACAGAAGGTCGATGGCAGCAGTATTTCCAATGAGGTCAGGATTGCTCATACGGCCTCCTTCGCGAGTTGCGCCTGCTGTGGTTGCTCACCCTGAATTACTCGAATTCGAGGGCGACTTGCGAGCCACGCCTCCACTTCCGCAAGGTGCCAGCCGCGTGCGCGGCCTCCAAGCGCAATAGGACGCGGGAATTCGCAATCGTAGCCCCGATTTTTTGGGTCGAGCCTTGCATAAATCGTGCTACGTCCGAGCCCAGTGAGCAACTTAAGCTCAGGAAGCCGAACTGTGCCCTTGGTTGAAATACTGTTGTCGTGATTTTTTGCATTCATAGCGATTAGCCTCGGATCATCTGCACCCCGCTCAACAACTTGTGAGCGAAAGCGCACGACGTGACCTGCCCCCCCATCACAGTCACGGGCGCAAAACATCACCGCGAAGGCAATGACGCGCCGGGCCGGAATGGCCAAGTGTTAAAAAAAGGGGGGAAGAGACCATGAATGAACACGCCTGACCTTTACTGGAACAAAGGCTGGTCATGTTCACTGCCTTATTACAAGGCGGTCTTGGCTAATCTTGCGGCTGCAAGGGCCGCTTGATTGGCTTTGACTGTTAGGCCAAAGCCGCTATTAGGATTGGGTGACTGAGCCAAAATATAATCAAGCTCGTGCTTCTGGTCAAGCGTTGCATTCTGACAGAGACATGATTGCCACCCAAGGTGCCAATAAGCTAGTTGCGGCGAAATCCAGCGACATGAATGTATAGCCAAGATTATGGGGAGCATGAAAACACTGATTTAGTCGTCGCTATGTCACGGCGTCCGCCCCATCTTTCGGTTTCTTTTTCCATTGAAGTACATTTACATCCTGAAATTTTTGGGGTATTTTTGGGGGTAACTTTTCGAAGTTAATTCAGAAAGTCGAATAATTTCAGTGCCTTAGATACTCTGTTAAAGTGTACCTATCCCACCAATTCGATGTTTCTGGAATTCCAAGAACGTCCTAAAACCCGCACTTCTCGCTCGGAGATTGCGGGTTTTTTGTTTTAACACGTCCAATTCGTTTCGCTGAGATTCAGTTCTTTTGGGGGCATGCGTGGG
>DATEZO010000298.1:0-16947 GCA_035255485.1 Burkholderiaceae bacterium
CGCACAATCGCTTGCCACGCGCTCGCGTAAGATTCAGCGTATCGTCGATCAGCGAACGGCCGATCTTGTCACAGCTAACGCGCATCTTCGGGCGCGGGAAAATGCAATCGAAGCCAGCATCAACGGCATCATTATCGCGAATGCAACAGCGCCGCATCATGTCATCGAATATGTCAACCCAGCCGTGGAGAAGATTTCCGGATTTTCTGCTGCGGAGTTGATTGGCAGCGGTTGCGGCAAGTTGTGGACCGGAGGACGCGATCAGCCAGGTGTCAGAAAAATCGTCGACGCCGTGAATTCGCTCGAACCAGTGCGGGCCCCCCTGCAAACACGACGCAAAGATGGAACCGCATACTGGGCCGAGGTGCAAATCGCGCCCGTCAGGGATGAATCGGGTCGAGTTGATCGCTTTGTCGTAGCGATGCACGACGTGACCGAGAATAAACGGTACGAAGCAGAACTCGAATACCTGTCCAAGCACGATGAGCTGACCGAACTTGCCAGCCCCAGTCTCCTGCGTGACCGGCTGCAACTGGCCATTGAGAATGCAAGATCAGACGATAGCGCGATCTGGGTTACCGTGATTGACCTCGATCGGTTCAAGTTTGTCAACGATAGCCTTGGCCGGCGGGCAGGCGACAGGTTTTTGAAGACGATTGCCCAGCGCATCAAGTCGGCCACTCGCAAAGAAGATACCGTTGGACGCCTGGGAGGCGACGAGTTTCTGCTGATTCTCCCGCAATCAAAAGGCGGCAAAACCGGCGGATCCATCGTGCAAGGTGTCATGGATGCGGTCGCTGAGCCGATACGGATTGATCGCCACGAACTGCTGCTTACCTGCAGTGCTGGCATGGCGCTCTTTCCCAACGACGGCAGCACTGTTGACGAGCTGATCGAGCGTGCCGATATCGCCCTGCACAATGCAAAGGCATATGGACCAAACAGCATGCAGTTTTTTACCGCGGAAATGCATGCAGTCGTCCAGGAACGCCTGCTTCTGGAATCCGCACTGCGCACCGCGCTTGAGCGGTCAGAGCTGGATCTGCACTATCAGCCACAGGTGGATCTGCTCACCGGCCGGGTTGTTGGCATGGAAGCGCTGGTGCGCTGGAATCATCCGACGCTGGGAGAGATACCTCCGAGCCAGTTTATTGCGGTCGCTGAAGAGTGCGGCGTCATCACTTCGATCGGTACGTGGGTGCTACGCACCGCCTGCCGCCAGGCCAGGGTATGGCAACAGGCAGGTTTCGGTGACCTGCGCATCGCCGTCAACATCTCCGCGCGCCAATTCATCCAGCCAGGATTGGCCGGAATGATTGCCAGCGTGCTGGATGAAACCCAACTGCCGGGTAATCTTCTCGACATCGAACTGACCGAGCGGCTGATCATGCGCGACGCCGAACATACCATTGACTCGCTCAATGCCTTACGCGCACTTGGCGTGCAATTATCCATCGATGATTTTGGAACCGGCTACTCCAGCCTAGCGTACCTCAAGCGCTTTCCGATAGATGTATTAAAAATCGATCAATCGTTTGTGCGCGAGATTTCGCACGATGCCAATGACGCGGCGATCTCGGATGCAATTATCTCCATGGCGCACAGCCTGGGGATCCGAGTCATTGCAGAAGGGGTGGAAACCGAGGCCCAGTGTGAATACCTGACTCGCAACATGTGCGACGAAATACAAGGTTACCTATTCTCAAAACCGCTGCCGGCCGCCCAGGTCGAATTGCTGCTGGCCGAACAAAAGTGCCTCCCTGCGCGCCTCCTTCGCATGCACAAGCGCCCTCGCACGCTTTTGCTGGTCGATGATGAGCCGAACATTCTCGCCTCGCTCAAGCGCCTGTTACGCGGCGGAGGCTACCGTATCCTGACGGCGAGCAGTGGACAGGACGGCCTTGACCTGCTCGCTCAGAACGATGTCGACGTGATCATGTCGGACCAACGCATGCCGGGCATGACGGGTGTCGAATTCCTGCGCGCCGTGAAGACGAGCTATCCGGATACGGTGCGCATCGTCCTGTCGGGATTCACGGAACTGAAATCCGTGACCGATGCGGTCAACGAAGGAGCGATCTACAAGTTCCTGACCAAACCATGGGATGACGTCTTGTTGCGCGCGCATATCGAGGAAGCATTCCAGCACAAGGAAATGGCGGACGAAAATCATCGTCTTTCACTGGAGGTCCGCACCGCTAACCATAGCCTTGCCACTGCCAATCGTCAGCTGGAAGAACTGCTGCGCCAGAAGCGGCAGCAGATCGAGCGTGACAAGAGCACCCTGGATAGCGTGCGCGAAACGCTGCAGCATATTCCCCTTCCGATCATCGGCCTCGGCGAGGACGACATCGTCACGTTCGCCAATATCGCTGCGCAAAATCTGTTCAAGGATGCCCGCGAATTGCCCGGCAGTGAAGCAGCCCATGTCATGCCTGAAGTGTTGCACCTGGTGCGCAACAGCGACAACGGAAGCGCGCAGAACGCTGAACTGGGCGGTGTGCACTTTGAAGTCATTTCACGCGCAATGATGCAGGACGGGCAGCCGCGCGGCAAGCTAATCACACTTATTCCGGGAGACTTCGCGTGAAGTCATCTCGACTGTCGATGCCATGTGCACATATCTTTCTATGCCAATACCGATTCAATCATGGCTGAACTCGACGTACAACGCAATCGCTTGACGATCAAGCTTGTTTATTATGGCCCCGCCTTGTCCGGCAAGACTACCAACCTGACGCGACTGCATGATCTGCTTTCGGCCGAACTGATCGGCGACATGATGACACTGGAGACGGAAGGCGACCGGACCTTGTTCTTTGACCTGCTGCCGACCGGATTCACTGCGCCGTCCGGCATGCTGGTCAAGTTCAAGATGTTTACGGTCCCCGGCCAGGTCGTGCATGACGCGACACGCAAGACTGTGCTCTCCCGTGCCGATGGTGTGATATTCGTCGCCGACTCTCAACGCAACCAGGCCGTCAACAATGGCGCCTCTTTTGATAACCTGATGTCCAATGCGAATATTCTCGGCATGGACGTCGCAAGCCTGCCGCTGGTGGTGCAGTTCAACAAGCGCGATTTGCGCGACATCCTGAGCGAAGAAGAGATTCTTGCCCGCTGGTCGGCTGCGCCATGGCCACTTCATTTTGCATCGGCGATGGAGGGGGCAGGTGTACTGGAGTCGTTCGTTTCCCTGCTCGAACATGTTTATGATCGCCTTGACACGGAGTTTGCGCTAGCTGCCGACCACGGCTTGTCCCGCGCAGCGTTTGTCGCAGCGGCGGGAGGACGGCCATGATGCCGCGTCCCGACGCATTTGATCGCGATATCCCCCTGACGAACTTGCTGCGTTCAGTGCCCGCACCCAAGCTCGATGCTGCCATGAGCAAGACGGTGGGCCTGTGCTGGCGCATTGTTGATGCCGATGGCGAAGTGGTCAGGCGGTCTGCATCCGAGATGGATGCGGACAAGTGTGTCGCACCGGTTCGTGTCGATATTGAGGTGATCGGCCATATCGAGGTGCCGTCCACGCGGCGCACCCATGCGGAAGTTGCCGCGCGATGGCTGGAGATGGTGCTTGCGGCTGCCATGCGCTATCAGATGGCAGCCAGCTTGCACCTGGAAACCGTGCATGCCGATTACGAAGCCTTGCAAAGCAAGCACGCCGCCTTGCAGGAGTCAGAAGGACGTTACCGTGCGCTGGCAGCGCAACTCGAACAGCGCGTCAAGGAGCAGGTCGACACCATCGAACGCACACAGCGTCAACTCTATCAAAGTGAAAAAATGGCTGCAGTCGGCAGCCTTGCCGCCGGCATGGCACACGAAATCAATAATCCCATGGGTTTCATTCGCAGCAACCTGGGTACGGCCAGCAAATATGTCGGCACTATCGAGCAGATGTTCCAGGCATACCGCGAGCATGAGCGTTCCGAGGCCAGCGCGTTATGGCACCAGTTTGATATGGATTTTTTGCTGGAAGACTTTGCCGGACTGCTGGAAGAGTCCATCAACGGTGCCGATCGCGTGTCACGCATCGTCACCAATCTCAAGGCTTATGCAAGCATTGACTGCGCCTCCGGCACGCCGGTTGACCTCAATGATGCCGTGCGTGCAGCTGCCGACATCCTCCACACTCAGTTGCCGAACAGCGTACAAGTGGAAATGGCCCTTCAGCCCCTGCAATTGGTCAGCGGTGACGCCAGCCGACTGAACCAGGTGCTGTTTGCCTTGTTGCAGAATGCGCGTCTTGCTATGGGCGACAAGGGCGGGACTATTCGGGTTTCCAGCCGGATGGTTGGCGATGAAGCGCGTATCGAGGTAAGTGACAACGGTTGCGGAATACCTCGCGATGTCATCAATCGCATTTTTGATCCATTTTTTACAACACGCGAAGTCGGCAAGGGCATGGGGCTGGGCCTGACGGTCAGCCGGGATATCCTGAACGCCCACAGCGGACGCATTGAGGTGACTAGCATTCCGGGTGAAGGCAGCACGTTTGCTGTCTATTTGCCGGTCAACGCCGAAAGGCCACGACTGGGCTCCGCTGAGGGAGCGGCATGAGCTACGCACACCTTTTTACCGGGGCGCCTGTCTCTGCCGTGGTAACCGAACGTGAAGTCGGTCACTATCGGATTCTGCTCGTCGACGATGAGCCAAACGTCTTGTCGGCACTTCGGCGTGTTTTTCGGCAGGAAAACTACGAAATCGTTTGCTGTACGGATCCTGTCGATGCCCTCGCACGCTTGCGCAACGAAATCTTCCATGTAGTCATTACCGATTACATGATGCCGAAGATGAACGGTGGCGACCTGTTGCGCCAGGCACGGACGGTCAGGCCCGACATGATTCGCATCATGCTGACCGGTCACGCGGACGTCAACGCCGTGGTCAGCGCAGTGAAAACCGGAGCAGTCTACAAATTCATCCTGAAACCATGGAACGACGATGATCTGCGGGTGACACTTGCGCTGGCGCTGGAACAGTATGAATTAAAGCAAAAGAACAACGCGCTGAAGCAGGACAACCAGGCCAAGGCCAAGGAAATTGAACATCTCTCGAAATTCAGCGTCGCCAACCGGAGTCAGCTGGCGTTGATGCTGAACAGGCGCGGCCTGCTCAACCTTGCTCAGCTGCAGGAATTGACGCGTGACCATGAACAAGCACGCAAGACGGCGATGATAAAAAATATCGTCGAGCGCGGCTGGCTGTCGGAAAAAGTGGTCCATGACCTGCTGGCAAAGGAGCTGATGCTCCAGCAGGTTCTGCTCAATGAATTCTCCGTCGATCCTGCAGTCGCCGCACTGGTACCCGCCAGCTTGTGCCGGCGGCATCTGATCATGCCCTTGCGCGCAGAGAACAAGCGGTTAACGCTCGCCATGGCCGATCCGCTTGATACCGGATTGTTGCAGGACTTGCGGTTCGTGACCGGACTCGAGGTCGATCCGGTGCTCGCCCCGATCGAAGCCATCGAGGGCAAGATCCTTGAAGTCTACAAGACGACACTGCCGGACATCGCGGATCTAGAAGCCGCCTTTGGCTCTCCGGATCCGTACGAAGGCATCGAAATCGTTATTGAAGACGACGGCGATGGGCTGTCGGTCGAGGAGCTGTTGCTCGGAACCGACGAGCCGCCGGCCATCCGGCTGGTGAATTCAATCCTGCTTGAAGCGATTCGCCTCGGTGCGTCGGATATCCACATTCAGCCGCGCGCCAAGAATGTCATGGTGCGCCTGCGCATCGACGGCGTCCTGATGGACAAGATTCAGATTCCGCACAACATGCATCAGTCCATCGTGTCGCGAATCAAGGTAATGGCCGAGCTCGACATTTCAGAACGGCGACGTCCGCAAGACGGACGGCTTGCCGTCAAGACGCCGAAGCGCACCGTCGATCTGCGCATTTCGACCCTGCCTACCATCAATGGCGAAAAGATTGTCATGCGTATCCTCGACCGGAATTCCGCGGTGCTGAGCCTGGCAGCGCTCGGCTTCAGCGAGGTCGACATGGCGAAAATTGCCCGCGCCTCCGAAAAGCCGCAAGGCATCGTATTGGCCACCGGGCCGACAGGCAGCGGCAAGACGACGACCCTCTACAGCCTGTTGCAAAGCAATGCGACCGAGGAGAAGAACTACATCACGATCGAAGATCCGGTTGAGTACTATCTGGATGCTGCCGGACAGGTCCTGGTGCGAGAAAAAATCGGCCTGACCTTTCCCATCGTGTTGCGAGCGATCCTGCGGCAGGATCCGGACGTGCTGCTGATCGGCGAAATCCGTGACTTCGAAACGGCCGAGGTGGCGTTCCATGCCGCCCTGACAGGTCATCAGGTGTTTTCCACCCTGCACACAAATTCGGCAATTGCGACCATCTCGCGCCTGTTCGATCTGGGTCTTAAGCCATTCGTCGTCGCGACCGCGCTCGAGGCGGTGGTCGCTCAGCGACTGGTGCGCAAGATGTGCACGCATTGCCGCGCGCCGGTGGAAGCGGACAAGGATTTGTTGCGCCGGCTCGGCGGCAAGTTTGCCACGCAGAGCATGACGGCATATAGAGGGGCGGGTTGCCCCGAGTGTTATCAGTCCGGATACAAGGGCCGTATCGGATTGTACGAAGTACTTTCACCTGACGACCACCTGCGCCACCTGATCGCCTCGAAGGCGGCAATCACCGAGATCACCCAGTACGCACGAGCTCATGGCTTTGTGACCTTGAGGGAAGATGCGCATTCCAAGGTACAAAGCGGCATGACCACGCTGGAGGAGGTGTACCGTGTACTGGGGCCGGAATGAATAACTATAACGACAACGAGGACCTGGATCGCTTGCCATGAACGAGCCTATACTCATTCCCGAAGCTGAAGGGAAGCGGCCCGCACGCATACTTTGCGTGGATGACGAGCCCAATATCCTGACTGCGCTACGCCGACTGTTTCGCCCACTCGGCTATGAAATCCTTGTTGCTGAAGGCGGTGAATCCGGTCTTCAGATCCTTGAAAGCACGCCAGTGGACATCGTGATTTCCGACATGCGCATGCCAGGTATGGATGGCACCCAGTTTCTTGAGTGCGTGCGAATCAGGTGGCCTGACACGATTCGTTTATTGTTGACCGGCTACGCGGATGTACGTTCGATACTCGGCGCGATCAATCGCGGTGAGATCTATCGCTATATCACGAAGCCCTGGGATGATAATGACATCGTGCTGGTGGTTCGGCATGCGTTGGAGCGCAAATCACTGGAAGCCGAGAAACAACGTCTCGAAGCGCTCACCTATGAGCAGAACGAAGAGCTGAAGGCATTGAACGCCAACCTGGAAAACAAGGTTGCCGCGCGCACGGCCGAATTGCGCAAGGTGCATGACGAACTGCTGGTGTCGAACGAGCGCCTCAAGGAAAACTACCTCACCTCGATCAAAGTGTTTTCGAGCATGATCGAAATGCGTGGTGCCAACCTGGCTGGTCATTCGCGTCGCGTGGCGGATCTTTCGCGCCGGATCGCCACTCGCATGAACCTCGATAGCCTCGAAACTCAGCACATTTTTATTGCAGGCCTGTTGCACAACATTGGAAAGATCGGCTTTTCTGACGATCTGTTGTCGCTGCCCATGTCACTGATGAACGGAGAGCAGCTTGGACAGTACTGGAAATACCCGATTCGCGGCGAGCAGTTGCTGACGCCGCTGGAAGACTTGCGCGAGGCTGCAAAGATCGTGCGGTCCCACCAGGAGCGCTTCGATGGGGAAGGCTATCCGGACCGCTTGTCGGGGTTTGACATTCCGCTCGGCGCACGCGTACTGGCAGTCGCATCTGACTATGACAACCTGCAGATTGGAGCGCTGGCCCAACGCCGCCTGCGTCCTGACGAGGCAGTTACCGCGATCGTCAACAGCCGTGGAAAGCGCTATGACCCATTGGTTGTTGCGGTATTTCAGGATACCATTCTGGGCAGAAACGTCGTTGAGCCTCCTCCCGGTGAAGCTCTTCCGGTGTCCGCGTTGCGCCCCGGCATGACTCTCGCGCGCGACCTGGTGACACGGGATGGCTTCCTGCTGCTGTCGGCCGAACATACGCTGAGTGAGCGATTGATCCGGCAGATCGTCGACTTCGAGCACTCTTCAAACGAATCGTTCACCGTGTACGTTCTTGTGGAGCAAAAAAAATGAGACGCGTATTGTTGCTGGATGATGAGCCCAACGTGTTGAACGCGTTGCAGCGAACCTTGCGCCAGTGTTTTTTCAGTGAAGGCCTGCGGATCGAACTCTTTACCGATCCCGAACAGGCGCTGCTTCGCAGCGGTGAAATAGCCTTCGACGTGATTGTGTCCGATTACCGGATGCCGGGGATGAATGGTGTTGAATTCCTTGAAGCAATCAAGGGAATTCAGCCCAACGCAGTTCGCCTCGTGCTGAGCGCCTCGACGGAGTTCAGCGCAATCATGAGTGCCGTCAACAGAGCCGAAGTATTCCGTTATATCGCCAAGCCGTGGCAGACTGAAGATTTGAAGAACACCTTTAGCTTGGCGTTCGAACGGCATGACCAAATGCTGGAAGAGCACCGCCTTGCCGATGAAGCACGCGCAAGGCGTGGCGAATTGACTCCGCAGGAGCTGGAGGCACGGCGCCTCGAAGCCGATGAGCCCGGCATCACCAAAGTCAATTGGGATGATGACGGCGCAGTGCGGCTAGATTAAAAAGACGTACATTAAGGCCAGAGGAAATGTCACTGACAGTCGTAATTGTCGGCAGCCGCTGAAAGAGAAGGTTGGAGTTACGCACTGCAATCAAAGTCAGGATCGATTCAATTTCTTAATTGGGGCCTCTGACCGCGATTTCGCATTCGGCGCGCCGTAGGACACGGCCAGGTGACGCCATCAACATCTGCAGCAACTGCAGGCATTTGCGCGGTAGCTTGACGGTGCGCCCTGCGCGTTCGACATGCAAGGTCCGCGGATCCAGGCTGACGTCACCACAACGCAGGATCCCGGACACAACCTCGCCGCGATCGCGCTTGATCAAGGCCGCCAGACGGGCGCCGACTTCCTTGAGCGAGAATGGTTTGACCAGGTAATAGTCGGCACCGCAGTCGAAGCCGGCCAGTTTGTCGTCGAGGATATCCTTGGCAGTCAGCATGAGGACTGGGGTATCGCGGCGTGCCTCCTCACGCAACTTTCGACACAGGGCAAACCCATCCATGCCGGGCAAGGCAATGTCTAGCAGGATGGCACTCCATGGCTCGCTGACGGCACGATGCAGACCGGTTACCCCATCGCCAGCGTGCACGGAATCATAGCCGGCGCCCGTCAGATAGTCATAGAGATTCGCGGCGATGGCTGCATCGTCTTCAATGATGAGGATACGCATGCGCTGCGATTTCATTTGTAGCAGGAGCCGACATTATGCGCCCTCATAGACGCTGTGAGCCAAGCGTCACGGTAAATGCAAGGTATTGCACATGGCACGCTCGATACGGCGCTTGGAAAAAGGATCAGACGCATCCACATAGCGCATGGCGGACTGTATGTCTTTCCAGCCGACATATTCCATCAGCGTCTTGATATCCCAACCATTGGCCGACGCCCAGTTGGCGAAGCCGCGCCGCAGCGAATGGCTGCTGTACCGGTCGGGAGCATCGATCCCGACATTAGCCAGGATTGTTCGCAGCAGCGGTGCGATGCTGTCAATATGCAAACCTGTATCGCTGACGCGTCCCCAGCGGTCGATAGCGCGGTACACCGCGCCGCTGTTCAATTGTGCGGCGGCGACCCAGTCGAGGTATGCATCCACTGGACACAGGCGCGAGAGCGCGGGTGCTCTGAACGTAGTGCCTTCGTTGTGCCGATCTCCTTTGGTGCGCGCGAAATAGCACGTCAAACCCTCATTAGGGATGGCCTGGACGTGCTCGACCAAGAGACGCGTCAATTCATCGCCACGAAAACCCCGCCAGAAGCCGAGCAGCAGAAGCGACTTGTCACGCAGGCTGCGTAACTCGGCGCCGCGGTCTCGCCGGACGCGCGCGATGTCGACGGCGGCGTCGAGCCATTGGATGATTTGTGCAAGTTGGTCGAGTTGGAGCGGCTTGGCTTGCTTAGCCTGGGTCGGGTGCAGCGCGCGGATACCGCGGAACACCTGGCGCACAACGGGCGCTTTGGTCGGGTCTGGGAAGCCTTGCTCAATATGCCAACGAGCAAGCGCCGCAAGTCGCTGGCGCAGTGTGTTAATCGCCAGCGTGTTGGCATGGTCGGCGAGGTACCGTGCGATACTATCGGCGGTTGCCGGCAGGAAGCCGCCCCAGTCGCCTTCAAAGTGTCGGAGAGCGGAGGCGTAGCTTTGGAGCGTGTTCTCACGTGTGGCGGCATTCAGGTACTGGTCAAGTTTGCTCATGGCTGTCGATTGAAAGGCTGGAATTACAGATCGGGCCGGTTCCCGATATTTAAATCAGAAAACGGACATTAAGTTGGAATATTTTTCACCGGCCTCTACTCTATAAGTAGCACTACCATCTGGGCGAAGAACCGTCTCTGCACTTAAAATTACCTCCAACACGTATCGTCGTCATGCGGCACAAATTCCATATCGCGGCAAAATCTCGTGAATAATGTCACTCCTGTGGATTTGAAGCGCATCGTGAAAGAGTTTCCAATCGCTGGCTAGGAAAGACGCTGAGTATGGATAGCGTTCGACACCGGTATCCGTCTTCTTTTTGGTACCGAGTGCTTGCTCTTTCCAGCTGCCGGCTCCCTTCCCGATGTAACTTGGTAGTTCGGAGCCAAAGCTAAATTGTCCGGATCCAATCGCTTGTAGCCAAATTTGGCGCCGCTCTTCACCGTCAATATTTGTGGCGTTAGAAAAGAGTCGTTCACTAGCGGCACGGTCTTCAGACGCGATGCCTTGGTGTTTATCAAGGTCCATGGAAGTATCGCCAGCGCGCCACGCACGCATTGCGCGTACCATCATTTCCATAGCCTGAATGAAGATAGCAGGATTGTCGCGTTCAACTGTTACACCCCGATAGTCCACATAACGCCACTTGAGATACGGCTGATCCGGATATACGTCCGCGGCCGCGTGTCCTACGGGAGACTTGTGCAAAAAATTAGATATAAATTCGGTTGGCCATTTCTTTTCATGCCAAACGAGGCGGATAAGCTTCAGAAAAACCTGAATACCTTGTTTGATATTTCCTATAAGCGCAACGCCAAGCTCTTGTTTGGAGCTCTCATGAATGCGTCGATCGAGTTCCGAATCACCGCATGTCAAACTGTTTGCTTGATTTGCAATGCTGAGTGCTCCAACGAACCCTTGATGAGCAAATGTATCGGCATAAACATGCATTGTGATCCCGAGACGATATAGGGCTCGCGGATGATCACGATCCAACATCGCGCGGCGGAGCATGTCTCGAGCGACATGACTATCGGGACGGCATACTAGTCGCGACAACGTGTCGCCTGTCGCGTGGCCAGCCGGAAGAGAATCATTGCCGGGTAAAAAATGAAATGGAATCCAAGCGAGATGATTTTCGACGTCTATGAAATTGTTGTAGTCAATCATCCTATGGGCGGACGCGATTCGAAAATATAGGGAATTATTATCTTCAAATTGAACAATGCCAGGATTGGTGGCGTCATCGACGTATTGTGCGGCGTAGGCAATTTTGGATGCGTCCGCGAACGAAAATCCTGCGATACGGGCCGCGACATATGTTGCGGTGTGATGGCCGTCGATTTGCATAATCCATTCCTCTTGTTCTTCGCTAGCGTCAAGCCGGTACGCTTCACGGGTCTAATCAGTGCCATAAACAACTGACTGGTTCTTTAGAGCTAGGAGCCGTCTCCTGTAACTGTTCAAATTAGCAAATCGTCGAGCGCACCCGTCCCCTACTCCACGCGAAGATGCAAACTTCCCTTGACCGGCTCGATGATTTCTGGAGCGTGAAGCTGGTACTCCAATGTGACGTTCCGAAGCCGATCAATCGAACCGAAATCCAGATAGATCAGATCAAGGCTTCTACTCTGCTTATGCTTCAGATGGGTGATAAAAAATTTTACGGTCCGCCTACTTACTTCAAGCTTGTCGCGGTCCGGCGCGTTTTCGCGCATGACATCAGCCATGGTCCTAAAATTGTGCAAAAAGGGAGGCGGGCTGTTCCACGCGTCGATTAGTGAATCGGATCTCCGTGGAGGAGTCGGCGCCTTGGGCAGGATGCCAATTTTTTCCGTATCGCTAAAGGACAGTTCATCGCCACATTCGACGAAAATCTCAATTCGATTTGCTGGCGCCGTGCCGTTCTGGTTCGCAAGGAACAATTGCAGCGGTATTACGGCATTCAGACGTTCCTGGTAAGCCAGCAGGTCAAGTAAGTAGACTTCATATTCTCTGTAAAATTTTCTGAGTTCCTGATTTTTTGCCTCGCTCCGCTGATTTTCATATTTCATCATTCCGGTTGGGCTCAGTTCAAACTTTCTAATGTCGAACGGCCCGTTTTTTATATGACCAAACACCGGGCTATCAGTGTTCGCTGCTGAAGCAGCGTTATTGTCTATTATCGCGAACAATGGATGTTTCTTCTTTATTATCGATAGCCGATTTTCGACGATGTCTGCAACGTCTTTGCGCGGAGGCTTTCTTTCTACCGACAGATGACCGCGCCCTTCGTCAAACGACAGTTGCAATTTTGGTTGGCGATTCAGATGCTGCGCGAGTTGCGCCTTAACTAGCTTAAGCTCCTGTTCAACCGGATCGACCTCGGTCAGCTTGTAAGAATCTGGAAATCCTGTCGCACCAATACGTCTGAATTTCAACTTGAAAATAACGCCAGAATCTGCCGTAAGAACGTCGACCGGTTGATTCGGGTTGTTTTCGCAATATTCAATGACGCTAGCGATGAGCCTATCGTCACCGATTGTGGGATCTAATTGATGGGCTTTGAACGATATCCGTGGCTCGTTAGGGAGAAAGACGAGCGATACTCGGTCTGTGATTAGCGGGTGTTCAAACTTATCGAGCAGCCACCCGATGTAGGCGCCGGCGCGGTGCCGAATTTTCTTTGAATCGTGAAGGGATTTCGCTTCTTCTAATTCTTTAAAAAATATGGCACAGAGGACGATTTCAATTTTAGGGGCGTCGGTAATATCCGTCCATTTAATTTGGTCGAGCCTCTGGTAATGCAAAGCAATATTCGCGTCCAGAAAGAAGACAGCTTTCCTTACGCCGCCCACGTCATTCGACTCGGCCTTTGCGCTCTCCGTATCGTTAGCTTCGCCATTTTGGGCCGTCATCAAATATCCCTCACTCTTGTCGATATGTGCTAATTACGCTTTGGCAATTCTCGCCTACGCATTGGCTAGGCAGCTATCCCCAATTCATGGGAGGTGGGAAATTCTTGATTTGAGGCAGCCAATTGGGAGGACTGCCGATGAACTTTGGCAATGAGACTGGGCACGGGCCGTCGGCGACCTGCCAAAATTTTCTATCGTCCGGCGGAATTGCCAGAATTTTAGGGCTTGAAAAATCGGGAGCCTAGCGAGTCCAAATTTTCCAACTTAATTGTCGGAGACCATCGAGCTGACCAAGACTAGCCGATTTCCGCGATCATACAGGATAATTTGTCATTATCCGGTATGAACTTATCTCAGCTTTGCACTTGTTGTTCGCCTATTTTTAGTATGTAATTATGTGGCACGTATTACGGTACGATAAAATATGGAGTGATCATGAGCAAAGCTGGGATCTACAAATCTGATGTCAAGACGGCGCGCGACGCCTTACTCGCGCAAGGCAAGCATCCATCTGTCGATGCTGTGCGCGTTGCCCTCGGCAATACTGGCTCGAAGACCACAATCCACAAGTACCTCAAGGAACTGGAGACCGAAGACGGTGGAGTTGATGGGCGCAGAATCTCGATTTCGGAGATGCTGCAGAATCTCGTCGAGCGGCTTGCGGCGCAGTTACAGGATGAGGCCAACACGCGGATCGACGCGGTGCGCGTCGAGCAAGCGGCGCTGGAAAAGCAGCACGCCGAAGCGTTGGCCGTCGCTCAGCGCGAGGCCGCGTATTGGCGCGGCCAGGCTCAGCAGTTCGAAGTCGCCTTGGAGAGTGAGCGCGCCGGACATGCCCGCACGCGGGAAGTGCTGCAGCAGGAGACGATCACGCGCCACACCGCGGAACAACGGGCGTCCGGCCTCGAAGCGCGCCTTGCCGAAAATGAGGTACACCGGCACTCGCTTGAAGACAAGCACCGTCATGCCTACGAAGCGCTTGAACACTACCGGCAATCGACCAAGGAGCAGCGCGAGCAGGACCAGCGGCGGCACGAGCAGCAGCTCCAGCAGTTGCAAGCCGAGTTGCGGGCCGCGCAGCAAACGATCGTCGTTAAGCAGGAAGACGTTACCCGCCTGAACCAGGAAGGTGCGCGCCTGATCGCCGACCTGACGCACGCGCGGCAAGTCCTGCAGGATGAGCAGGACAGCAACCGTCGATTGGCCCAGCGGATCGAGGCGCTGCAAGCGACCGAGCGCCGCGCCGAGGTGTTGCATGTCCATTCGCAAGGACTGCAGGAACAATTGGCAGTCGCGACTGCGAAAATTGAGGGATTGTTGGCCCAAGTACGGCAGCATGAACTCGCCGCGGCGGCTGCGCACGCTAAACTGTCTGCGCAGGAGGAGATGGTGGCCGATTTTCGCGCCTCTCTCTCGAACCGCTCGGCCGAAGCCGGGTAAAGCTTGGCCGTCAAAACCTTAGCGTACAATTTTCCGAATTCTGTAGCTTCCCCTGTGATGGCAGGCGACAACAGAAGTAGGTGCGGAAGGCATGATAGCATTTCCAAAAAGGAACTATTCCATGGCGCCGCCCCGACACCTCGCAGACTTTTACGACCGGCTTTATTTCCATGAGCTCAATGTGCGTGAGCAGATCAATGCGCGTTTGCAGGTCCCACTTGCGCTCATCGTTTCGAACCTTGGGTTGCTTGGATTTATACTTCAAAATCTTAATCGGGCCTCCACAGGCTGGAACGCGTTTTGGTTTTATATCTGGTTCGTTACCGCCTGTTTATTCGCAGGTGTAAGCGGCTACCACTTTATCCGCGCCGCTTGGGGCTATGAATGGGAAGTGCTCCCTACCGCGGACGAGCTGCATAAATATCGCCAAGAATGTGACAACATATTCGCAGATTGGGACAACGCCGATACCTTGACAGAAGAAGCACTGAAGACAGCTCTCTACAACGCACAGATTAAATGTGCGACGGCAAACACCCTAATTAACGAAATGCGGTCCGCTCATTATGCAAACACAATAAAGAACTTGATCATTGCGATTTGTTCGAGCATTGGTGCGTTCGCGATCTTCTATGTTGCCGAACTAGATAAAACCCAGGAGATCGCGGTAGTCAAGCCGATCGAAATGAAACCGTCCGAAATTACTGTCAAGCTTCCAGTACAAGTTACCATTCCGCAACCGGTTCTTATCAAAGGAGAGCCTGATGTCCAATTCAAACCCGCAGCGACCGCCACCACCTCCTCCCCCGCCACCTCCGAATCGGTTAGTCCGCGACGATCGGGTTCCGAGCACTCCGCCTCCACCCCCACCGACGAGACAAGGACCAAGTAATGTCAGATAAAAAAGATCCACCTCCACCTCCACCGCCACCGCCGCCACCCACTCGTGCAGTAAAAGGCACCTTCGACATGCCAAATGTTTCAGTTTCCATTCCGAAGACACCGCCGATACCGGCGCCGCGACAGCGCAAAGAGAAGTAAGCCATTGCGGGGATCAGTTATCTGGAATCGGGTGAACCGCGTTTGCCTCGTGTAGCACGCAGTTGGCAGTGAATCGTGCCGGTTGTGCCGGAAGAGAGTCGGCACAACCGTTCAACATACGTTTTTAGGACGTTCGACTCACATTGTTGGAGGCGATATCGCACGCGGAATGCGTTTGATGAGGCACATCTGACGCGGCGATGAAAGATACCTTCTTGCGGCGGATCCGTGAGACAGCGGCACACGAGGATTTACGACCCGGACGGCTTCTTCCCCCCTTTAGCTTTTCTTTGCGGTTGAGACACGTGTGTCATTTCATCCTCCCGTCCAAGACGAACCGATGCGACACGCAATTGGTGCCCTCCGAGCCTGGCCTCGCCGAGGGCTCGAAAAGGTGAATGGCAGGTTTGATCAGGAAACTGTGAAAATGAAGGAAATATGATTGCGCTTTCCCACCCTGAATCCGAATTCAGTTCCTCGTAGGTGAGCACATAGGTCCGGGCGCGCCGAACAATGTCGGGCACGAATTGGTAACGATGTCTGTCACGTCCAGTCAAGTGGTGAAGAAGACCGATATAGTCTCTTAAGATGCGAGCGCGCAGGTCGGCTCTGCTCGTGATGAAATCCCCGTGAAAAACTCTTGCTGTCTGTTGCGGGTGCACGGCGTATTGCACATCAGAATGGATGCTCCATTGCCGGCCACCAGGTTCATAAGAGCGCAAAAGCATGTAAGCGAGCTCTTTAGGCGTCCATTGCCGAACATTAACCTCGCCCCATCGATTTTTCTTCATCTGGAACCGGATTGCAGTACTTTCACCGATACGATGTTTGACGCTGAGGCGGCGTCCCAAAACCCACGTTTGCAACCGCCGCAGGGTTGCGCGATAAACGGCGTGGCACGAAAAAGAGGGAACCCGCTTTTCAAAGTAGTTCAGATTATTGACAGGTAGTTTCGACCGGGCTTGCCAACTAATAGCGAATAGATTGCGATAAACAGGCGGAGAGCACATGTCCGGCCAAGGATGCTCCGCATAACAGAGACTACGTAACAGTTCTGCCGTAATCGGATTGTCACGCCAGGACTTAACATCATGGATTTCCCGAGTCCTTTGTAACACCGGAGTCGCTTTACGATAGGACGTCAACCAACGTTCATACAATGAGAAAATGCCGTCTAGGCGAGATTCCAGCA
>DATEZO010000299.1:0-8420 GCA_035255485.1 Burkholderiaceae bacterium
CTAGGGACAATTTAGCATGCGCCGCCGGAATGAAATGGTGTGTGATCCACCCTCTTGAGGTGCCGCAATCGAAAACGGGTCGGTGCACTGGCCGCCTTGACTGGCGATGCAAGGAATCTGGCGGGCGACCGGCAACTGGCATGGTCGAAATTGGCGCCACAACAATATTGAACCTGCAACAAATCCAATTTGCCTGGAACGTGCAAGCGCAACGATTCATGTTTGCAAACAGTGCTCATCCATGGTGCCATCGCAATGATATAGTTTGCATAACAAGCAAGGCGTCACGTGTTACGCCAACGCATTTTTGCCAAATTGGCCCACATCAATCAAAATATACATTTTTCTTTCTTAAATTGCATTTACCGAACAGTAAATGCGCGACTCGTGTCGCCAGCAGGATGAATGTAGCGGACAGTTTGCGAAATGCCGCGACTATTTCTGCGTTCATCGTAATTATTAGCGCACAGCACATGACCAAAAGCCATGCGCTGCGCGTGAAACAAAAATGCGCTTAAAGGAGCCATTGCATTGAAGCCAACCGATACCGGCCATCCCGACTATTTTCATCAAGTGGTCAACTGCCAATGGTCATGTCCCGCCCATACTCCCGTCCCTGAATACATCCGCATGGTAGCTGCGGGTCGCTATAGCGACGCTTACATGTTGAACTGGGAAGCCAACGTCTTCCCCGGTGTACTCGGCCGCGTATGCGACCGCCCTTGCGAGCCGGCCTGCCGGCGCGGGCGAGTGGAAAGCGCGGAGAGTAACGAACCGGTTGCCATCTGCCGCCTGAAACGCGTGGCCGCCGATTACAAAACCGACATACGCAACCGCATGCCTGAACTGGCTGCAAGGAACGGCAAGCGCATCGCCTGCATCGGCGCTGGACCGGCATCGCTGAGCGTGGCGCGCGACCTGGCGCCGCTTGGCTACCAGGTCACCGTATTCGATAGCGAAAAGAAAACCGGCGGTTTCATGCGTAGCCAGATTCCCAGGTTTCGTTTGCCCGATGAAATACTCGATGAAGAAACGGGTTACATCCTCGACATGGGCGTGGAGTTCCGCGCAGGAGAGCGCATCGACAGTCTGAAAACACTGCTGGCTCAGGGCTATGACGCGGTGTTCGTCGGCAGTGGCGCACCGCGCGGGCGCGATCTCGATGTACCGGGCCGGCAGGAAGCGGCGCACAAGATCCATATCGGCATCGACTGGCTGGCCTCGATATCGTTCGGTCATGTGAGCGCAGTCGGCCCGCGCGTGATTGTGCTGGGCGGCGGCAACACGGCCATGGATTGCTGCCGTTCCGCATTGCGGCTGGGCGGCGAAGATGTCAAAGTGATCGTGCGCTCCGGCTTCGATGAAATGAAGGCCAGCGCGTGGGAAAAGGAAGACGCGCAACACGAAGGCATCAGCATTCTCAACTTCATGGTGCCGAAAGCATTCACGCACGAGGCTGGCAGGTTGACCGGCATGCTGTTCGAAAAGGTCAAGGCAATCTATGATGCCAAGGGCCGGCGCAGCCTGGTGTCGTCAGGCGAGCCGGACCAGCATGTCGAATGCGATGAAGTGCTGATCGCGGTCGGCCAGGAAAACGCCTTCCCGTGGATTGAGCGCGATATCGGGCTGGAGTTCGACAAATGGGGCATGCCGGTAGTCGACCAGGCCACGATGCAGTCGACGTTGCCGCACGTGTTTTTCGGTGGCGATGCGGCATTCGGGCCGAAGAACATCATTACGGCCGTCGCGCACGGCCACGAAGCCGCAGTATCGATCGACCGCTTCTGCCATCGCGAGGAAGTCGCGGTGCGTCCGCCGCCGGCGATGCACCTGGTCAGCCAGAAAATGGGTATTCATGAGTGGAGCTTCGACAATGTAGTATCGCTTGAGCATCGCTTCAAGGTGCCGCTGTCAGACGCCAGCATCGCGCTGAAAAATATCCGGATCGAGGTTGAAACCGGCTTTAACCCGCAAATCGCGACCAGGGAGGCGCAACGTTGTCTCAACTGCGACGTGCAGACCGTGTTTACAGCCAGTCGCTGCATCGAGTGCGATGCCTGCATCGATATCTGTCCGATGGACTGTCTCACAGTTACCGATAATGGCGAAGAAGCCGACCTGCGCACGCGCCTGAAGGCGCCGGCACAGAACCGCACGCAGAACCTGTTCGTATCCGCCACACTAAAAACCGGGCGCGTCATGGTCAAGGATGAAGACCTGTGCCTGCATTGCAGCCTGTGCGCGGAGCGTTGCCCGACCGGCGCCTGGGACATGCAAAAATCCTTTATCACACAAACCCACGCAGGCCCGCAGTGTCGTGATAGTCATATCGCGCAAGCCGCTTCTCTCGGGGAGAACACGCGATGATCCAGAAAATCCACGCGGTCAATGATTTTGTCATCAAATTCGCCAACGTCAACGGCTCCGGCTCGGCCTCGGCCAATGAACTGTTTGCCCGTTCCATCCTGCGCATGGGCGTGCCGGTCAGCCCGCGCAATATTTTTCCCTCCAATATCCAGGGCATGCCGACCTGGTACGAAGTGCGTGTCTCAGAAGCGGGCTACCTGGGGCGGCGCGGCGGCTGCGACCTGATGGTGGCGATGAATCCGCAAACCTGGGATGCGGACATGAAAGAAGTCGAAGCCGGCGGCTATCTGTTCTACGACAACACCCGCCCTATCCCGGCGTCACGCTTCCGTGAAGACATCCAAGTGATCGGCATGCCGCTCACGCAGATCTGCAACGATGCATATTCAGATGCGCGCCAGCGCCAGCTTTTCAAAAACATCATCTACGTCGGTGCCCTCGCCGCACTCCTCGATATCGATCCGAAGGTATTCGAAAAGTTGTTCGGCGAACAATACAAGGACAAGCTGCTCGAATCCAACATCAAGGCGTTGCACATGGGGCGCGACTATGCGCTGGCAAATCTTGACTGCGCCGGCATCGGCTTGAAGATCACGCGCGCGGACAAGGTCGGCAAGCGGATTTTTATCGATGGCAACCAGGCGGCGGCACTCGGCTGCGTATGGGGCGGCGCCAGTGTCTGCGCGTGGTATCCGATCACGCCCTCCTCCTCGATTCCCGAGGCATTCGAAAAGTATTGCAGCAAGCTGCGCATCGATCCGGAAACAGGAAAACACAATTACGCGATTCTGCAGGCGGAAGACGAACTGGCATCGATCGGCATGGTGATCGGCGCCGCATGGAACGGCGCGCGTGCATTTACCGCGACCTCCGGCCCTGGTGTTTCGCTGATGACGGAGTTTCTCGGTTTGGCCTATTTCGCCGAAGTACCGGCCACGCTGATCAATGTGCAACGTGGCGGACCCTCGACCGGCCTGCCGTCGCGCACCCAGCAATCGGATCTGTTATCGTGCGCGTATGCTTCCAACGGCGACACCAAGCATGTATTGCTCTTTCCGCAGGATCCGAAAGAGTGTTTCGACTTTTCTGCAGCCGCTCTCGACCTGGCCGATCGCCTGCAAACGCCGATATTCGTAATGTCGGACCTCGACATCGGCATGAACAATCGCCTGTGCGAGCCGCTTGCGTGGGACGATACCAGGTGCATGGATCGCGGCAAGGTCATGACGTACGAAGAACTCGAAGCCGGACGCGATTTCGGCCGCTATCTTGATGTGGACGGCGATGGCATCCCCTACCGCACCTATCCCGGCACGCACCCGACCAAAGGCGCATTCTTCACGCGTGGCACGACCAAGGATCGCTACGCGCGTTACAGCGAGGAAGGGGCCGTCTATGTGGACAACATGGAACGGTTGCTGAAAAAATTCGAGACCGCCAAGCAACTGGTACCCAAGCCCATCGTACGGCGTGCCGCTAAGCCAAGCAAATTCGGCGTAATCCATTTCGGCTCGACCAGCCCGGCGATGGACGAGGCGCTGGACGCATTGGCGCAGCAGAACCTGCACGTCGATTCGCTGCGCATCTGCGCCTTCCCTTTCCATTCCAGCGTGCTGGATTTTATCGAAGCCCATGATTATGTGTTCGTGGTAGAGCAGAATCGGGACGCCCAATTGCGCAGCATGCTGATCACCGAATGCGGGCTCGATTCGGCGCAACTGACATCGGTGCTGCACTACGATGGGACGCCGATCACCGCACGTTTCATCACCCAGGCCATTGCTTCCCGCCTGGCGCTGTTTAGCCCGCTGAAGGAGGTGGCGCAATGACTTACCTGGCAAAACCGAAACTGCACCATCCTGCCCTGCAGGCCAACAAGCTGGGCTATACCCGGCGCGATTACGAAGGCGCGGTATCGACGCTGTGCGCCGGCTGTGGCCACGATTCGATTTCCGCTGCGATCGTGCAAGCCTGTTTCAACATGGACATCGAGCCGCACAAGGTTGCCAAACTGTCCGGCATCGGCTGCTCCAGCAAGGCGCCGACGTATTTCCTCGGCGGCTCGCATGGTTTCAACACCGTGCACGGGCGCATGCCATCGGTGCTGACCGGTGCCAACATGGCCAACCGTGACTTGATTTACCTGGGGGTATCGGGCGACGGCGATTCAGCCTCGATCGGCCTTGGACAGTTCGCGCACAGCATGCGACGTGGCGTGAACATGACCTATATCGTGATGAATAACGGTGTGTACGGCCTGACCAAGGGGCAGTTCTCGGCCACCGCCGACCAGGGATCGAAATCCAAGAAGGGCGTCGTCAACACCGACGCGCCGGTCGATCTGGTCGCACTGGCGCTACAGCTTGGCGCAACGTTTGTGGCGCGCAGCTTTTCCGGCGACAAGACGCAACTGGTACCGCTGATCGAAGCCGCGCTGGCGCATCAGGGTGCTGCCTTCATTGACGTGCTTTCCCCCTGCGTCACATTCAACAACCATACCGGCTCAACCAAGAGCTACGATTATGTGCGCGAGCACAATGAAGCGGTCAACCGTATCGATTTCTTTACTCCCGGCAAAGAAATTACTGCCGATTACGCGCCCGGCACGGTGCAGGATGTCATCCAGCACGATGGCTCGGTGCTGCGCCTGCGCAAACTCCATGAAGAATACGATGCGCATGACCGCGTCGCAGCGATGAACCATTTGCAAAAGTATCATGCGTTGGGTGAAATCATAACCGGACTGTTGTATGTCGACCCTCAGGCGTGTGACTTGCACGTGCACATGAATACGGTGGATACGCCATTGAATGCGCTGGACGAGCGAATCTTGTGCCCAGGTGCGACAGCACTGGAAAAGATTAACGCATCGTTGCGGTAGGCACGATGCACCGCTCTCCGACATACGGCGGAGAGCGGTGCGGGATCAAAAGGAGTCTTTCGCTGTTCCAGGCCAGAATCCACACGCCCGGCCGAAAAGGCTGGATGTCGGCCGTCGAAATGCTCTCGGTCACCGCCTTACTTTAAGGCAGGCATGTACAAACTCCCATCTTGGGGTCTGCTCACGAAACGAAAAAAATCGTACGCCTCGCCGAGCATCCGTAGCGGTCGGAACTTGCCTTGCTCAACCTGCCTGCTCTGACGCCAAATGTAATCATTTCATGACCAAATGCTTTCCCTCTTGGTTCGCAACCAAATATGGCGACGCCCGATACCAATAGGGGTGGTACCCCGCTGCATTCGACAACAGCAGAGACGTTGCTGGCGCTCGGTTCAAACCGTGAAACCGGGCTTACCGGCTCGGACGCCAAAAACCGCCTGGATCAACACGGCCCAAACGAGGTCCATGAGGGAAAACGTCATCCCCTTCTGCGCTTTCTGAAGAAGTTCTGGGGCATCTCCGCATGGATGATCGAACTGATCGCGCTGCTGTCGGTTATCCTTCATAAACGGGCCGACCTCCTGGTTGCAGTCCTGCTGCTGGTCGTCAATGCGGTTCTCAGCTTTCTTCAGGAACAGCGCGCGTCGGCCGCCGTGGCCGCGCTGCGCCGCCAATTGAATGTGACGGCCAGGGTACTGCGTGACAGCACCTGGCAAGCCGTAGCGGCGCGCGCACTGGTTATTGGCGATATCGTGCGCGTCAGGGCCGGCGACTTCGTTCCCGCCGATCTCCAACTCGTTGATGGCGTCTTGCAGATTGATGAATCCGCACTCACCGGTGAATCGCGCGAGGTCGAAAGGACGATCAATGAAGCGTTGTACGCCGGAGCTACGATACGCCGGGGCGAGGGAACCGGCGTCGTGGTTGCGACTGGAGCACAGACTTATTTCGGCCGGACCACGGAACTTGTCGCTAGCGCACATCCGAAACTGCATGTCGAAGAGATTGTCGCGCGGGTGGTTCGCTGGCTACTTGTCATTGTCGGCATACAGGTCGCATTGACATTGGTGGTCTCGTCTATCAAAGGGCTACCGTTGCTCGACACGCTTCCTATCGCGCTGGTACTGCTGATGAGTGCTGTGCCAGTGGCACTGCCGGTGATGTTCACCGTGAGCATGGCGCTGGGATCGATGGAGCTTTCGCGTCATGGCGTCTTGATTACTCAGTTGAGCGCTATCGAGGATGCCGCGACAATGGACGTGCTGTGCGCCGACAAGACCGGCACACTCACCATGAACCGGCTATCCCTGCGCCGCGTAGAGCCGCTGTATGGTTTCAGCGAGAGCGACGTGCTGCAAACCGCTGCTTTGGCCTCGAACGAAGCCAATGCCGACCCTATCGACCTCGCGTTTCTCCGGGCGGCAAAAGAGTACAACGTGGGGAGAGCCGATGCACGAACCGTATCGTTCCAACCCTTTTCCGCAGCGACCCGGCGCACCGAATCGACCGTTGTGCTTGGTGGTCGAACGATCCGTTGTGTCAAAGGCGCGCTGCGAACCATTGCGGAAACAGCCGGACTCGACGCAGTCGCCATCGCGGAACTGGAAGGACACGCCAACACAGAAGCGCAGAACGGCGTGCGCGTACTGGCCGTTGCGCGCGCCGACGATGAAGGTTCGCTTGCACTGCTTGGTCTTGCCTACCTGTACGACGCGCCACGGTCCGATTCACGCCGCCTTATCGATGAACTACGCTTGCTCGGTATTCGGGTCAAGATGCTAACCGGCGATGCCCTCCCCGTCGCGCGCGCAATCGCGGGCGTCCTGGGACTTGGCACCATCATCCGTGCCCCGGACCTGCATGCTTCGCCGCAGAAAGCCGAAGGACGCGGGACCGATGTGGCCGAAGATGCTGATGGCTTCGCCGAAGTATTCCCGGAAGACAAGTTTCTTGTCGTGAAGCGGCTACAGGCGGCGGGTCACGTGGTTGGCATGACGGGCGATGGTGTGAACGACGCGCCGGCGCTGCGTCAGGCGGAAGTGGGAATCGCGGTCAGTGGGGCGTCCGACGTTGCCAAAGGTGCCGCGAGCGCGGTACTGACTCACGAAGGTTTGGTGGACATCATCGATCTGGTGAAGAGTGGGCGCGCAATCTACCAGCGTGTGCTGACATGGATTGTCAACAAAATCAGTCGCACCATCCTGAAGGCGGGTTTTGTGGTGCTTGCCTTTCTCGCGACCGGGCAGTTTGTCATTTCCGCATTGGGTATGGTGTTGCTCGTGTTCATGACCGACTTCGTGAAAATTGCACTGGCAACGGACCGTGTGCGCCCGTCAGAACACCCCGAAACCTGGAATATCGGTCCATTGGTAAACGTTGCCGTTGTTCTGGGGCTGCTGATGCTTGCGGAAGCCCTTGCACTGCTTGCGTATGGTTGGCATCGGTTCGACCTTGGTGATGGCAGCGGGCAGTTGCAGACTTTTACGTTCCAGACGCTCTTGTTTTTCGCGCTATTCTCCATCCTGTCGGTTCGAGAGCGCCGTGCTTTCTGGGCGTCACGTCCAAGCATGCTCCTTGCAAGCGCACTCGTCGCAGATGCTGTCGGTGGAATGTTGATCGGCATGCATGGCCTTGCCGAGCTGCGACCGCTGCCAATCGCCCAAAGCCTGCTGATTGCAATCTTTGCTGGCGTCTTTGTGCTCGGTCCTAACGATCTCCTGAAAACTTTGCTCACAGAGCACGCTTTGAAGCGTTTGCGCACACTATCCCCAGAGAAGAAATGAAGGTGGTCACTAGCGGGATGGCTCTTGGCGTACGATTTTTCCGTTTCGTGAACAGACCCCCATCTTCGGCTCGGAACGCAGGGAGCACCGATAATGGTGTTCTTCCGCATCAATGGCGTTACCCGGAATAATCGTATTGACCATTGCTAACTGGCAGCAAAGCGAAGAATACGATACTTAGCCACATCCGGCGCTATGTGTCTGCTTCGCCGATGGTCCCGAATTCCACCGGCGCCTTGACAAAGAACATTTGCGTTTTTTCTTCAATCAGCAACGCAAATAACCGCCCTGCTTCTTCTTCGGTCACGACCATCGTCACTTCCACCGGTTGATCAGCCACTTCAAAAAAGTGTGCCGAGTGAATACGGCGGTGATGCCCGTACCCCATG
>DATEZO010000300.1:0-6708 GCA_035255485.1 Burkholderiaceae bacterium
CCAACAACCGCATGGCTGTGCACCACCAGCATGCCGAGCCTTGGCGCGTGACGCTGGTCGATACCGGAGCCAATACGATGACCGGTGGGCGCTTGCGGCGTGTCAAGGATTACCTGCCCGCGGACGAGCCGTTTTGCTTCACTTACGGCGACGGCGTGGCCGATATTGACGTGACTGCAGAAATCGCCTTCCACATGGCACACGGACGGATGGCCACGGTGGCCGCAGTGCAGCCTCCCGGACGCTATGGCGCACTGCTGCGTGATGGCGATGCGGTACGTGGCTTCCAGGAAAAACCGCAAGGCGATGGCGGCTGGATCAATGGCGGCTTTTTCGTCCTGCACCCCAAGGCCATCGACCTGATTGCGGGCGACGCCACCAGCTGGGAGCAAGAACCGATGACTGTCCTGTCTGCGGAAAACCAGTTGCGCGCTTTTGAACACAACGGCTTCTGGCAACCAATGGACACGCTGCGCGAAAAAAACATGCTGGAAGACCTGTGGCAATCGGATCAAGCTCCTTGGAAGGTTTGGAAATGACGGGAATGCATTCCCTGCCGGCCGCTTATTCGGGGCGCCGGGTTTTCCTTACCGGCCATACCGGTTTCAAGGGTTCATGGCTGGCGCTCTGGCTGGCACGCATGGGAGCGCGTGTGACCGGCTATGCGCTGGCGCCGTCCACTGTGCCCAGCATGTTCGAGCTGGCCGATGTGAAGAGCACATTGGAGCGGCATATTGTGGCTGATATCCGCGACGCCGCAACATTGGCCACCGCAATGCGGGAAGCGTCTCCAGAAGTAGTCTTCCACCTTGCGGCCCAGCCTCTGGTGCGACTGTCGTACCGTGAACCGGCAGCGACCTGGTCCACCAACGTGATGGGAACAGTGCACGTGCTGGAAGCGGTGCGCGCCTGCCCCAGCGTGAAAGCGGTCGTGATCGTCACCACCGACAAGTGCTACGAGAACCGGGAATGGCTATGGGGCTATCGGGAAAACGACCCGCTCGGCGGCAACGACCCTTACAGCGCAAGCAAGGCCGCGACCGAACTCGCGACGCAAAGCTATCGCAAGAGTTTCTTCACAAGCGGCGGCCCGTTGCTTGCATCGGCGCGGGCAGGGAATGTTATCGGCGGCGGCGACTGGAGCGAAGACAGGCTGATTCCCGATGCCGCCCGCTCTGTTGCCAGTCACCGCCCGTTGCTGATTCGCAATCCGGAAGCAACACGCCCTTGGCAGCATGTACTGGAATCGTTGCATGGCTATCTGCTGCTGGCTTCACGCTTGCTGGCCGGCGACACGACGTTGGCGGACGCCTTCAACTTTGGACCGGATGCTGCCGATAATGTTTCCGTCGCCAGCGTGCTGACCCGCCTGCAGGGACACTGGCCGGAACTGCAATGGCAACTAGAAACGCAGACCGCCGCACCCCACGAAGCGCGTTTCCTGTACCTCGACTCGAGCAAAGCGCGGCGACTTCTGGATTGGGCGCCTGTCTGGAACCTGGAGACGGGATTGGAAAAAACCGCACATTGGTATCGGACCGTACAGCAGCATCCGTCTGCAGCACGGGCCATCACTGAACAACAGCTGGATCAATTTTGCTCATGACCGCTACGTCGACCTGCTGCCGCGCCTGCCGCGCACCGCTCACGCATACCTTTGCCGATCTCGGCCTTTCCCCGATCTCCAATGCTTTCGTCAAGCAGGAGGATGCGAAACGCGGCGAAATGTTCTACCCGCTCCATGCGCTGGTGTGCGATCGCTGCTGGCTGGTGCAACTAGCAGACGTGGCGCGGGCCGAAACCCATTTTCACGACGACTACGCCTACTTCTCCTCCTACTCCAGTTCCTGGCTGGCGCATGCGCGCCGCTATGTGGAGGCGATGATCCCGCGCTTCGGCCTCAATGCTGCCAGCCGGGTGGTCGAGATTGCAAGCAACGACGGTTACCTGTTGCAGTATTTCGTCCAGGCCGGCATACCCTGCCTCGGAGTAGAGCCGACTGCAAACACGGCCGCGGCGGCGCGCAAGATCGGCGTGGAGAGCCGGGAGCTGTTCTTCGGCAGAGATACCGCAGCACAGCTTGCAGCGGAAGGAGGACTGGTCGATCTACTACTGGGCAACAACGTGCTGGCCCATGTCCCCGACATTAATGATTTCATCGGCGGGATGCCATTTTTGCTGAAACCGGAAGGCGTTATCACGCTGGAGTTCCCCCACCTGCTCAACCTGATCGCGCAGAATCAGTTCGATACCTTGTACCACGAGCACTATTCCTATCTGTCGCTGACGGCGCTCATGCCTCTGTTTAAGCACGCCGGACTCCGCGTCTTCGATGTCGAACATCTGCCCACGCACGGCGGCAGCCTGCGCGTATATGCCTGTCATCGGCGGGCGAAACACTGCGCGTCGGATGCGGTTGCCGCCTGTCTCGACCAGGAGAACGTCGCCGGGCTTCTCCACTTGCCCACCTACACAGCGTTTGGCGAAAAAGTGCGCGAGACCAAGAGGGCATTGCTGGAATTCCTGATAGATGCCAAGCGAAAAGGTGCACGCATCGCTGCATATGGCGCAGCCGCCAAGGGAAACACGCTACTCAATTACTGTGGCGTCGGCACCGATTTCATCGACTACGTGGTCGACAAGAGTCCGGTGAAGCAGGGGCGCCTGCTTCCGGGCACGCGAATCCCGGTGCGCGCACCGCAAACCGTGTTCGACAACAAGCCCGACTACCTGCTGATCCTGCCATGGAATATCAAGGACGAAGTGATGCAGCAGATGGCGGGCATACGTGACTGGGGCGGCCGCTTCGTGTTGCCGATCCCGACCGTCGAGGTCATGCAATGAGGTTTACGCCAACGCCACTGCCCGGCGCCTTCTTGATCGACATCGAACCAATAGAGGATGAGCGTGGCTTTTTTGCGCGGACCCTTTGCGAGGAAGAATTCTTCCGCAATGGCTTGAACCCGCGTTTCATCCAGCAGAGCGTATCGTGGAACCCGCACCCCGGCACATTACGCGGCCTGCATTACCAGGCAGTTCCGCATGAGGAAGAAAAGCTCGTGCGCGCCACGCGAGGGGCAGTATTCGATGTGATTGTCGACCTGCGGCAAGATTCGCCGACCTTCGGACGCTGGTTCGGCACCGAACTGTCCGCCGACAACCGTCGCCAGATCTACATCCCGTGCGGAATGGCGCATGGCTTCCAGACACTGGTCCCGGACACCGAAATGTCATACGCCATGACCGCCCCCTTCCATCGCGATGCCGCGCGCGGTCTGCGCTGGGACGATCCCTCTCTCGGAGTTCAATGGCCCCATTGCGGCAACCGCCTGATTTCCGACAAGGACCGAGCCTTGCCATTACTGCAGGAGTTGAAATGATTGAAATTCACCCCTCGGCAAAGATTTCAGCTCTGGCGGATATCGAAGACTCGGTGCGCGGGACAAGGATCATCATCGATGAAGAAGTCGTCATCGATTCCTTCGTTAAGATCAAACCAGCTGGCGGCAGCGGCGATCTAGTTATCGGCCCCAAAAGTGTCATCAATTCCGGCTGCGTACTGTACACAGGCAACGGCATCCGCATCGGCACCGGCGTGGCCATCGCTGCAAATTGCACGTTTGCTCCGGTCAACCATGAATACAAACACCGCAATATCCCCATTCGCAGCCAGGGTTTCCGCGCCAGCAAGGGAGGCATCGTCATAGGTGACGACGTCTGGATCGGCGCCAACTGCATTCTCCTGGATGGCAGCGTGATCGGCGATGGCTGCGTCGTCGCAGCCGGCTCCGTCGTACGTGGCGGTCTCGAGCCGTACGGAATTTACGGCGGCAATCCGCTGATGAAACTGGGAGAGCGGAAGTGAAATACACCGTCCTTGGCGCAACAGGATTCATCGGGCGCCATCTGGTGAGTTCACTGGTTAATGCCGGACACGATGTATATGCGCCGCCCAAGACCTCCAGTGAAATATTCAGCCGGCCGCTTGGTCACGTGTTGTACAGCATCGGCCTGACGGCTGACTTCCGATCGCGACCATTTGACACCGTGCGAGCACATGCCTCGGTGCTGGCCGATGTTCTCGAAAAGGCGGACTTCGACTCGCTCGTCTACCTGTCTTCTACCCGCGTATACAGCCGCAGTTGCACAGGAAAGGAAACGGCATCCCTGGCGGTTAATACGTCCGATCCCTCCGACCTCTACAACATTTCCAAGCTGGCGGGCGAATCCCTGTGCCGCTCATGCTGCAGGCAGAACGTGAAAGTGGCGCGTCTGTCCAATGTTGTCGGCCACGATCATGGATCGGAAAATTTTCTTTTCGCATTGATACGGGAAGCGCTCTCCGGTCGAATCGAACTGCAGTCCGATCCCGACTCCGCAAAAGACTACATATTGCTGGAAAACGTACTGTCGCTGCTGCCGCGAATCGGCCCAGAAGGCAGCGAATGGATTTACAACGTCGCCAGCGGCATCAACATTCGCCATCGCGACCTCGTTAACCGGCTGGCCGACCTGACCGGATGTGATGTCGTGCTGCGTCCGGAGGGTGCGCTTTCCGATTTCCCCATGATCGACACCACGAGGATTCGTTCCGAATTCGGGTTCGTCCCAGGGGCGATTCTCGATTCACTGCCACTCCTGATAACAGCATTCCAGGCGAGACCGAATCCATAACGTTATACACCTGCACTTGACCGGAGCATATCTTGCACAACTATCTGACGACAGCGTTCTACGGACTGAACAATCATCCGGAATTTGTAAAAGGCGTTCAGCATGCCCTCAACCAGATCGCGGGCCAGAACGGTATTTATACGGGTGACAACCTCTTTACCTATCATCGCAACCTGAGCTTTCTCGAAGATGAAAAGCTGATGACGGCGTTCCGCAAGCATGCCGAAACGCAGGTCGAGCAGTCAATCTTGTGGCGCATAGCGACTGTAACCTGGGGCGCAAGAAACGGCATGCGCTTGGAGGGAGATTTTGTTGAAATAGCGTGCTACAAGGGCACGACTGCACGGGTTGTGTGTGATTATGTGGACTTCGCGTCCCATACGGATCGCCATTATTATCTGTATGACCTGTTCGATCACGACCCCAACATGCCTCACCATGCTATGCCGGAGCATAGTCGCGAGCTTTATGCAAAAGTGAAGCAACGTTTTGCCGACACCCCCAACGTCACCGTCACGCAAGGGAAGGTACCAGATGTTCTCGCGGATGTCGCACCGGAGAAAATCGCTTTCATGCATCTCGATCTCAACAATGCCGATGCCGAGGTCGGTGCGTTGGAAGTACTATTCGACCGAATGGTGCCCGGCGCCGTACTCGTCCTCGATGATTATGGCTGGCTGGGTTATCGCGAACAAAAACTTGCGGAAGACCCGTGGTTTGAAAAGCGCGGCTACCGCGTGCTGGAATTACCCACGGGGCAAGGCCTTTTGATTAAATAACGACAGGATAGAAGCAATGGATCCCATTCAGCAGTTTGAAGAAGAAGCGCGAACCCGTACCGAGTCATTCGGTCGCGATCAGGAGCTCCAATCCCTTTCCCGAAACTGGCTTGAAGCGTCGATGGCACGCCAGTACGTCTATAACTTCCGCTGGATGGGACGCCCGATTATCCAGTATCCGCAAGACATGGTCGGGATGCAGGAACTGATCTGGCAAGTGCGTCCGGATTTGATCATCGAAACCGGCATTGCGCACGGCGGCTCCCTAATGCTGAGCGCCTCGATGCTGGCCTTGTTGGACATGTCCGATGCCATCGAGGCCGGCGCAACGATGGATCCGAAGGTTTCACAGCGCAAGGTGCTGGGTATCGATATCGACATTCGCCAGCATAATCGGGCGGCCATCGAAGCACATCCGATGGCAAGCCGGATTCAGATGATTCAGGGATCGTCCATTGCGCCGGAGGTGGTTGCGCAAGTCAAGGCTGTCGCAGCCGGATATAAGCGGGTGCTGGTATGCCTAGATTCCATGCACACTCACGATCATGTGCTTGCCGAACTAAATGCATATGCCCCGCTGGTTTCGGCAGGAAGCTATTGCGTCGTGTTCGATACCTTTGTGGAGGATATGCCGCCACGGTTTTTCAAGGATCGCCCATGGGATGTGGGCAACAATCCGAAAACAGCGGTCTGGGAATATCTCAAGGGTCATCCGGAATTTGAGATCGACAAGGGCATCCAGAACCAATTGCAAGTCACTGTCGCGCCCGACGGCTTTCTGAAGCGAACACGATAACGGTTTGCGGTGGCGCAGCCGCACGACGTGGTGCGCCACCTCGTCTCCAGTCGATCACGCCAATCTGTCCGCCCGATCTCCCGCGAGACAATCTCCTCCTTTCCCCGGTTCGCATGGCGCCACATCCACGTCGGCTCATCGCGGAACAAATTCAAGCGACGTACTAAAGATTTTCCCGATCCATCCGAATACACACAGGCCCGGGTCAACAACGGGCAACACCGGAAAAAAATGTATCGTGAAGGGCTAAATTTTTTCCAGTATTGCCCGATAACCCATGTAACAAGGCTTGAGCCCGAACCTACGGATCGCCTCATCAAGGAGAATCACCATGGCAGCAGTAATCAACACCAATGCCGCGTCGTTAAATGCCCAGCGCAACCTGACGGCATCGCAATCCTCCCTGGCCACATCGCTGCAACGTCTGTCCTCCGGCCTGCGCATCAACAGCGCCAAGGA
>DATEZO010000301.1:0-2284 GCA_035255485.1 Burkholderiaceae bacterium
GAGGTGTACAGGATCGCTGCCATGTCGCTGTCGATGCAGCGGTGCGGGGTTATCGAGCGGGCATCCGAGAGAAAGTCTTCCCATTGCACGAGACGCGCTGCAGTAAACGATGGCCAAGCATCGACGTCATCAACGATAACGACGGTATGCAGGTCAGCACAGCGTGGCAGTACTGGCGCGAGCATGTGCAGACGCTGCGCGGATGTCACCAGGATGCGCACATTACAGTCGGTTAGGATGTGGGCAACCTGATCTGCCTTCAGCAGGGGGTTAATCGGGACGAAGACTCCGCCGGCAGCGGACGTCCCGAACAGGGCAACTACCGTCTCAATACGTTTGTCCAGGAAAACGCCTACGCGTTCGCTGCGCGCAAGCCCGGCTGATAACAATGCCAATGCCATTTGATCCAGGTACCTTGCCAGCTTCTCATAGCTCAGCCGGCGATCCCTGTCGACCAGCGCCTCTGCGTCCGGTGTGGCGCGAGCACGGTCGAATACAAACTCGTGGATGAGGCCGCTCACTTGCTTGCCTTCACTTGATCCCGTGCCGGCTCATCAGGTCATAAATGGTCGGGCGGCTAATCCCGAGCAATTCCGCTGCTTTGACGATATTGCCATCCACCCTTGCCAGCGACTTGACGAGCGCCTTGTATTCCGCTTCGTCGCGTGCCTGCCTCAGGTTGATGAAATCATTTTCTTGTGCGGGCGGCAGCAGTCCAAGATCGTCGGCGGTAATTTGCGGTCCTTCGGCCATGATGACGGCGCGCTTGATGCAATTTTCCATTTCTCGCACGTTACCAGGCCAGGTATGTGCTTCGATCGCAGCCAGCGCATCATCGGTGAAACCTAATGCAGAACGGCGCTGCAACGCGATGAACTTGTTCTTGAAATGATGGGCAAGCAACGTGCAATCTCCAATGCGCTGCCGCAGTGACGGCACGCTCAGCACAATTTCGCAAAGGCGATAGTACAAATCCTCCCGAAAGCGCCCCTGGCTGACCAGATCCTGTAGGTTCTGGTGAGTCGCACAGACAATACGTACATCGACTGGAATTTCAGCTCGCCCGCCAATACGCTCTATTACCCGCTCCTGCAAAAATCGCAGCAGTTTGGCTTGCAAGGAAAACGGAAGGTCCCCCACTTCGTCAAGGAAAAATGTGCCGCCGTTGGCCATCTCGATCTTTCCCAACGTTTGCTTTACCGCGCCTGTAAACGCCCCCTTCTCATAGCCGAATAATTCACTCTCGAGCAAAGTTTCCGGAATAGCCGCGCAATTGACGGCGACGAACCGCTTATCACGTCGCGGGCTTAACTGATGTACAGCGCGCGCCAATAACTCCTTACCTGTTCCGCTACTGCCCAACAGCATGACAGTCGCTGTTGATGGCGCAACCTTTTCGACGCTACGGCAAAGCTTAAGCATGCCGGGGTCACGGCTGACGATACCGGCCATTGGCCCACCATCCTGCGTCTGCAGCAGGCGGCGATTTTCCTGTTGCAATGCATGCAGGTGAAACGCACGTTCGATCACCATCCCCAATGTTGTGCTGTCAAACGGCTTTTGGTGAAAATCATAGGCCCCCATAGATACGGCCTTTACAGCATTAGCACGATCCTGATTACCAGTCAGGACGATGACTTTGGTATCTGGGGCCATCGCCAGAATCTGCTGCAGAGTAGCCATTCCCTCCGTCACGCCGTCTGCATCGGGCGGCAGACCGAGATCCATCGTGACGACGGCCGGTTCATGCCGCCGGATTTGGGCGATCGCGCTTTCCCTGTCGCCGGCGACCTGTGTATCATACGTTTCGAAGCTCCAGCGCAATTGCTTTTGCAGCCCGGGGTCGTCTTCGATGACGAGAAGTTTTTTCCTGTTGCCGCTCATGCGGTTATCTCCCTGGCCTTTTTCTACGCGGCGGCAGCCGCAAATTTGTGGTCGTATTGATGGATTGGTAGCGACACCCTGAACGTAGTTCCGCATGAAGGAACACTGTGTACGGAGATCTCGCCACCAAGCAAACGAATATACGCACGGCTCTCGAACACCCCGATTCCCATTCCTGCTGCCTTAGTCGATTCGAAGGGCGTAAACAGCTTGTCGCGGATGAATTCCTCAGTCATGCCGTGTCCGGAATCCTTTACCTCAATCACTGCTTGGTCACCGCTCCTGCATAAGCGCACGGCAACCGTACCGGAACGTGGCGTTGCCTCGATCGCATTCTGAACCAGATGGCCCAGCACCCGCTCAAGCCGCGCATGATCGGCCAGCACCACAAGATCCGACG
>DATEZO010000302.1:0-6742 GCA_035255485.1 Burkholderiaceae bacterium
GAACTGATCATTCCGCTGTCGAAGCCGCCGCTCCTCGAGTGGATCATGCGTGTGGATCCAAACGCGCCTGAACTGACACTGGATAAGGTGCACCAGGAACAGGATGCATTCCTGGTGTGCCATCGCATCATCGAACGCCCAGAAGATGTTCTTCGAATTTTCCTTGCATGATTGGTACACCGGTGAATTCCAGTTGCCGAAGAACCGTACTTTCATCGTCGGCCCGATAGGTGGGGCGTCACCGCCTCCGCATGTTTGCTGTCGATCACGGCCTTGCAACGCCGTTTGTTTTTTGTGCGAATGCCGATGGATTTCATCCAGCGTCTGATCCGGTCCCGGCTGGCCCGAACGTTTTTCGATTTCAGTCCTTCCGTAATGCGTAATAAACCGTGCGCTTGCCTGAAGTGCGCGTGCACCGCGTGAATCAGCACCAGCAGTTGTCACCCGAGCGCTAATGTGTCGCCCCCCGGCATTTCATCCAATCGGAGGAGCTGCTGGTCGATACACCCAACAGTTCGTACATCGCCTGTACGCCTTTTATCTCCGGTGCTCAGTTCAAACTGAGCACCGGATATATCTGAAATTTGCGGCTAACCTCATCCATGCTCAACAACATGCGTTCAGCCAGCCACTTACTAGACGTCAAGAACCAGCCGCGGTCCGGCACATTCTGCAACACACACCATGACCTCATGCGCGCGCTCCTGCGGATTCAGCACACGATCATGATGAATCGGCGGCCCCTCTAGCCATCGCGTTCTGCAGGCACCACAGATGCCTCCGGCACAGGACACAGAGATATCTGCGTCCATGGCTTCCAGCGTAGCCAGCAAACCTACCTCGGGCAGGACATCCATCTCACGGCCGCTCTTTGCCAGCACCACCTTGTATGGCTGAGTGTTTAGCGTCGGTGCAGGCTTTGGTGCGGTGAAGCGTTCCACATGCTTGCGCTCTTCTGGCCAATCTGCGACAGCCGCCTCGAAAGCGTCGAGCATGGCGGCAGGTCCACAGCAGAATGCCTTCGCATCCTGGCCGTACGCGCGGACCAGTTCACCAATGTCAGGAGGCGCAACTTCCCGGGTGTTGTATAGGTGCACCCGCCCAGCCTTGAAAGCTGGCTCCAGCATGTCGGCAAGGCTGGGCGCCCCCATGCTTGCCCAGTGCAGCACATAGTTCGTCCTACCTTCACGCTCGAGAGTGCGTATCGCGGAGACAAACGGTGTTATGCCAATGCCACCTGCGATAAAGACGTTCATGGCCTCATGCGAGAACTCCAACCCGCTTCGTGGTACGGAGACCTCGACCATGTCGCCGACCCGAAGTACATCGTGGATATGTCGGGATCCTCCGCGGCCCGCCTCTTCGCGCTTCACTGCAATAACGTAGCGACGACAGTCGGCCGGATCGTTGCACAGCGAATAGGTTCGAACCAACCCTTTACCAAGGTAAAAATCGATATGCGCGCCCGGCCGAAAGGCAGGCAGGCGCCATTTGTCCTGATCCGCCAGGATCAGCCGCTTCACACCGGGTAGCGGTTCATCGATCTGTTGAACGATGAGTTGGAGATGCTTGATCGGTTTCACCATCTCACGCCTCGCGGACAACATCGCCGACACGGATCACCCCACCTTTCAGGATCCGGCAGTTCAATCCTGCTCTATTGATCAGCGGGTCGAAGACGGCCTTGCCCAGAATCTCCTCGATATGACGACACGGCGTGGACAGCCGCGTCGCCTCGAGAAGAGCCTCTCCTATCCAGAATTGGCGACCCACGAGGTGGTTGAGCGGCACACCTTCCACCGTGACATTGCGACGATGCTCCTCGGGCAAGAGCTGAATCTTTGCGTCGCGACCGAGCGCTAGCAGGGTCTCCATTTCGAACAAGGTGATCTGACGCCCCTCTTCCGGTTTGTGTGAGTAAAAACCGGCCTCCTGGCCGATCATGTACCGGTCCCCTTGAATTCCCTTGCCCGCAACGAGAGTGAGCTCGTCAAATGACTCCATCGGCAGGAAGGCGCGGGGAGTGATGTGCAGATACCGAACTACACCCTTCCATGTCGGCACGATCTGTTGATTACCTGCCATAGCTGGTCGGGTTGTTGCATTAAGCATTGAAGTACTCCTTGTGGACTGTTGTATCAAAAATTGAGATGTCCATCATGACGTTGCGATGCAATCCTCCAACATATCCAGTCGGTCTTGTCCCCAAAACAGTTCGCCCCGATAAACGTAGGAAGGCGCGCCAAACACACCTGCCTTCACCGCCTCATCGGTGTAGTGTCGATATTTCTGCACAACGAGCGGCGTCCTGGCATTCCGCAGCAGCTGATCGGCGTCCATTTGCTGCGCTCGAAGTATCTCGTGCAGCGTGAGTTCGGAGGAGATATCCCGCTCCTCGCACCATTCCGCATGGAGGATCGCTTTGTAAAGCGATGCTACCGGCAAATTGGCCTGGTCGGCCGCTATCACGACACAGGAAGCCAGATCAGCGTTTGGGCACATGTAGGCGGGCTGCGGATTCACGTGGATTCCGAGCTTGCGACACCAGCGCCGCAACTCCGTGATACGGTACGCCTGCCGCTCAGGAGCACGTTGTCCCAGCAGCATGCCGCCAGTGCGTGCGTAAACATTGGGCAGATCCACGGGCTTGTAGCGAATAGACACACCTTGTCGTTCAGCCAAAGCCTCGAGACGATCTGCGCCGAGATAGGTCCAATCCGAGTTCATCCAGAAGTAGTAATCGATAGGCGCTTTGGTCACCGGCCAGCCTCCACCAGGTCCACCCCTGATTGCGCGAAGCACGACGGATGGCGCATGAAAATGGTGCTTGCAATGGCGATCACGCCCAGGGCGCTCAGATACCAAACAATGTAGCGCGTATTGCCGGCTCCGTAGGTAAGCAGATAGGTTGCGATCAGCGGAGCCAAGCCACCGCCAATAGCTCCAGAGACCTGAACCGCCATGGAAATGCCGCTATAGCGCACTTCAGGCGGAAATTGCGCCGAGAACAGGCCGCCCTGGGGGCTGTAAAGTGCTGCATAGACCACTCCGACGGCCAGTACGACCGCCAACATGATCGTGTTGATATCTTTACTTTGCAGCATCGTAAAAAAGATCGGCGCGAATAGTACGATGCCCACAGAACCGGCCATGAAGACCCACTTGAAGCCGACCCGATCGCCCAACACACCGAATAAGGGCATGGTAAACAGTGCCACAGCCGCCCCCCATACCGCCGCGTCCAGCATCACTGTGCGGGGGATGCCGAGCGTGCCAGTGGCATACGCCAGCGAGAAAGTCACGACCGTATAGAACCAGGTGACCTCAGCCAGGCGCCCTCCGATCACAGCCAATACTTCCTTGGGATACCTCCGCAGCACCACCATCGCCGGTACTTCTACCTTCTCGCCCTTGGTCTCCATGCGCTTGAAATCGGGTGATTCGGCGACCTTCACTCGGATAAACCACCCGATGAGCAACAACACGACACTCGCCAGGAACGGTATCCGCCAGCCCCAGGACAGCATGTCCTGTTCTGGCAGACCTGTGACCGCACCCATTGCCAGTGATGAGAGTATCAGGCCAGGTGCAACGCCCGTTTGAGGCAAGCTGCCGAAGAAGCCTTTCTTACCCTCTGGCGCATGCTCGACCGCCATCAAAACCGCACCGCCCCACTCTCCACCGACGGCAATGCCCTGGAGAACGCGCATCAGAACGAGTAGTACGGCGGCCCAGTAGCCAATGCTCTCGTAGGATGGAATGAGTCCAATCAGGATGGTTGGAATGCCCATCAACAGCAACGTGATCAGCAACATCGACTTGCGACCGACCCGATCGCCGAAATGACCGAAGACGATACCCCCCAGCGGGCGCGCAAAGAATCCGACAGAATACGTCGCGAATGCAGCGAGAGTGCCGGTGATGGGATCGAAGGCTGGGAAAAAGATTTTGTTGAAGATCAGCGCTGCAGCTGTGCCATACAAAAAATAGTCGTACCACTCGATCGTGGTCCCCATCATGCTGGCCAATCCAGCCGTGACATGTTGACGGCGCGAGCGCGCCCCCTGCGTAGCAGACGTTGGCATAGTAGTTTCCTTGAATTTTGTTCGAGAAAGTTGCGTTCAGGCTAGCGGCAACGCAGGGATACCGTGGATCAGGCGCGACCGATAGACGGGCGCGTTGATAACCGACGGCTTGAATAGATAGTGATGTGCTCCGGCGAGAAGCACATCGCTCACTGGAGATAGGGGGGTGAAAACGGGCCGTGCACGTGCCTGAAAGCTGCGCTTTTCCTTGTGCGGGTGCTTCTCCATGTCATGCGTGGCACGCTGACTGACGCAGCGTGTTCCTCCGAAGGTGGCCTTCATGTGATCTCTCTCCAATATGGTTTTTCGAGGTTGGTGCGATGTACGCTCCAAGGCCATATGGTCTCGACAATGGTCACAGAAAGCCATGAATCTCAGCTCATAGCAGTTATTCCGTCCGAACAACCCGAACTTCGTCAGCGAGCTGCGTGATGCACTGCAGGATTTCCTTCATCAAGGATGTCTGGGGTTTTTCCGCATGCGTTAATGCCACTACGCGGCGGCGTAGCAGTGGATGTTTGATCGTCAGTTTGCGTAATCCGTGGTTGGCCAGGAGCTTGTCGGGGATATGCGAGGGCAGGATACACTCACCTAACCCGGACGAAACGAGTTCAAGCATGGTGTCGATGGTTTCCGCTTCCGCCGCAAAGTCGGGCTGAAGGCCTGCGCTTTTCAGCATGCGGCGCAGCGCATAGTGCGGAGGAAAGCCGACCAGCCGCAAGGGAATTTCCGTTAGGTCTTGCGGGCCCCAAAGCGGACTGTCCAGACGAACAACGAGTGCCATTTCGTCGTCGAACAAGGGACATGACACAAGCGCGTCAGAATCCACGACGGCATCATAGGTCAGGCCGATTTCAGCCTTCCCGCTTTCTACCAAGGCAACTACTTCAGGTGAGCTGCGCCCCATTATTGAGAGATTTACATGAGGATGCGTGCCGACAAAACGGGCCACAAGATCGGCTGTAAAGTAATAGCTCAAGGTATGCACTGTGGCGAGGTGAATTGTGCCGCGCACGGCGCCTTGCTGCCGGATGCTCTCGATGGCAAAGTCAATGTCGCGATAGGCCGGCTGCACCGCGTCGTACAGATACCGCCCTGCTTCCGTCAGTTCCATTCCTCGCCCAGTACGAACAAACAGCGCTTGCCCGAGAGTCGCTTCCAGCAACGCTAATTGTTTGCTGAGACCGGATTGTGTTTGGTCTAGTACGTCTGCGGCTTTTGATAGGGTTTTTGAGTCCGCTATACAAACGAAATAGCGCAACTTTCGATCCATCGGCTCCATGACGTCCCCTCGAATAGTTGTATGTGTCGAGCTTATATCATTGTATTCAGCAGCGCTGGTCGGCAATCGACAGTGTTGGTGTGCATGAATACTCAAATCTTCAGGACGCTAAAACATGTCGAAGCTAGGAATCGAACCAGGCCATATCGAGTTCTAGGCGAATTTCAGAAGTGCGCCGACTATATCGGTCTGTTTCGTCCTTTGCGAGAGCAATCGATTCTTCTCCGACGCGTATCGCCGTTTCGGCTCGCCTGAAAACCGCTTCGCGATTCATTGCTGGCCTGCCGTGGTATAGCAACCAGGCACCGATCTTTCTTTTCCCGGTGTCGTTTAGCTTCAACTTTGCTCACTCTTTTGTTCGTATCCCGCAAAACCCAATTCGCCTGCAATTGGCTTACCCATCCAATTGAATTGCAGAAGTATAACTTTTTTGAATTTTAGACCTATATCTTTTCAACTTGGGCGATAGCCGGCTCGTTTAAGCGAGAGCGCCTGGGTCACTGTCGGCCAAATCAAGTGTGTGCGAATACGCACGCGTACGGAGCAAATGTTCGGGGAGACGCCGTTGGCCTGTCAGAAGCAACTCAATATGGGCGGCTGGCAGCGGCGGTGAGAACAGATAACCTTGTATTTCGTCGCACATTTTACGTGACAGGAACTCACACTGAGCCTCGGTTTCCACGCCTTCGGCAATGACCCGGATGCCGAGACGATGCGCCATCGAGACAATCGCGTCCGAGATCGCAGCGTCATTGGCATTGTGTGGAATCTCGCGTACGAATGATTGGTCGATCTTCAACACGTTAATCGGGAAACGCTTCAGGTAAGCGAGACTGGAGTAACCAGTCCCGAAGTCATCAATAGACAATTGCACGCCAAGTACACGCAAGGCATTCAGTGTTTCAATCGTGTGCTCCACGTTACGCATGATAAGACGCTCGGTCAGTTCAATGTCAAGAAGGTGCCCTGGCAACTGCGTCTCATTCAGGACGCTCGCGACTAATTTGACCAGCCCCGGTTGTGCAAACTGGCGGGCAGAAATATTCACGGCCATGCGCAAGTCGCCAAATCCGCCTTGTTGCCACGCGCGCGCCTGGTGGGACGCCGTGCGTAGCACCCATTTCCCGATCGGATTAATCATTCCGCATTCTTCGGCGATCGCAATGAACTGGCTGGGCGGTACATTACCTAGTTTTGGATGGTGCCAGCGCACCAGCGCCTCCACGCCGACAACGCGCCCGGTTCGCAAGTCCACCTGCGGCTGATAATGCAATTCCAGCTCAGACCGTTCGATCGCGGTGCGGAGGGCAGACTCGAGAAACGATCGTTCTTGTACGGCGGCATCCATGGCGCGTGTAAAGAACTGCAGAGAATT
>DATEZO010000303.1:0-10393 GCA_035255485.1 Burkholderiaceae bacterium
AAAAGGGCGGGCGGCAATATACCGACGAAATCCCGTTTTGAGGTGGAATAACGCAATAGCTGTAAACAACTCGGCCCAGTCATTGATTTGACTGGGCTTTTTCATGTGCACCCGGCACGGCGTACTTACCTGGAGGTGAAAATCCTCTACTATTTATGGAATAGCCGGTGACCAGTGCTGCACACGTCTGTCCCACGACTCGATCCAGTCCACCAGTTCAACGGCTGGCATCGGGCGTGCAATGAAATGTCCTTGGGCTATATCGCATTTCGTACGCCGCACCATGTCGGAAATATGGGACTGGGCCAATCCATATAAATTTGCATCGGTGTCCGTTGTTCCGGTTGATGCGCCAGGAAATTTATAGATCCGGAACGAACAGGGTTGGAACCGGATCCCTTTACTTGCCGTGCGCGCACAAGCTGGTAGGCCTGTGCCGCTCCGCTGGCGAATGGTATGCCATTCAAAGTCCCGGCTCCGCCCTTTCCCAGAGGGAGAGGGCGAGAATAGGGCACGATGCAGTCAAGAGTGCATCGTGCCCTATTGATAGTTGCGCCGTTGAAGTGCATCCGGCCAATTTGCTTTATGTCATTCCAGCGTCTTTAAGTGTTTTTTACTGGTATTGCGCCGGCAATAGCACACGGTAAAATCAATCATGCAGCTCAAGCGAAACCAACCGGGTAATCCCCCGTCGAACCAATAATTAATAATCCTCAAGGTCCAACAGGTTATGGCGGCACAGGAACACGGTGCATTTCCTTTTGCGGCTTCTTCCGGTGTGCTGCAGCCGGGGCGGAATTGCTGGCGGATCGACTATGCGAACCGGTTCAGCTTGCTGGTGGATGCGGACATTTATTTTCGTGCGGTTCGAAGCGCCATTCGTGCGGCAAGACATAGCATCTTCATTCTCAGCTGGGACATTGACAGCCGAACGCATCTTGTCCCGGGCGGCGCCTGCGATGGCTATCCCGAACCGTTGGGCGACTTTTTGCATGCGGTTGTGTCAGAGCGGCCTGCGCTGCATGCCTATGTGCTCAATTGGGATTTCGCCATGCTTTACGCGCTCGAAAGAGAATGGCTTCCCATCTACAAGTTCAGCTGGCGCACACACAAAAGGCTTGAATTCTGCATGGACGGCAGGCATCCGGTCGGTGCTTCACATCATCAAAAGGTCGTGGTCGTTGATGATGCTGTCGCTTTTGTCGGTGGATTGGATCTGACCCGTTGTCGATGGGATACACCGGAACATGCGCACGACGCGCCTTTACGCCGCGATGCCGATGGCAAGCCGCATGCGCCTTTTCATGATGTGCAATCCATTGTCGATGGTGAGGTCGCCAAGTCGCTTGGCAAGCTTGCTCGTTGGCGCTGGCAGCGCGCGACCGGGCGGGCGCCTGTGGGTGTTCGCGATGCCGGGCATGATCTCTGGCCTGCGGAAATTCCCGTGGATCTTGCCGATATCGATGTGGCGATTGCGCGTACCGAACCGGCGTTCGAAAATCATTCCGGCGTGCATGAAGTGCGACAGCTGCATCTGGATGCGATTGCCGCAGCGCATCGCTATCTGTTCTTTGAAAACCAGTATTTCACATCAGGCTTGATAGGCAATGCACTGGCTGCACGGCTAATGGAGCCGGACGGCCCCGAAGTCGTGATCGTGTCGCCGCAGACGCAAAGCGGTTGGCTGGAGAAGGCAACCATGGGGGTGCTGCGTGCGCGACTCCATCAGCAACTGGTTGCTGCCGATAAATACGACCAGTACCGATTGTACGCGCCCTATATTCCGGAATTGGGAGATACCTGCCTCAATGTGCATAGCAAGGTATTCACGGTCGATGACGATCTGTTTTGCGTTGGTTCGGCAAACCTGAGCAGTCGGTCGATGGCATTCGATACCGAATGCAATCTGGCAATCGAAGCACAGGGTAGTCCGGCGGAAAAATCGCGCATCCGGGATGCCATCGCCCATCTGCGCAGCCGCTTGCTGGCGGAGCATCTGGCCATGCCGCAGCAGGTGGTGGAGAGGGAAACACGCCGGAGCAATAGCCTGATTTCCACCATCGATGCATTGCAACAGCCGGGCCGGACATTGCATCGCTTGATGCCGCCCCTTCCCCCCGAACTGGATGCCTTGATCCCGGATTCCGCATTGATTGATCCGGAGCGGCCGCTGAAACCGGATGAGTTCGCCGCCTACTTCCTGCCCAGGGAAACGCAGCAGCCATTGCCGCGGCGCATGATCGGCATGGCGATACTGGCAATTGCGCTGGCCTCGCTGGCAATTGCATGGCGCTGGACCCCGCTCAGGGATTGGATGAACCTGGCTGCTCTGGTGACATTCGCGCACAGTCTGCAGGCACTGCCTTTTACGCCGGTTGCCGTGGTCGCAAGCTATGTCGTCGCCGGCCTGCTCGTGGTACCGGTGACCATGCTGATAGCAGTCACCGGGATTGTGTTCGGACCGGTGCTGGGGACAATTTACGCGATCACCGGGACGCTCTTGAGCGCAGCGACTGTCTATGGAGTCGGGCGCTGGCTGGGACGCGATACGGTGAATCGGATGGTCGGGTCGCGTATTCAGAAACTCAGCCGCCGCATCGCGCAACGCGGCATTTTTGCCATGGTGGTGATCCGGCTGCTGCCGGTCGCGCCATTCAGCATCGTCAATGTCATCGCGGGCGCATCGGGCATCCGCTTCCGTGACTATCTGCTCGGCACCCTGATAGGAATGAGCCCAGGGATTGTCATCACGGTAACTTTCGTCCACCACCTTGCCGAAGCAGTGCGCAATCCGAGTATTGGCACTGTCACTGTGCTCGGGCTGGTAACGGCGTTGCTGCTTGGCTCCGCGATCGGGCTGCAGCGGCTGCTGGGCGACAACAAGGATCATGCAGCGTGATGAACCATATCGCCGCAGCCCATACGGCGATCCTTCCACAGGAAAGTCAAGCAGTCAGCCCCTGGCCATTGACGATTGCAACTTACAACATCCATGGGGCAGTGGGAACGGACCACCAGTTTGCTCCGGCACGCGTGGCCGACGTATTGCGCGAGATGCAGGCTGGCATCATCGCATTGCAAGAAGTGCCGCTTGGCGGGCAGGGAATCCCGAACGTGCTCGCCATGCTTGAGCAAGCCACCGGGTTCTTTGTCGCTGAGGGGCCAACGTATGATGGCGCAAACGGCCGTTATGGCAATGCGGTGTTGAGCCGTTATCCGATCCACGCGGTGCGCTCGATTGATCTTTCCTTCGGCAGCCGCGAGCCGCGTGGTGCGCTCGACGCGGATGTCGACTGTCATGGCCATTCGCTGCGCGTGGTTGCCACGCATCTGGGATTGCGGCCTGCCGAACGGCGTGCGCAGATTCGCCGCCTGCTTCAGGTATTTGACACGCACCAGATGCCTGTTATCTTGTTGGGCGATATCAATGAATGGTTCGTGTGGGGCCGTGCCCTGCGTTCCCTGGTATCGCATTTCCAGTCGGTTCCGGCACCTGCCACCTTTCCATCGTCATGGCCGGTATTCGCGCTGGATCGCATCTGGATCAGGCCCCGGCACCGCCTGGTGCAGGTCAAGGTGCATGCGACAGGACTGGCCCGCATTGCGTCGGACCATCTGCCGCTGATTGCGCATATCGATGCTTGAGGTGCTTCCTACTCGGTTCGCGGCGGAAGCTTCCAGGCAGTGACATTTCTTTGCGGCTGCTTTTTCTAGGCTGCCGATTGTTCCGCCATGGTTGCATCGTTTGCGCCCGGATTGGCGAGCACTTCTGCAAGCGCACGGCCGACCAGTCCGCCTGACTGCAGGATCTGCACCCGATTTTCACGAAAGGCCTGTGCAAGATTCTCTGCGGTGATGGAAAAGGCCTCCTGCCTTTCCCTGGTTGAAAAGATGAACAGGCTGCGCAAAGGGCTGACCCATGCCAGTTTTACTTTTTTTCCTGTGCCGTCGCTGTTGGTAAAGTCAAGCCATGCACCGCGTTCCAGCGTCCGGGTTTTTTCAGTAAATTGATCCGGTTCAGGTTCCGGATGTGCGTTTGCACGCAGTTGCGATCGTCTTTCAGCAGCCTGTTTTGCCACATCTATGGCGATTTCGAGCTGGCGTTGCGGCGATATTTCCAGCGGCGCGCGGACAATCGATGCATGGCATTCCGCAAGCTCGGCAAAGAATTGCAGCCGGTCCGCATCCTCGCACTTCACGACAGAGAGCCATTTGTTCAGCATGAGCAGCATGGAAGGCAGTTTGGCAATCAGTTCCTTGCGCTGTTCCTGCGTGATTTTCGGTTTCACGCTCCAGACCAGGTCGTCCATTGTCCTGATGGCGCTTTCCACCGCTTGCGGTTTCAGATTCTGGATACTGTAGGCCAGCGTCAGCACCGATACCCATTTATTTTCCAGGAAAGCTTCCACAAAAGCGACCACTTCGCCGGTGCCGATGCGCAACGCGACTTCATTTTTTGCAACCTTCGTGGCATGGCTGATCTTTTCATGCTGCAGCGCTTGCGCAATCGGCTTGGACAAGGCGTTTGCAGAGGCTGTTTCCTCCGCCTTGATAAACGATTCAAGATCCGATACGACATCGGAAAATATCGTGATTTCCCGGTCAAAATTCTGCTGGACGCGATCGACGTTGTGTTTGATCCTCTGGAACAGCGGATCATCCTGTCCTTTTGCCTGATCCCACTCAAGGCCGGACTTTGTCAGAATATCGATCAGGCGCCGCGCAGGATGCTCTTCCTTGAAAAAGAAATCCTGATCGGTCAATGCCGCCTTCAGCACCGGCACCTGCAAAAAGCCGATCAACGCCTTGATCTCGGCTGGAATATGCCGATCGCGAAAAACGACATCAAAAATTTTTGACAGGAGCGTAATGACATTTTCATCGACCTGGCTCAGCGTGCCTTGCGGTACCCGGCTCTTGATACCGGCAAGAAGCGATGCATGTTGTGGATCGCTGGCCGGACTGCTTGCCGCAGCCGGAATGCTCAAGCTGTCCTGGATGTCGGCAAGGTAGCCAAGCAACTGATTGCCGGTAGCACGCGCCTGGCCGTCGTTGCACATCCCGGCACCAGGATGTTGCGACAGGCTGGTTTGATTGGGTGAAAGCAGGCGCTGCAGTTGTTCAAGCACCGCGGCATTGACGCCAGGCGCGTTTCTTTCGGAAGCCGAATGCGTGCCTGACTTTCTGATGCGATAGCTATCCGTCAGCTCGGGCAAGATGCCATGGGCAATCAACGCATGATTCAACGCCTGCAGGATCGGCGCCAGATCGAAAAATACCTCCGGCCGCAAGAGCGGTAATACCAGGCAATGGGATGCCGGGTCCGGACTGAACTCGCACCACGCATCATTCACGGCCTGAATGAAAACCGCCGGTCGGAACGGATTCTGGGCGGATGTCATTTCGCTTCGGCCCAGCAAATGCGCGATCCGGATATCAAGCGCCGTCATTTGATCGGCATGTTGATGTTCGATCGGACGACTGATGCTGCCGAGTAAGAGCTGTCGGTCGATTTCAGCGTAGGACACCAGGGAAAGTGCCGCATCCTCGGCATTGTGTTCTGTCGTCAGGGAGGGTTCCGCAAACTGGAGTGCCCGTTGCAGCGCTTTCTCGATATGTCCCGATGCCAGGTAATAAAAGGCATAGCCATTCTTTTTCAGGATGCGGGCGCTATTGAAAGCGAGATTTGCCTCTTTTGCTTCGATGGTCGATTCGGACAGATGCAACAGCGCACCGGACAGGCGAATTACGAATGCATCAAGCTGGGCGCTTGCGGCGCTCGCTGCAATCGGAACGAGGCTGTGCAACAATCGGTCTTCGGATAAAGGTGCGAGTGTCGGGATATCTGGAATCAAATTGATAGCCATGATCTTGCCGGTCGTATATGAATCAAAAAGGAAATCGTCTGTGGAGTGGGGATTTTTCTATTTTTGCACAATATTTCCTTATGGCAATATTTATTTTAATAGTTGCGTTGCCTTTTAACACAAACTTTGCCAGAAAAGAAACGAATGTTAAATCAATCGCTTTACAACACTGAAGAAATTTTACAACTGTTACAAATCGAACAAGTCGGCGAAGATCGATTTCGCGGGTATAGCCACTTCATGGGGAGTCCGAACGTATTTGGCGGACAGGTTCTCGGACAATCGGTGTATGCCGCGACTGTTACCGTTGAAAACCGGCGACCGCATTCCCTGCATGCGCTGTTCATTTTGCCCGGCAACCACCGGTTGCCGATCGATTATGAGGTGGAGCGCGTGCGCGACGGCGGCTCGTTTTCCACCCGTCGGGTAGTGGCATTTCAGGAGGGACGGCGGATATTCGTGATGTCCGCATCGTTCCAGAATGAAGAAGAAGGGCTGTTGCACCAGAAAGCCGCACCGTTCGCGGCCGACCCCGAGTCGCTTGTCTCCAGCCTGCCGAGATGGAAGGCGCTTGCGCCTCCGGACCACCCGTTCCAGCCGGTACCGGTGGATTTCCGTGCGGAGCATGACAGCGATATTTTCGGCGGCCATGCCGGCACCACGCACAAGCAGTGCTGGACCCGCGCACCCATGTCCTTGCCGGATGACTTGCTGCTGCATGAATCCCTGTTTGCCTATGTGTCGGATTACGGCTTGCTATGGACCGCGTTGCAGCCGCATGGCGTCTCCATGGGCGACAAGCGGCTGCAGATTGCCAGCCTTGACCATACGATCTGGTTCCATCGGCCTTTCCGGATGGATGAATGGCTATTATTCGCGATGGAAAGCCCGAATGCCTCGGGTGGTAGAGGATTGTGCATTGCCCACGTATATAACCAGTCCGGGGCGCTGGTGGCAACACTGGCCCAGGAAGGATTGATTCGTTTGCGGCAATAGACCGGAAACAAGATCAAACTTGGCGTCAGAGCGCATTCCGGTGCGCGCATGCGGGAACAAAGAACCTTTTGCACCATCAGTCATTTACTGTCGGCGTGCGATTGCCGGCATCAATTTACTGACAACGGAGGTTGCGATGATGCATGAACAGTATCAATCCTGTATCGATGAATGTTACGCCTGCGCGACTGCATGCGACCACTGTGCTGCTTCCTGCCTGGCGGAACAGGAGGTCCGGAAAATGGCGCGTTGCATCAGCCTGGATATCGATTGCGCGCAAATTTGCCGGCTTGCAGCGGGGTATATGGCGCGCGGTAGCGAATTGGCGTCGATGATTTGCAATGCCTGTGCCGAAGCATGCGATGCGTGCGGGGAAGAATGCGCGCAGCATCAGATGCCGCATTGCCAGGATTGTGCGGAAGCCTGCCGCAGGTGTGCTGCAGAATGCCGACGCATGGCTGCGGGCGGCCAGGCTGCGGGACAGGAAGTGAGTGCAACGGCCCATTGATGCTGGAGGCACTTGTGCATGCCTTGAAACGATGACTCTTGAAACCCCTTGGATCGGTTGCCAGACTTTTGCGTAATGGCTTGCCTTGATTTTTATCAAAGCATGAATTCCCTTATGAATCATTCACTTGGTAAATCATATTGTCGGTTATCCACAGAATTGTCCACGGTTAATGTGCGTAAGTGGATAAGGGCTTTACTGTTTTTTCGCATATGGCAAAGGCACGCAGCTTCATAGGGATGCAAGAGGTACCGTCAATTACAGGCATGGCCTGAACGCTTGAGCGTTATCAACGGACAATCCGGTCGCCTTGCTACATTCGGAATATCGTGGATGCCACTGCAGGACCAGTAACCGCATAAGGCACTATCCCATGAGTGCAATCGTCAGAACCACACTGCAGTCCATCTTGCCGGCAATCTTGCTGGCTGCCTGTGCACAAACGGCGACCATGCCTTTTGAATCAGGCATCGGACCGCATCCGGTCTTGCCGCCGCCGGTGCATAGCCGGTTTCCGACCGTGCAGATTGCTCCTGCCATGGGCTGGGCCGCAGACGGCAAACCGCTTGCAGCCGCCGGTCTTTCGGTCAGCGCATTCGCGACCGGGCTGAATCATCCGCGCTGGTTGTATGTGCTGCCGAACGGCGATGTGCTGGTTGCGGAATCGAATGCTCCCCGCGTGCATGATGCCGGTAGCGGCATTCGCGGCTGGATCATGAAACTGGTCATGAAGGTTGCCGGCGCCGGCACGCCCAGCGCCGATCGCATCACGCTACTGCGTGACGCCGATGGCGATGGTAACGTGGAACAGCGGACCATCTTTTTGCAAGGCTTGCATTCGCCGTTCGGCATGGTACTGGTCGGCAGCGATTTTTATGTCGCCAATACGGATGCCGTACTGCGTTTTCCGTACAAGAATGGCGATACGCAAATCAGCGCAGCAGGCACCAGATTCGTTGATTTGCCGGCTGGCCCGATCGATCACCACTGGACCAAAAACATCATCGCCAGCCGTGATGGTACGCGGCTGTATGCAACAGTCGGTTCCAACAGCAATGTCGGTGAAAACGGCATGGAGAATGAAACCGGCCGGGCAGCGATCCTTGAAATCGATCGCGCCACCGGCAAATCGCGCCTGTTTGCAACAGGGTTGCGCAACCCCAACGGGCTGGCCTGGCAGCCCCAGTCGGGCGCGCTCTGGACCACCGTCAACGAGCGCGATGAACTGGGCAGCGATCTGGTGCCCGACTACATGACCTCGGTCAGGGATGGCGCGTTCTACGGCTGGCCTTATAGTTATTACGGCCAGCATGTGGATCAACGGGTCAAGCCGCAGCGGCCGGATCTGGTGGCGCGGGCGATCGCACCGGATTATGCGCTGGGCGCCCACACTGCCTCGCTCGGGCTGGCTTTTTACGAAGGCAGGCTGTTGCCGCAACGGTATGTGGGTGGCGCATTCATCGGGCAACACGGTTCGTGGAACCGCAAACCGCGCAGTGGCTACAAGGTGATTTTCGTGCCGTTCGCCAACGGCCATCCTGCCGGTCTGCCGGAAGATGTACTGACCGGTTTTCTCGATGCCAATGGCAATGCGCTGGGACGCCCGGTGGGCGTAGCGGTGGATCGCGCCGGCGCGCTGCTGGTGGCGGACGATGTCGGCAATACCGTCTGGCGGATTACGCCGGCTGGTGCAAAATAGCATGCTGGCGCCAGTTGGCGCGGATGTAAGCAGTCTGTTAACCTCTCTCTATACTATCCGCTGTATTTTTTAACTGCGTCGAATTCATTGCGCATATTGATGGTTTTTTATCTATACTCCCATTATTCTGGAATTAATAACGAGATTGACGATATTGGGTTCCCGCCTGATGCCGCGGGGACGACAGGAAAAAGCAACATGCGGCTATTGCTGATTGAAGACGATGCCATGATCGGTGAAAGCGTGCGCAAGGGATTGCGCCAGGACGGCTTTACCGTCGATTGGGTGCGGGACGGCCGCGCCGGGGAGCTGGCGCTCGGCAACGATGTCTACGACCTGGTGCTACTGGATCTCGGCTTGCCGAAGAAGGATGGGATCGACGTACTGACTTCCCTGCGGCAGCAGGGCAATCGCATTCCCGTCCTGGTGCTGACGGCGCGCGATGCGGTGCCGGATCGCGTCAAGGGATTGAATGCCGGTGCCGATGACTATCTGGTCAAGCCGTTCGATTTCGATGAACTGAGCGCCAGGATCCACGCGCTGTTGCGGCGGCAGGCCGGGCGCGCCGAGACGGCTGTCCGGTACGGTGCGCTGACGCTTGACCCGCTCACGCACGAGGCGGCCTTCGATCAGCAGCCGCTGCCCTTGTCGGCACGCGAATTCAGGCTGCTGGAGGCATTGGTCGAGCGGCCCGGCGCGGTGCTGTCAGTACCGCAGCTCGAAGAAAAAATCTACGGCTGGGATGAAGAGGTCGGCAGCAACACCATCGAAGTCTACATTCATGCGCTGCGCAAAAAACTCGGCACCGACTTTATCCGGAATGTCCGGGGCGTCGGCTACATGGTGCCGAAGCTCTCATGAAATCGATCCGGCACACGCTGCTGGCCTGGCTGTTCGCCGGGCTTGCGATCGGTATCGGCGGCGCGGCGGCGCTGCTGTACCTGCAGGCGCGCGTGGAAGCCAACCAGATCTTCGATTACCAGATGAAGCAGCTGGCAGCATCCTTGCCGCATCAGCCATTCGCGCCGGTGCCGCCGGGCCGGTTCGAGGCGCCGGGCATGGAGCAGGATATCGTGATCCAGATCTGGGATGAGCATGGCCTGCGGCTGTACCACTCGCATGAACAGCCGGGGCTGCCGCAGCGCGCGGAGCTGGGCTTTACCAATCTTTCGACCCGCAACGGCGCCTGGCGCGTGTACAGCGTGCAGCTGGGCGACACGGTGGTGCAGGTGGCGCAACCGCTTTCCGCACGGCGCGAAGTCGCGGCCGACATGGCGTTCAAGACGGTGGCGCCGCTGTTCCTGCTGTTTCCGTTCCTGGGCG
>DATEZO010000304.1:0-3618 GCA_035255485.1 Burkholderiaceae bacterium
TCGTGGGTCCATTTATTTGCCTTATGGAATGCTTAGGCCGGGTAATGACGCCCGAGTTCCTGCGCACCTCGATTTCAAGCAAAAGGCGAAAGCTTACTCCGAAATCCGCTGCAAATCGGCCTATGCTAATAGCGTCGTCAACGATTTATCGCATTCCCGGGCCTGGTTCGCATTGTTTACCGAATGATTCTTGCCGATGAACCGTATGTTGCAATGGATTCTTGCCTCGCTGAGCCTGCTGTTACCGAAGGCGGAAGCAGCGACACAAGCGAGTGCTTCCCGAGCGCCCGTGATCCGTCTCGCGTCGTCGGAGTGGCCGCCCTACGTGGGAAAGGCCCTGCCCGCCTTAGGCGCGAGCACGGCCGTGATACGGGCAGCACTGGCGACGGCGGGCTACCAGTTGCAGGTAGAATTTTTCCCATGGCGCCGGACGATCGCGGCAGCCGGTCACGACTCTGACTTTATTGGCTACTTCCCGGAATACATGTCCGCCGAGGTTGCACGGAACTGCATACTGTCAATGCCCATTGGCACCGGCCCCCTCGGCTTTGCCGAGCGGGCCGATATGCCGATCCGCTGACAGCGCCTGGACGAATTGTCCCGCTACACCATTGGCGTCGTCGATGGCTATATCGATACCCGCGAGCTGGATCAGCGTGTGCGTGATCACAAGCAACCGGTCGATATCGCGCATAACGATGTACAGAATCTGGTCAAGCTGGCGGCCGGCCGGGTTTCACTGGCAGTGATCGACCGCAGGGTTTTCAAGTACCTGAGGCGCAACGATCCGCAAATCCGGAAAATTGCGTCGCAACTGCGGTTCAACAGTCACTTGCTCGAAGAAAAGCCGCTGTTCGTCTGCTTCCGACGCGACCGGGCGGGTGAGCAGGCGCGCCGGGCATTGAACGATGGCTTGAAAACCATCGATATTGCCGCGATCATGGCTACGGCACTTCGCTGAACCATCGCCCCTCGCGTTTGCGTATCGGCCAGCTACAATGAAGAGCGACACGGAGGTATGACATGGATATCGAAGAATTCATCGAGGCAAAGCGCACGCTCGATCAAAACGTCGCGATCTCTATTCAGGCAGAAATCGACAAGTTCGAGCGCGCCACTGGCAGAACGCCGAGTTACATTGATGTGGAAATGATCGCCATCGAAAAGGAAGGCACGCCCAAAAGACGGTTTACGGTCGGCACGGTCCGTAGCGAAGTCCCGCTCGACTAGCCGTGAACACGCATCAGGGCAGCACGCTGCTGGCTGTCTGGCTGGGCGCGGCCGTCATGCAACTGGCTTTCGCCGAAGACATATCAAGCTTCGCCTTCGTGCAGCCGGACGGTTCGCTGCAGGTTGGCGGCAATGTCGTTCATTTGTACGGTATTTATATCCCACCGACCGAGCAGACCTGTTATTCATTCATCCGGCCAATGCCGTGCGGGACGCGAGCATCGCTGGCGCTCGAATTCCAGATTTCAGGCGATTTCGTGCATTGCTCGAAACGATCGGCCAATCCGGATGGCAGTATCATCGCGAGCTGTCGTGCAAACGGTCAGGACCTGAGCGAATGGATGCTGCAGAAAGGATGGGCGATCGCGCTACCGGATGCACCGTTCCAGTATGCAGCGATGGAAAAAATCGCGCGCGCCAAGGGAATCGGCGTCTGGGGCATTCCGGTCGATGCGATCGGACGGTAGTGGCAGGCCGGAACCTGTTCCCGGTCTGCGCAAGGCGTCGCTTATTTGCCAGGTATCGCGCGCCTACTTGCGCAAAGCGTCGCCGCCGGATCGTCCCTGCAACGCTGGTCGATGAGTGCATTGGCCGCAGCCCAGACGACGATGCCGACGACCAAAAAAATGACCATGACCTGGATAATCGTGAAGCCACCACTGCGTTTCATCCAATACTCCTTATGCCTTCCATTGGCATGGTAGCGGCGGTGACGCCACGGGCCTTGTTCATTCCGCTGGCACAGCGGCGCACCGGTTGATGAAAGTCAGGGCATCTCGACGTAAACGAGACAAGCTGAAGCCGATGACGGGAGTACCGCAATGACGGATTCGAACTCTGCCCAGCGCGTGGTTGCCCTGCGCCCCCAGCAGGAAGTCATGACGCGCCAGCGCCTACCCTACTTTGTCGGCGTCTCGGAGCAGACGGCGGGCGCGACCGGGCTGTCGATGCACATCGTTGTCATCCCGCCAGGTGCCCGGGCTGAGCCGCACCTGCATGAAGAATATGAAACGGCGATTTACGTTCTGCAGGGGCGCGTCGAAACGCGTTACGGCGAAAATCTGTCCCAGTCCGTCGTCAGCGAGGCGGGTGACTTCCTGTTCATCCCACCCGGCATGCCGCATGAAGCGATCAACCTGAGCGAAACGGAGCCGGTACGCGCCATTGTGGCGCGCAACGATCCGAATGAACAGGAACGCGTGGTGCCGTACATAATGAAGCCGTAGCGCATCCGTACCGCCAATAAAAAAAGCCCGCGAACCTGACGGTCGCGGGCCAATCCACTGGAGGTGGAGGAGACGGGAGAGAGACAGAAATTGTCTCGAGAGCATTCTGTCACCCAAAACTTAAATCAGACTTAAAAAACCGTTTCATCGTTATGCCGGAGCGTAAGAAAGTACGCACTACAATGAGCGGCAAGGACGATACCTGGATTTACGTATGCACATTGACAAAGACAACTTTCTTCGCGTGATAGAGGCAACGCCATTTGTCTCGATCGACCTGATCATCCGCAATGCAGACCGTCAGGTCTTGCTCGGCTACCGGAGCAATCGCCCCGCCCAGCATTGCTGGTTCGTTCCGGGCGGGCGCATCCGCAAGAACGAGCGCACGCAGGATGCCTTGCAGCGCATCGCGCAAGCTGAATTGGGAATTCCGGCTAGACGGGGACAGCTTCTCGGCGTATTCGACCATATCTACGACGACAATTATTTCGGTGTTGCCGGGATAGGCACGCACTATGTCGTGTGCGCCTACCAGTTTGAGGTCGGCGCCGATACCACCTTCCGGCAGGACGAGCAGCACGCCCGACTCCAATGGTGGAGCGTCGAAGAACTGCTGGCAAGCCGGGAAGTGCACGACAATACCAAGCTGTACTTCCGTGACGTTCCCGACAACGGATTTCGCTGCGGCGGCTGAGATCGGTTTTTAAGTCGACAAGTTCGCCTTGCCGCTGTCGGCGGCACCTCAGACGCGATTTGCCGCTCCAGACGCGCTCTTGCGGCCGGTCGCCCGTGCCTTCGGTGCCTTCTTTTTCGGCGCAGCCTTTTTCACCGCGCTTTTTGCTGGCTGCTTGGCCAGTTTCGCGGTCTTTCTGGCAGCCGGCTTTTCGCCTTTCTTCTGTGCGATCAATGCATTGACCATCTCATGCAGCTCGCCGATGCGTTGGCCAAGCATCTCGATGTCATTGTGCGTCGGCACCCCCAAACCACGCATGGCTTGCGCCACGCGGTCTTCAAAGACGTTTTCCAGCTTTTCCCAGGAGCCGGATGCCCGCTTGCCCAGGCTTTCGGCCATGCTGGCAACGGTTTCGGACAAGCCTGACAGCTGTTCGCCGGCCATTTCCTGCGTGCGCTTTTGCACGGAAATACCTTCCTGCACCAGTTT
>DATEZO010000305.1:0-28226 GCA_035255485.1 Burkholderiaceae bacterium
CGCGCGTTGCGCGGGTTCGAGGTTACCCTGAACGGGCTGGATCAGTTCGACCCGGCCACCACCCGCAGGCAGTTCACGGTCGCGCTGCGCGATGTGCTGGAAGCGACCATCCTGCCGCCGCTGGCGTCGCAGGTGACCGCTGGCGCGCCGCTGGTGGATCTGGCCGCGGTGAAAGTGGACCGACGCGAACTCGAAAGCGAGCTGGCGGCGGGTACGCTGGATGTCGCCATCGACGTGCTGCTGCCGCTTTCCGGCGATATCCGGCATCAGCAGATCATCGTCGACAAGACCGTGGTGGTGGTACGCAACGGGCATCCGGCCATCCATGGCGCACTTGATCTTGCAACGTACCTGGAACAGGACCACATCCTCGCCAGCTCGCGCCGCAGGGGGCTGGGGCTGGAGGATTTCGAGCTGTCCCGGCTCGGGGTGCAGCGCCGCGTCAGGCTGCGTTGCCAGCATTATTTCGCCGCCTGCCGGGTGGTCAGCCAGACCAATCTGCTGCTGACCATGCCGGACCGTTATGCGCAAGTCGCCAACCAGCATTTCGATAACCGGATCCTGCCCTTCCCTACTGAAATGCCGCCGTTCGACGTCTATCTGTACTGGCATGCGAATGTGGACAACGATCCGGCCAATCGCTGGCTGCGCGAACAACTGGTGCGCTCGCTGCAAATCCAGGCTGTTTGACACATTTTTATACACCGCCCTGTATTTTTCAACAGCCTCTATTTCATTTCGCATTTCAATATATTTTTGCCTATACTCCCTGTTTTTTAGATGTGCTGCCTGAGAAACGCAGCGCTTGCTGCACCGTCCGGGGCCCGGCCTGCTATGGATGCGTCATATCCGCCGGCCGCACCCAGCGATCGAACTCCTCCGGCGTCACATAGCCGAGCGCCAGGGCGGCCTGCCTCAACGTGCTGCCGTCGTGGTGCGCCTGCTTGGCGATCTGTGCTGCCTTGTCGTAGCCGATATGCGGCGTCAGCGCCGTCACCAGCATCAGCGAACGTTCCATCAGATCGGCAATGCGCGCGCGATCGGGCTCGATGCCGCGCGCGCAATGCAGATCGAAACTCGCCATGCCGTCGGTCAGCAGCCGCACGCTTTGCAAGAAGTTGTGCACGATCATCGGCTTGAACACATTCAGCTCGAAATTGCCGGAAGCACCGCCGAAGTTGATGGCGACATCATTGCCGAATACCTGGCAGCACAGCATGGTCAGCGCCTCGCACTGGGTCGGATTGACCTTGCCGGGCATGATCGAACTGCCGGGCTCGTTTTCCGGAATGCGCAGCTCGCCCAACCCCGAGCGCGGGCCGGATGCGAGCCAGCGCACATCGTTGGCGATCTTCATCAGTGCTGCTGCCAGGGTCTTGAGCACTCCGTGCACACCTACCAGCGCATCATGCGAGGCGAGCGCGGCAAACTTGTTGGCGGCGCTCCTGAATGGCAGGCCACTGCCTTGGGCCAGTTCGAGCGCGACGCGGTCGCCGAATTCCGGATGCGTATTCAAGCCGGTTCCGACTGCCGTACCGCCCGCCGCCAGTTCATACAGCGGATGCAATGCGGTGGCGATGCTCCATTCAATGTGATCGAGTTGCGCGACATAGCCGGAAAACTCCTGTCCCAGCGTCAATGGCGTGGCATCCTGCAAATGGGTGCGGCCAATCTTCACGATATCGGCAAAAGCGTGCGCTTTCGCATCCAGCGTCGCGCGCAGCGCGTGCAGCGCCGGCCGCAATCCGTTGGCGATACCGAGCGCCGCGGCCACATGCATGGCGGTCGGGAAAATATCGTTGGACGATTGCCCCAGGTTCACGTCGTCATTCGGATGTACGGTGCGGCCCTGGCCGCGCACGCCGCCAAGCAATTCGGAAGCGCGGTTCGCCAGCACTTCATTCATGTTCATGTTGCTTTGCGTGCCAGAGCCGGTCTGCCATACCGAGAGCGGGAATTCGGCGTCGTGCCGGCCGGTGGCGACTTCCTCGGCAGCCTGCATGATCGCATTCGCCTTGCTGGCGTCGAGCCGGCCCAGATCGCGATTCACCAGGGCACAGGCGCGCTTGATCGATGCCAGCGCAACGATCAGCGCAGGCGGCATGCGCTCGCTTGAAATCCGGAAGTGTTCGAGCGAGCGCTGCGTCTGGGCGCCCCACAACCGCTCGCCCGGCACTTCGATCGGGCCAAAAGTATCGTATTCCATTCGGTTCACCGCCATGCTGCACTCCCGGGATGTATGGCAGAAACGGCGATAAGGCGCTGCCGAATGTCGTCGCTCCACCATCGCAATGCCGCTATCATGGATGCCACCTGCATACGACATTTTGCGCCATGTCATGACAAAGAGTCACGCCCGCTGCCAGTCGCATGACGATGCGCCTGTTGCAGGAAAGAAGGCATCAGGACGTGCCGCAACTTGCAATAAACACGTCTGATCCGCATAATTGACTTACAGCAACACACAAGCCACGCGGGGAATGATCACTTGAGAGGAAGTCGATGCCCTTACAGAATGAAAGCTGCTCTGGGCAAAACGCCTTTCCTATCGCCGATGAAGAGATATGATATTACCGTCACCAAGGCTTGCCAGGATGGACTTGCATTTCATGCCAGCCGCGATTTTCTGACCGGGCTGGCCAATGCCACACTGTTGCGCGACCGCCTGCGCCAATCGACAACGCTTGATTTTCGATTCAGGCACTGGGTGAACCGGACACTTTCCAAAGCATCAACCCCCTGTTATGGCTGAACTGGACGACCGGCGTAATCGACTCACCGTAAAGCTTGTCTATTACGGCCCCGCGCTATCCGGCAAGACTACCAATTTGATCCGCTTGCACGATTTGCTGGCGCCGGAACTATTAGGCGACATGATGACACTGGAGACCGAAGGGGACCGAACGCTATTTTTCGACCTGCTGCCGGTCGGGTTTACCGCGCCATCCGGCCTGCTGGTCAAATTCAAGGTCTTCACCGTACCCGGCCAGGTCGCGCATGACGGCACGCGCAAGGCTGTGCTGTCGCGTGCCGATGGCGTGGTTTTTGTCGCGGATTCGCAGCGCAACCAAGCGGTCAACAACGGCGTGTCGTTCGAAAACCTGATTGCCAATATGGCCACGCTGGGCATCGATCCGGCGCGCCTGCCTCTGGCAGTCCAATTCAACAAGCGCGACCTTGCCGACATCTTGAGCGAGGAAGAAATCAAAAGCCGCTGGGCAAGCGCGCCTTGGCCCTTGTTCCTTGCCTCGGCACTGGAAGGCGCCGGCGTGCTGGAAACCTTCTCGGCGCTGCTGAACGGCGTATACGATAGCCTCGATAGCCAGTTTGCACTGGGTGCGAGGCATGGCCTGTCGCGTGCCGCATTTGTAACAGCGGTGAAAGGGCAGACATGACCGATCCGCTCGCGCGGTTTGACCGCGACATCGAGCTTGCCGCATTGCTGCGCGTCATGCCGCGCAGCAAACTTGCCACTGCCTTGACCAGGCTGATCGGCGCACATTGGCAACTAACCGACGCGGATGGTGTGGTGGCGCTGGGGCCAGGCGTGGCTGCCGGCGTCGCCGTCATTGCGACACCGCTACGCATCGATATCGAGATTATCGGGCACTTGCAGGCATCGGATGTAATGTGCGAGCCGGTTGAAGCCGCCGCAGCCTGGCTGGACATGCTCCTGGCAAGTGCTTACCGTTACCGGATGGCATCCGACTTGCACCTGGAAGCGGTCCATGCCGATTATGAAGCGCTGCAGCGCAAGCATGCGGCGCTGCAGGAATCGGAGGCGCGCTACCGAGAACTGTCCGGGCAGCTCGAGCAGCGCGTCAAGGCACAGGTCGAGGTGATCGAGCGCACGCAGCGCCACCTCTACCAAGCCGAAAAAATGGCCTCGGTCGGCAGCCTGGCCGCCGGCATGGCGCATGAAATCAACAACCCCATCGGCTTCATGCGCAGCAATTTAAGCACTGCGGCCGGTTATGTCGAAAAAATGCACAGAACCCTCGATGCCTTTCATCGTGGCGAACTGGATGAGGGCCAGGCGCTGTGGCGCACGCTGGACATTGATTTTGTGATGGACGATTTTTCCGGTCTGTTGGCAGAATCGGTCAGCGGCGCGGACCGTATCGCGCGTATCGTAGCCAACCTCAAAGCCTATGCAAGCATCGATTGCACCGATACGGTGCCGCTGGACCTCAACGATACCGTGCGCATGGTGGCGGATGTCGTCAGAGGGCAATTACCGGAAAATATCACGCTCGATATCGATACGCAGCCGCTGCCCAGGATCGTATGCGACCAGAGCCGCATGAACCAGGTATTGTTCTCCCTGGTGCAAAATGCGCGTCAGGCGCTGGATGCAGGCGGCCTGATCCGTATTGCTTCACGTGCCGCCGGCAATGAGATCCGCATTTCGGTCAGCGATGATGGCTGCGGCATCGCGCCCAATATCCAGGATCGCATCTTCGATCCGTTTTTCACGACGCACGATGTCGGCAAGGGCATGGGGCTGGGCCTGACCGTCAGCCGCGATATCGTTAATGCCCATGGCGGGCGCATCGAAGTCGACACTGCAGTCGGGCGCGGCAGCATCTTCACGATATGGATGCCGGTTGCCGCCGAACGCAACGATCTTCCTGAAAGCACCGCATGAGTTACGCTCACCTGTTCACCGGCGAACCGGTACCCGCCGACAACAACGGGGCGCAGCCCGCGCGCTACCGCATCCTCCTGGTCGATGACGAGCCCAATGTGCTGTCGGCGCTACGGCGCGTCTTCCATCAAGAGAATTATGAAGTCGTGACGTGCCAGAACCCGCTCGAGGCGCTGGAGCGACTTGGGCGCGAGCTCTTCCAGGTCATTATCAGCGATTACATGATGCCGCGCATGAACGGCGGTGACGTTCTCAAGCAGGCACGCGCGGTCCAGCCGGACATGATACGCATCATGCTCACCGGCCACGCCGACGTCAATGCCGTCATCAGCGCGGTCAAGAGCGGCGCGGTCTACAAGTTCATCTTGAAGCCATGGAACGACGACGACCTACGCGTGACGGTAGCGCTGGCAATCGAACAGTATGAACTCAAGCAGAAAAACAATGCGTTAAAGCGCGAAAACCAGGTCAAGAGCAAAGAAATCGAACAGCTCGCGAAATTCGGCGTGACCAACCGTAGCCAGCTCGCGATCCTGCTGAACAAGAAGGGCCTGCTCAACGCCCAGCAAGTGCAAGAGCTGATGCGCATCCAGCAGCAGCGCAAGGAATCCGCGATCAAGCTGATCGTCGGCCATGGATGGCTTGCGGAAAAGGCGATCCACGACTTGCTGGCCAAGGAATTAATGATCCAGCAGGTCACGCTCGACGAATTTGCGATCGATCCCGCAGTAGCTGCCCTGGTGCCGGCCGCGCTGTGCCAGCGGCAACTGATTGTGCCGCTCATGGTCGAGGCGAAACGCTTGACGCTTGCCCTGGCCGATCCGCTAGACACAGGTTTGCTGGACGACCTGCGTTTTGTCACGGGTCTGGATATCGCGCCGGTACTGGCTTCGATGGATGCGATCCAGGCCAAGATCAATGCAGTCTACAAAGCGGGCGTGATCGACATTACCGACCTTGAGGTCAATTTCGGCACAGTCGATCCCTATGAAGGTATCGAGATCGTCATCGAGGATGACACCGAGACCCAGTCGCTGGAAGAGCTACTGCAAGGCACGGACGAGCCACCCGCGATCCGTCTTGTCAACTCGATCCTGCTGGAAGCGATCCGCCTGGGCGCATCGGATATCCATATCCAGCCACGCGCAAAAAACGTGATCGTGCGCTTGCGCATCGACGGCGTACTCGCGGACAAGATGCAGATTCCGCACAACATGCATCAATCCATCGTTTCGCGCATCAAGGTAATGGCAGAACTCGATATCTCCGAGCGGCGCCGGCCACAGGATGGCCGCATCACGGTCAAGACGCCCAAGCGTGTAGTCGATTTGCGCATCTCGACGCTGCCGACCATCAATGGCGAAAAAATCGTGATGCGCATTCTCGACCGCAACTCCGCGGTCCTCAGTCTCGAAGCCCTGGGATTCGGTGCCGGCGACCTGGCCAAGATCCGCGACGCCAACGACAAGCCACAAGGCATCGTACTGGCCACCGGTCCCACCGGAAGCGGCAAGACCACCACGCTCTACAGCTTGTTGCAGAGCAATGCCACGCCCGGCAAGAACTACATCACGATCGAAGATCCGGTCGAATACTATCTGGACACCGCCGGTCAAGTCCTGGTGCGCGAGAAGATCGGCCTGACGTTCCCCCTGGTCTTGCGCTCAATCCTGCGGCAAGACCCGGACGTGTTGCTGATCGGAGAAATCCGCGATTTCGAAACCGCCGAAGTGGCGTTCCACGCCGCACTCACCGGCCATCAGGTGTTCTCGACGCTGCATACGAATTCGGCCATTGCCACCATTTCGAGGCTGTTTGATTTAGGACTCAAGCCTTTTGTGGTGGCGACCGCACTGGAAGCGGTCATTGCGCAGCGGTTGGTGCGCCAGATATGCGACAGCTGCCGCACCTCTGCTGCGCCGGACCCGGAACTGCTGAAACGCCTGGGCGGCGCATTTGCGGCAGGTATTCCAACCACTTACAAGGGAAGCGGTTGCCAGGTATGCTATAACTCGGGCTACAAGGGCCGCCTCGGACTGTACGAAGTGCTTTCGCCCGACAACCAGATGCGTCACCTGATCGCTACCCAGGCGGCAGTGACAGAAATCACCCAATATGCGTATGCGCACGGGTTCAAGACCATACGCGACGACGCGTTTGACAAGGTGTGCCGCGGCATGACTACGCTGGAAGAAGTGTTTCGGGTGCTGGGGCCGGAATAGGGGTCGAACAGTTCATCATAATCACACAACGAAGACGATGATGGAATTCGAAGACTTTGACTCTTTCAATACGCGCGGAAATCAGAGGGCTGCCACGCCTGCTGCTACGGTTGCTTCCGAGTCGAACCCGCGCTTGCAATATTTAGTCGACAATACGCCGGTCATCATCTATAGCAGCGTACCGACCGGCGACTTCAAGATGACCTTTGTCAGCGGGAACGTATCGCGGCTGTTGGGCTATCAGCCGGAGGAAATGGTGGCCGATCCGAATTTCTGGTTCAATCATATCCATCCGGACGACATCCCCAGGATCTTCTCCAGCCTGGCCGACGTGTTCGTCGGCGGCCAGCGCACCTACGAATACCGCTTCCAGAGCCACGACGGGCACTATGTGTGGATACACGATACGCTGCGCCTGATTCGCGACGAAAACGGCAATCCGCTGGAAGTGATCGGGTCGTTGACAGATATCACCGAACGCAAGCGCATGGAAGAAGAATTAAAGCGTAAGGGCGAAGAGCAGCAGGCCCTGATCCAGAAACTCCAGGAAGCGCATGCGCAGTTGCTGCAATCGGAGAAAATGGCCTCGATTGGCCAACTGGCTGCCGGTATCGCACATGAAATCAACAATCCCGTCGGTTTCGTTAATTCCAACATGGGCACACTGCGCACCTACGTCGATACGCTGTTTATGGCGATTAACGGCTATGACGAAGCGGTGGCTGCCTTGCCGGCCAATCCGGCACTGGCAGCGCGCATTGCGCAACTCAAAAAGCAAGCCGACCTCGAATTCCTGAAGGACGATGTCACCGATCTGGTCAAGGAATCGATCGATGGCTTGAAGCGGGTCAAGGACATCGTGCAAGCGCTCAAGGATTTTTCGCACGTCGGAGAAAGCGACTGGCAAATCGCCGATTTGCATCATGGACTGGACAGCACACTCAATATCATCAACAACGAAATCAAGTACAAGGCCAGGGTTATCAAGCAGTACGGCAACCTGCCGCCGGTCAAATGCCTGGCCTCACAGTTGAACCAGGTATTCATGAATCTTCTGATCAATGCAGCGCATGCGATCAAGGAATCCGGCGTGATTACGGTGCGCACCGGTTGGGAAGGCGACTGGGTCTGGGTCGAAATTGGCGATACCGGTGCCGGCATCCCGCCGGAAAACCTGTCCCGCATCTTCGATCCGTTCTTCACAACCAAGCCGGTTGGCAGCGGCACCGGGCTGGGCTTGTCGCTGGCCTACGGCATCGTGACAAAGCACGGCGGCAGGATCGAGGTGGAGAGCGAAGTCGCCAAAGGCACGCGCTTCACGGTACGGTTGCCGGTCGAGCCACCGGAGAGTGTGTAGCATGCGCGACCTTGTTCAGCAACAATATCAACCTGGATTTTTCGTCGGCCAGCCGTTTTCAGGATCAATCCAGATAAACTGACCCGTCTGGCCCCCAATTGACCTTCGTAATGCCGGGCTCCTGCTCTTCCAGGCGCTTGGCTTCCACTTCTTGTGCCGACATTTCACCGCGCTGCACGCGCATTTGATCCGCCAGGGAGCGGTCTTCCAGGACCTTGTCGTGGTGTGCGAACGCCAGACGGATGATGTCTTCAAGTTCCTGCACCTGCCACGGTTTGGTGATGTAGCGGAACACCTCCGCCTCATTAACGGCATTGAGCACACCCTGCAGCTCCGATGATGCGGAGAGCATCAGGCGCACCGCGTCCGGCTGGATCAGCTTGACCGTCTTGAGGAAATCCACGCCATTTATCTCTGGCATCCGGTAATCCGAGATGACAAGATCGAATGCGGCTTCGACGCAGCGTTCCAGCGCTTTTTGCGGTTCCGTAAAAAGCTCGATGTGCAAATCCTTCTCATGCACATGATGGCGCAGCGTGCGCTGCAATGCATGCAGCACATTGATTTCATCATCTACCAGCAAAAAGCGTCTCATCATGCCCTCCGGTTCGAATAGACGTGGATAGTCAGCCGCGTGCTGGCCGATTCTTCGAACTCCAGGATCTGCCGAATCACGCGCTCATCGAGTCGGTTTTCCGCCGATAGCAACAGAAAACCGTCATGGGAGATCAGATCGCGCGACAGCACCATGCCCGGCAACAGGTTTCGTGCCTGCAGTGCAAGATCTTGCGGGGCATCGGCGATTTTACCGCTCATGACTTCCTGGAAAGCGGCGACCACCTGCGGGTCGTAACGCTTGCCACGCGCCTGCAGAATCGCGGGCATCGCCTCATCCGGGCGCAACCGGCGCTGCAATAGCGTGCCAGTTTGCAGATTGTCGTAGTCGGAGGCCAGCGCCAGAATGCGCGCGCCCAGCGGAATATTAAAGCCCGACAGACCGTCCGGAAATCCTTGGCCGTCAAATCGCTCCAGTTGCGAGCGCAAAATCGTGGCAGCGCCGCGCAAGTCGTCCAGCGGCGTCAATAGTTGCTGGGCACGTACCGGGTGTTTGTTGTATTGGCCTAGTTGTTCGCCGTTCATCGTGTTGACCGGCATGGTCAGCAAGTCGTCGGAAAACGCGATTTTGCCGATGTCGTGCATCAATCCCGCCACGAAGATCTCTTGCACTTCCTGCGCGCCCAGTCCCATTTTGAGTGCAATCTTGCGCGCCATGTCAGCCACGCGGCGCGAATGGCCGGCGAGATTTCCACCCCGCATTTCGATCACGCTGGAAAATACCTTAATCGACGTGAGGAAACTGGTTTTCAGTTTGCTGTTGGCCTCGACCAGCAAATCGCGCGCGCTCTTCAGGTCTGCGGTACGCTCCTCGACCTTGGCTTCCAGGCTGGCGTTGAGCGCCTTGAGTTCTTCATTCTGCTGATGCGTGAGCGCTTCCAGGCGCCGCTTTTCCTGTTCCAGCGCATGACGTTCCAGCGCATGGCGTACCACCAGAACGATATCGTTGTCATCCCACGGCTTGGTGATATAACGGTAAATTTCGCCGCGGTTGATCGCATCCAGAATCGACTGGATATCGGAATAGCCGGTCAACAGGATACGGATCGTATCGGGCCACTTGCTGCGCACTTGTTCAAGAAATTGCGCGCCATCCATGTGTGGCATGCGCATATCGGAAATTACGAGATCGACCGGGTCCGTCTCCAGTGCTTGCAAGCCCGCCGCGCCGCTTTCGGCAGTCAATATCTGATATCCCTGCATGCGGAATAGGCGTCGCAGCGAAGACAGAATGTTGGCTTCATCATCGACAAACAGGATGCGGGGCTGTTCTTGCGGCGCTCCTTCAGGCATGACAGCCAGATTGTTCATGTCTGGGGATCCTTTTCCTTGGTTCCAGGTTGGCGTATCGGCAACGTAATGCGGAAGGTGGTACCCACGCCCATTTTGCTGTTGACGTCGATATGCCCGTGATGTTTTTGCACGATGCCGTAGGCCAGCGACAAGCCCAGCCCGGTGCCGCTGCCAACCGGCTTGGTTGTGAAGAACGGATCGAAGATGCGGGACAGGTTTTCCGGCGGGATGCCGGATCCTGTGTCCGCTATCTCAATCCACACATGCTCATCTTGCACACCGGTGTGGATCATGATCGTACCGCGTTCAATGCCAATTGCATGCGCGGCATTGACGACCAGGTTCATGACAACCTGATTGATTTGCGACGGCAGGCACTCGATGTCCGGAATCTCGCCGTACTGCTTGATGATATCGGCTTTGTACTTGACTTCGTTGTTGACGATATTGAGTGTGGAATCGATGCCCTGGTGCAGATTCGCCCATTGCCATTCCTGCCGTGCATCGATACGTGAGAAATCTTTCAGATCCTGCACGATGTTCCGCACCCGGACAATGCCTTCCTTCGACTCGGCCATCAAGAGCGGAATGTCGTCTTTCAGGAAGTCGAGCTCCACCTTCTTTTTCAATGCCTGGAGTTCAGCGCAGACCGGCAATGCGGCTATGGCATCTTCTGCCTTTTCGTAGGCGATGAGCATCTCGAACAAGTCGACGATATATTTTTCCAGCGTACTGTAGTTAGAAAATATATAGCCGATCGGGTTATTGATTTCATGCGCAACACCGGCGGCGAGCTGGCCGATGGAAGCCAGTTTTTCGGACTGCATCAACTGTTCTTGCGCCTGTGACAGTTTGGCGTTCAAATCAGTCAATTCCGCATTACGTCGCAACAGTTCGGCTTCGGTTGCTTCCCGCTTGCGGATATCATCCTCCAGCCGGCTGTTGGCTTGCGCCAGCTGCATGGTGCGCTTTGCCACAAGACTCTCCAGCTCCAGCTGCGTCTGATGCAACTCCTGTTCTGCGGCCTTGCGCGTGGTGATATCTTGCAGGGTTTCGATGGCGCCCACCAAGTGGCCGTCCGCATTACGGATTGGGGCTGCGGAAAAAAACAGCCATCGGCCATTCTCGCCAAGAAGCGGGAAAAAATCTTCGACTTCATAAGCACCGGGGATGAGCGAGGAGTGCTGCAACTTACTTTTATAGTACTCCTGAAACGCTTCTTCTTTGGCACCGGAAACGATAAAGTCGGCCATGACCGGGCGTTCTTGCGTGTAAAACGCCTTCCACTGGTCATGAGTGCCGATCACGTCTACCGCCGCCACGCCAGAAATGCATTCGCACGCCTTGTTCCAGTGCGTGACGACATGATTGATATCGATGACGAATGTCGGAACCGGGCTGCCGTCAAAGAATTCGGAGAGCGCTGCCGCCGCGAGTGGAGCCCGCATGTCATCCGTTGGATCAGAGTTAGGACGATGAATTGATTCCATAGCTTTCTGGAGTGATGCGATAGCCAATGAAGCTGGATTGAATTGTACCAACAGCGCATGCGGTTCTGGTACGGGTTCAAACCATTTATTATATTATGGCCGCTCATGCCTCCAGAATCTGGCTCGCCACTGCGAATTGCTTGTCTGTTTCGTTCAGTATCTGCAGTATCGTCCCTTCGCCCATATCCAGGTTCTTCCATGCGATACCGGACAGCGGCGGCATCAGGTCATCCTCATGCTCGCTCAAATCAAGCGCATGCGCGAGCGCATCGGCGATATGCACTATCGAGGTCAGAGAGCTGTTTTCCTGCACTTCCGGGTTGTGGTGGTTCGCCACTGCCCATTGCATCGCTTCGGGGAACTTCCAGTTCTCTGCCAGCGACTGTCCGATCATCGCATGGTCGATCCGCAGCACTTCATGTTCCGCTTCAAACAGGTAGCAATCATGCTCGTTGCGATACGCTACCACGGCATCGTATTGTTTCCAAAAAAAAGTCACCAGCACCAGCCGGCCGATATCGTGCAGCAGCCCTGCCATGAATGCATATTCTTGATTGACGTTCGCATGCCGCGCGAGCGCCTTGGCGCAAATGGCACTACCCAACGCATGCCGCCAGAATGCTCGGAAATTGAACGTGCTTTGCTCAATGACGGGGAAATTTCCCGTCACTGCTGCTGCGGTAATCAAGGTGCGCACGCTTTGGAAGCCGAGAATGGAAATCGCTTGCGAAATAGTCGTTACCTTGCGCGGCATGCCGTAAAAAGAGGAATTGGCCAGCCGTAGCGTCTTGGCAGTCAGCGCCTGGTCGCGTGACACTTTGTCCGCCAGCGTCTTGATATCCATATTTTCCTTGTCGACACTACCCAACAACTCCATGACAACTACAGGCAATGACGGCAGATCGCGGATCTTGCCGATGATTTCGGAAGAGACAAGCGTGCTCATGCGTTGGTTCCTGTCCGGTAACGCGTGACATATTGCAGTACCTGGCCGTTGGCGCCCTCGGTGCCGCATCGTCTGAATAATTTGCGAAGGCGCTGCCGTGCCCGTTCCCGTTCGACTGCGATTTCGGTATCGACCGGGGGATTTTCCTCACGTTCCCAAAAGACCGCGATCGTTTCTATCCTGCGTCGCCGCAAGGTATTGAGCATGCCCTCCGTCAGCATCGTGCCTGGCGGCAGAAGCACACCGCCTTTGGCGTCCAGCAAGGGTTCCGATAATGTCATTCCCGGTATGACCTGGTCCAATCCAAGGTGAACGTTGCAAGTACTCATGTGTTGCTTTCGTTACTTTCGCATTTTGTCAAACAAATTAATTTGCCGCTCGATTGCGATTTTTCTCCCATCGGGCGCATGGTTGCTGTGAACCAATGGTTGTCGCGTTGGATGCGCCACGGCCCTAGTGTGCTGGCGTTGCCACCCGGCGCATCGAACAACTCCGGCAGCAGTTGCCTGACGTCGTTGCCAAGCAGGCTGCCGCGTCGCGCAAACAGCGCCTCTGCTGAATCGTTGGCAAACGCGACCATGCCGCTTTCATCCAGGCCGAGCAATGGCGTCGGCACGTACTGCAGGATCTCGCGCACAATTTCAAGGCTGACTTCGGTGCGCGTGATTTGCTGCTGTTTTTGCCTCAGGTGCTCTTCCATCTGCCGGTTGGCGATTGCCAATTCCTGATTCGCCATGCGCACTTCCCGGTCCAGGCGCCGGTTTTCATCCGCCATTTCCTTGTGCCGGAACGCTTCGGCGATATGTTCGCGCAATAGATCATCGTCCCATGGCTTAGTCAGGAATTTGTAAATCGCTCCCTCGTTGACCGCGTTCGTCACCGACTGCAGCTCGGTATAACCGGATAGTACGATACGCACCGTGTTTGGATAGATGCCCTTTGCAGTGCGCAGAAATTCGACGCCGGTCATGCCCGGCATGCGCTGGTCGGAGACAATGACATCGACGCTTTTCTGCGCCAGTATCTCCAAACCCTCTTGCCCGCTTTCCGCTGTCAGGATTTGATAGCCGTCGCGTCGCAACAGCCGCTTCAATGCGGCCAGGATGTTGGCTTCATCGTCCACCAGCAGCAGCGTGCGCGGCGGCTTTTGCAGATGCAGCAGGTGGTCCGGCAAGCGCCGCCCTTCCATCATCAAGGCTTCCATCTCATTGGATGGCAGTGGCACGCTGTAAAAAAATCCCTGTATCTCATCGCACATGTGGCGGCGCAGGAAGTCGCATTGATCTTCGGTTTCCACACCTTCGGCCACGACTTTGATGCCCAGGCTGTGCGCCATCGAGATGATGGTGTGGGCAATGATTGCATCGTCAGCATTGACCACAATGTTTTTAATGAAGGAACGGTCGATCTTGACCCGGTCAAACGGGAAGTGCTTTAAATAACTCAGCGATGAATAGCCGGTGCCGAAATCATCCAACGCTAGCGACACGCCAAGATTCTTGAGCCGCCACAGCATCGCTTCACTCGACGGCATATTTTGCATCAACACCGGTTCAGTAATTTCTAGTGTCATCAGTGCCGGCTCGATACCGGCATCGGCTAACGCCGCTTCTACCTTGGCCGCCAAGTTGGCATCTCGGAATTGTCCGAGCGACACGTTGAGCGAAACGCGCACGCCAGGAAAACCATGCTTGTTCCAGGCCTGCATGTCGCAACAGGCTTGCCGTAGCACCCATTCGCCGATATCGTCAATGAGGTTGGAGTTTTCGGCAAGAGGAATGAATTGCACGGGATGGACTAACCCGAATTGGGGATGCTGCCACCGCACCAGGGCTTCCAGGCTGACCAGTTGACCCGTATGCAAGTCAACCAAGGGCTGGTAATGCAAGCGTAATTCGCCCTTGCTGATCGCAATGCGCAACTCGCTTTCCAATTTCATGCGCTCTTGTAACTTCTGATTCATTTTTTCGGGAAGGATAGATAGATATTGCGTCCGGCTTCCTTGGTAAAAAAACATTGCGATATCAGCGTATTCGAACAATGACTTGAAGGAAACGAACTATTTATATGCATTACGTTTCTCCCTTCCTGTTTTAGCCTTTCCATGAATATGGGATTTGTTATGCGGCTTGTTGCAGGACAGGAACATACCCTGGAGAAATGGAATGGATGCTTCACTCGGAACGGCATCGAATGCACCAAAGTGGAAGTGTCGAACAACTGCATAAAATGAAAAGAGCATCATCATGCAGATTACGACAATCGGCATCGATCAGCAAAGACTATGTTGCATATTCACAGCGTGGAGGCGCAAGGCAAGACAATTCTCAAAAGACAACTCAAGTGTGACCAGCTAATCTCCATATGCGTTGGCAAACTGCGCTATGCTGGAACTTTGTCGCTGACACTTGTGTGTCGAGGTAGCACTATTGTGAAAATTGAGCCTTTACCCAATTCGCTCTTTACCTCGATGCGTCCACCGTGCTTCTGTACGATCCCGTAGGATAGCGACAATCCAAGTCCGGTGCCTTGGCCGACTGGTTTGGTGGTAAAAAACGGTTCAAAAATCCGCCCTAGGTGTTCTGGCTTGATACCTTTGCCGGTGTCTTCCACTTCCACCCAAACGTGTTCTTCATCTTGTCCGGTACGCAGGGTGATGACACCCTGATCCTTGAGTGCATGCGCCGCATTGATCAGCAGATTCAGGAATACCTGATTGAGTTGGGACGGGAAGCACTCGATCTGCGTGATATTCCCATATTCCTTGACCACTTTGGCCTTGTACTTGAGTTCGTTCCACACCACGTTGAGAGTGCTCTCCAGCCCTATCTCCAGATTTGCCCACTGCCGCTCCGACTCATCCACGTGGGAGAAGTCCTTCAGGTCCTGCACGATGCGTTTCACGCGCTGCAAGCCGTCCAGGGATTCGGCCAGCAGATTGCCGATATCTTCGCGCAGGTAGGCGGCATCGATTTCCTGCTTGAGCCGGTTGATGTCTTGCAGCACGTCATCTGCCAGTGCTCCCTCAACCCGTTCGTAAGCCTCCAGGAGCGTCAACAAGTCATTCGCATAGCGCCGCAATGTACCAAGGTTGGAGTTTACAAATCCGACGGGATTGTTGATCTCGTGCGCTACCCCTGCGGCGAGTTGGCCAATCGAGGCCATTTTTTCCGATTGCAGCAAATGGTTCTGGGCTTCTTCGAGTTTCGTGATCAGATCTGCCTGAAGCGCCTTCTCTGTCAGCAGAGTCGCGTTTGCTGTTTGCAAGTCGGCAGTGCGTTCCTGCACCCGCTCCTCCAGCTTGTCGCGGGATTCGCGCAGCGCCTCCACTGCCCGCGTGCGGTCGGTAATGTCGTTGTACCCGAAAACGCGGCCCACGATACGCTCGCCGAGATATTGCGGACGCGACTTGCATTCAAATACCCGGCCATCCTTGAGCCGAAACAGGTCCTCGGTTTCGCTGCTATCGACAATTGCCTGCAAGCGCGTGCGACAAATATCGGTCTCAATCACATGCTCGGCCATGAATGCGAAAATGGCCACATCGTTGCTCTCCAGCAGCAACTCATCGGGAATGTTCCACATTGCACTGAACAAGCGGTTCATGCTCGCGATCCTTCCCTGCCAATCAATCACCAGAATTCCGTTGCCGGTGGATTCCAGCGTGGCCCTCAATTGCGACAGGGTATGTTCCAGAGCGTCCTCGACCTTGCGTTCATCCTGAACATCCCGTGCCTGCACCAACAACAGTGGCGCTGCGTCATGATGAATGATCCGAACGAATTTTGCGACCGTCAGCATGGAGGCATCGGCGCAATGATAAAGTCCTTCCTGGTCCTCGATATCCAGATACTGGCCGTTGCGAACATCTTCCCAATAAAAAACGTCCTGCAATGAGCTTTCGATATCGGTAATAGTCAGAGCAAGCAATTCTTCTTTGGTATACCCCAGCGTCTGCCAAGCGACCCGGTTAGCCATGATGATGCGCAAATCGGTCGGTTCCACCAGCAGCATCATGTGCGGGCTGTGATCTAGCATCAACTGTTCAAGGCTGCTCATGGCGCAGCTGTCCCTTGTGCAGGCGTGCCCGCATCAAAGTAATAGCTGACCCGTTTGCGTGGACTGAGATAGGTATAAATTTCCCGCGGCACTTGTGCCGGCCTGATCGCTTTTACAATGTTGAAGTCCGTTTCTTGCGCCAAATCCACCATGATCGCCTCATCCTTGGGGATCGTTGCATCATAAATCACGATCACGGGCTTCATCGGTTTAGCGGTGTTGACAGTGGCGATCATGCCAATCACGCCATTGGAAAGCTGCACAATCGTTCCGGGGGGATAAACTCCAAGGCAACGGATGAAAACTTGAAGCAGCTTCGGATCGAATTTGCTACGCAGCTTGGCAAACATCATCGACAGCGCCTCGTGGGGTGTCATGGCATCGTTGATATTGGCTGGATTGCACAGTTCATCGTAATAGTTTGCAATGACTACAATGCGGGAAAGCAATCCGGTCGCCTCACCCTTGAGTTTTCGCGGATATCCGGACCCGTCAAACAATTCATGGTGCTCGCGGATGATGGCCAGAATGGGCGGTGCAAACTGGAGCCGTTGGCCAATGTCAATGCCGTATTGGCAATGCATTTCATACAAGTTTCGCTCGGCTTGGGTCAGCGGCTCCATTTTCATGAGAATCTGATTCGGGATGTTCTTCCGTCCGACATCATGGAACAGTGCGCCCAGTCCCAGCACGCCGACCACTTCTTGCGGCAGCCGGATGTCGCGAGCCATCATCATCGACAGCATGGTGACGTTCAAGGAATGAAAATACAATTCCTCGCCGCCCATCTTGTCGCCCATGACATGAATGGCAAGTTCTGGAGCGCAAAGAATCGACTCGGCAATCTGCGTTACCAACTGCGTCGCCTGGCGCACGGTTTCCGCCGGCCGGGAAAAAAGATTTTTCTCAACCTCGTGGATGGTTTTGGCGGTATTGATAAACGCATTCTCAATACGTGCCGCCGCCTCGCGCTGCGCTTGAACTCGTTCCATCATGGCGCGCTTGGCTTCCAGCACTGGCGATAGATCCGGCTGTGCTTCCATCGATGGCTGCTGCAGCTTTGTCGATAGCGCCCCTTGAAGTGGCGGACTAATGTCGCTTAAGTTCGGGTTGTAACGAACGGTCTTCAAACCCAGGCTGCGCAAGGTCCTGATCTGTTCTTCGGATTTGATCTTGAAATGGCTGAATGCGAATGGATGTTCGAACCACTTGAGATCAAGAACAATATACAGTCCGACCCGGAGTTGATCCATGGTGAGATTGGAATTATCTGGCATCGACATCAGCGGCCTGATCGTTATTGTCGGACGAAGAAATCAAGAAAAATACTGTAAGGCAATTAGTTTCATTCTATATCCAAAGCTCATAAAGCGGGAATCTGTCTGGAACGACATATCGGATGTTTGCGTCTGTTACAACAGTCAAGGATTACCGTCTGAATTGGTGCGTAAATTGAAGCCGCTTTCAATTACGAAATGAAGCTTCATTGGAGTGTTTTTTGAAATCGTCAATGGAGTAAAAACATGCCTTCAAGTATCTCCCAAACAGCGTAAATGTAAATCAATGCTTTTGAGCGGCTCGAAACAAAAAACTGCATCTTCACTGGGAAAAAAGCGGATCTTTGGATGGTATTGGGTGTGTTGGAATCTGGACTTGATTCGGCAGGCAAGCATTCTGTTCCAGCAACATGCGGAATGCATCGGCAGCCAGCGGCCGGCTGAAATAATAGCCTTGTATCTGGTCGCAACTGTTTTCGCGCAAATACGTCAACTGTGTTTCGGTTTCCACCCCTTCGGCAATGACATGCAGGCGCAGGTTGTGCGCCAGGGAAATGATCGACATGACAATTGCCGCATCATCCGGGTCTGTCGTGATATCCCTGACAAACGATTGATCGATCTTCAATACATCGATCGGAAAACGTTTCAGGTAGGACAGGCTGGAATACCCGGTGCCGAAATCGTCGATCGAGATCTGCAAGCCAAGCGCCTTGAGGTCGCGTAAAATCGCAATCGCACGCTCAACCTCGGTCATCACCAGGCTTTCGGTCAATTCAACTTCCAGATACTGCGCATCAAGACCGGTTTCCTGCAGGATCGTGGTGATCGTCTGCAGCAGATCCCGCTCGTTGAACTGGCGCGCCGACAGATTGACGGCGACCCGCAGATGCCCCAGTCCCGCCTCCTGCCATGCCTTGTTTTGCAGGCAGGCGGTGCGGATCACCCACTGTCCGATCGGCACGATCAGGCCGGTTTCTTCCGCCAGGCCGATGAAGCGCGCCGGCGACACCATCCCCCTCTCCGGATGCTGCCAGCGGATCAATGCCTCCATGCCCACCATGCGGCCGCTCTTCAAATCGACTTGCGGCTGGTAGTGCAGCACGAATTCATCACGCTCGACGGCTTTGCGCAAATCGGTTTCGAGGCGTAATCGGTCAAGCGCCTTTTCATTCAGCGCCGCAGTAAAGAACTGGAAGTTGTTGCGCCCGGTTTCCTTGGCGCGATACATCGCGATTTCGGCATGCTTGACCAGCGTATCCGGATCCTCTCCATCGTCCGGAAAGACAGCAACGCCGACACTGCAGGTTGGAAAGAACTCATGGCCTTCAATGGTCAGTGGTTGCGCCAGCACATCCATGATGCGCTGCACTGCGATCATGGTGAGGCGCTCGTCGTTGCGTTCCGGCAGCACCAGCACGAATTCGTCACCGCCCAGGCGCGCCACGGTATCGGTATCGCGTACCGCCAGCAACAAGCGTTTGGCGACTTCTTTCAGCAAGGCGTCGCCAGCTTGATAGCCGAGTGTATCGTTAATCAGCTTGAATCGATCAAGATCGGCGAACACGACCCAGATTGCATGTCCATACCGGGCGGCATAAGCGATGGCTTGGCGCAAGCGATCACGCAGCAGGTTACGGTTGGCCAGCCCGGTCAGCATATCCTGATTGGCCTGGAACTCAAGTTCCGCTTCGTAACGCTTGGTGGCAGAAATATCGTATTGCGTCATGACAAAATGGCTGATGCCGCCACTACGATCCTTTACTGGCGCAATGTAGATATCACTCCAGAACAATGCGCCGTCAGTGCGATGATTGCGTAGCGTCGCACGCCCTTCGCGCTTGTCACGTAGCGCGGCGCGGATTTCCTCGATGCCGGGTTGGTCCATGTCGCTGCCATACAGGAAACGCAAGCATTGTCCCGTCACTGCGGCAAAGGCATGGCCGGTAATCCGCTCGAACGCCGGATTGACATATTCGATGCGGTAATCGGGCGCATCTGCATTGATGATGAAAATGGCGTTGGCGCTGGATTCAATCGCGCGCTCGCGCAACCGCAGCGCCTGTTCCGCACGCTCGCGTGCCGCGATATCCACGCCCAGCAGTCGATTGGCTTCCTTCAATTCGGCGGTGCGCTGGTCCACCAGCTGCTGGATACGCTGCGCACGCGCAAATACCGATTGAAGATAGGCCGCTGCCAGCAGAGTGAACAATATGCCGGCAACCAATGCCAGCCATCCGATTCGATTGGTTGCGGCAAACCACATCGGTTGCGATGACAGAACCATGGTCCATGTTTTTCCGGCAACGTCGAAATTGCGCGATACCGCTACAGTATCGTCATGCCATATCCAGTCCGGTATCCATGCAATTGTCCTTGTCGCAACGAGTGGCAGGCCATGCCGGAATATCAGCTCCCTGTCATCCGGCTGGCTGCTCGCATAGACGCTGACATTGACCGCAGATGAATGGATAAATCCACCATCCGTCAGGATCTGCTCGACCAGGTCACCGACACGAAATACCGCCGCCGTATCGCCAATCGCAGCACTGCGGCGCGCCGCGATATCCCTCAGCGGCACGCCGTGCCGATACACCGGCATCAGCACCAGGAAACCGCTGCGCGAGCCCTTGCCTTGCGCAATCCAGAGTAGATCCGTCGCCGACGGCAATCCGGTATCGATCGCGCGCTGCAACTCTTGCGCCATATACAGATTGGGCGAGACATCGAGTCCGAGCGCAGCCTCGTTGCCTTGCATCGGCTCAAGATAATCGACGATGACATAGCGCTGTTTCGGGCGTGCAGGGATGATCTTTCCTGCATACATTTCATTGACGATGAAATCCGGATATCGTCTACGCATTGCCGCAACATAGGCAGGCAACTGTTCTGCCGCAACGAATCGATGAAAATTGAACGCCTGGATATACGGATAGCGCGCCAGCAAGGACTGAGTGAATGTATGAAACTGCGCACGACTAACGGTATCGACTGTGGCAAACAATCGATTGGTGCTCTCCAGCGCCTGCACGGCGCCGCGCAAGCCTTCTTGCACCGCGGCGATCTGTACATTGGCCCGCTGCATGAAATCCAGTTCAGCCCTATGGTACTCATAGCGCCGCACGCCGGCAAATAGGGCGACAGTACCTGCCAGGCCCATCACCAGTGTAATGGCTGCGGCAGCAGACAGGGAAAATGGCCAACGATTACGGGGCATTTCAGCCTCTGGCGCGGCGACGCGCCCGTTCAAGCGGAAAAATGTCCAATTGACTCTTGCCGTGCATTTTGCAACCTGTTTTTCAAACGTTGTAGCGTAGCGTATTTAGTGATTTTTGGTAAGCAGCAACTTGCCAGCTCGCAATATCGATCTGATCTATCACAAGCCGGATAAATTCGGCATGCAGGAATGTTCACGAATGCCACTAGAATCGATAATGCATTTGGTCAAAAAGCTCTCTGGATCAGTTTTCACACGCGCGTATGCAACCCTTTTATCCATTTTGTCTTTCAGATGTATTTCCCTCGCGCCAAGGCAATGGCAATATGCTTAAGACACTTTACGATGTTGCCGGAGGCTTTCGGAATGGACCCGATTGACAACATGCTTGCACGTTACCGCACAATCAGCGCTTACCAGGCAACGATCAGGTCATTCCACGGCAGCGAAGCCGAAATCATACGGTATTATTTCCAGCAACCCGGCATGATCCGCATGGAATTCATCAAGCCGCATAGGGGCGCCGTGCTGATTTACGATCCCGAGCAAAAACGCATATTCTTGTGGCCGTTCGGTTCGATGTGGCTACCGCCGCTCTCCCTGAGCCCGGATAATCCCATGGTGCAAAGCCCAACCGGGCAAAGAGTCGATCGCTCCGACATCGGGTCGCTGCTGGAGAACATTCGTGCACTGCAGGATGGCGGAGAAACAAAAATTCTGGGCGAAGAATCGATCGACGAGTTCGATGCCGTGCATATCGTCGTCCGAGGCAAGCCGCATGCTTCGCTTGGCGATGTGCATTGTTATGAGGTGTGGCTGGACCAGCGTAACGCGTTTCCGGTCAGGGTCAGCAGCTTTGATGCAGCAGACCGCCTCATGGAAACCGTGGTGCTGGAAGACGTTGAAATCGACCCCTGCTTCCCTGCCCGTTTTTTTGCGCCATAGCGCATGGCTGACTACAGACTCATCACGCATTGGCATATCGAAGCGCCGCTGCACGACGTCTACAATACGATTTTCCATTCGCTGGAATGGCCCAGCTGGTGGCGCGGCGTGATACAGGTCCAGGAGTGTACGTCCGGCAGGGAAGATGGGATTGGCAGCGTGCGCCGTTATATATGGAAAAGTCGACTGCCGTACCGCCTGAGTTTTGATGCGCGTACTACTCGCATCGAATCAATGGCCGTGCTGGAGGCGGCGGTAACAGGCGACCTGGAAGGTATCGGACGCTGGCTTTTTTCACAATCCGGCGCAATTACCACCGTGCGCTATGAATGGCAGGTGCGCACGACCAGATCATGGATGAACCTGCTGGCGCCGCTGGCCCGGTTCATATTCAGAAATAATCACGATGCCCTGATGCAGCGCGGCGCGGAAGGATTGGCGCGCCAGCTGAATGCGCGCCTGGTAGCGGTATCGCATACCGATCTGCCGCCGGAGCCGGCGTCATGCATGCAATACGCTGACCATTGATTGACCATACCCGACATGTTGTCGGTGATTGAACCTTCCAGCCGTTGATGCCTATCTTTTCTCAGCAGACTCTGGCAGCAGGCATGCTTCCACTACCTGCAGATTATTATCCCTCGCAAAATTCAACACGAAATGATAGGCAAGCGGTTCAATATTGCGTAACGCTTCATTCACGACGACCGATTTCACGCCGTTGAGCATCGTAGGTCGCACATAAGGCGAATATTGCAAGTGGGCATGGCGTCCGCCGGAGCCTTCCGGACGGAAATGCGACATGACGCCGCACAGGCGCTCCGCCCAGTCGCTGGGGCGAAATTGCTTGCCGTCGCGGGTAATGCCTTGGATAAAGAATTCGTTGGCGGGCGTTTTTTGTTCAGGAGCGTGATCGGCCATATGTGCGGCTGCTTCTTTCGCGTTTAAGATCCGTTTGACTTGACAACCGGGTAGCAGATCCGGCAAGCCTGACCCGGGGTAACGGTCAATGGGCAAGATATCGGAAAAATCTGTAAAAACGCGCATTGCGATGCATCTTTCTACAGCCGAAAAATTTTAGCCCAGACAGGCTTCCGATCTCTGCATAAGCCTGAAGCCGGCATGCTAGCATCAGGCTCTCAGTATTCTTACATATTATATCTTATAGAAGAGTTGAAGTGAAACAAGGTTTCACAACATGAAATTCAACAGGTATCCCAATACATATCTTTCCCGCCAGCACTGGTAAATTTTCAGGCGTAATTGAATTGTAAAGACAAGGATCAGAACGAATTAAAACAATGCATGGCACCGCAAGCACAAACGACATGGACCGGCAAGTGCAGGCGCCTGGAAATCAGTCGCTGCAACGAGCTAGGGCAGATGTCATATGGGTGGTAGACGGCAGGATTGGAGCGCGACAGCGCACATGGGCAGATACATGAGCAGATTCTTCCTGCACACAGGCCCTAACCGAGCCATACTGCCACCGACAGCATCAGCAGCAGGAGCATCCACAGCAAAAGCGCGCGCCACACCAAGCCCACCGCGCTTTGCAATGTCCGCACGCTCGGCTCCTCTCCTGGCGGACTTTCCGTTTCCATACCTAGAGAGTCGATCGATACGGTATCCGCGGGCAAGACATCCGCAGCTATTTGCGCCGGTGCACCGAGCCGCACGCCCATTGCACCACCGCCCGCAGACAAAATGATGCCGATTGCTTCATCCTGCCAGCGTCCGGCAAAATTGCGCCATGCATAGATGGCATCCTCAAAGTTGCCCACAATAGCGAAGGCAACGGCCGTCAGACGCGCTGGAAGCCAGTCGATCCAGTAAAATGCCCTGGCGGCAAAACGGCCGAATACTTCGTTTCTCATATGATCCGGTTCGTTCCAGGCTCGGGCCAGATATTCCGCGACACGATACATCACCGCACAGGCGGGCCCGACCGGCATCAAAAACCAGAAAAACACACCGAATACATTACGATGCGTTGTCACCAGCGACCTTTCCACGGCAATGCGGGAAAGGTCGCTGATATTCATTGCACTCGCATCCAGCCCAGTCCATTCCGCCAGCAACTTCCTGGCCGCCGCATTGTCGCCTGCATTCAACGCAAGCTGGATCGACGTAAAGTAATGACTGTAATGGCGAAAGCCCAAGGTCAGATACACAACGAGAATATTCCACGCCAGCGCCATCAGCGGACTGATCCGGATGCATAACCAGTAGATCAGCGCGGTTGGCAGCATCAGTATCGCCATCATCACGGTCCAGGCGATGCGCCCATGATGCGCATGCCCGGCATTGAACCATGTCTCGATACGCGCAGCGAGAGAACGAATTGCCGCATACACCGGATTATCCGCACGTAGCGGCTTCAGTTGCTCAATAAGCAATGCGCAAAGAATCGAAAGAAATGTCATTCACCACTTTCCATGTCGGCCAATCAATACGATAGCGTAGCGTAACGTCATAATCAAATGCATGACAAGTTGACGCGTCGCGCGTCATGCACGTAAAAAATGGAACAGGTTGCGCAGCATGCCGGCGGTAGCGCCCCAGATAAAAAACCGATCATAAGGCATCGAATAGAAAGTGCGGCGCCCGATGCCATCCGGAAAATCAGCAGTACGCCGTTGATGATTCATGCCATCCATCAGGAAAGATAGCGGCACTTCAAAGATTTCGGCGACTTCGAATGGATCGGCGAGCAAGTCAAAAGGTGGCTGAACCAGCGAAACTACCGGTGTAATCCGATAGCCGGTGCCGGTAAGATAATCTGGCAGTGTGCCGAGCACTTCGATATGGCGGCGGTGCAAGCCGACTTCCTCTTCTGTCTCACGCAGCGCGGTTTCCACTGTTGACGTATCGGCAACGTCAACCCGTCCACCCGGAAAACTGATCTGTCCTGCATGGTCGTTCAGATGTGCAGTCCGCTGCGTCAACAGCAAAGTTAGCTGCTTTGGACGAACCACGATCGGAATCAGCACCGATGCCAGCGTTGGCGCCATTGCATCTTGCCGCAGCAGATGTTCGTTGAAGATTTCCGGTTGCCACTGCGGTGGAGTGGTAAATCGCATGCGCAGCCAGTCGGCAGCAAGCCGCCCGGGAAGCAGCGCGGTTTCGCCAGCGATGGATTCAACCGGGATGGTAAGCGGATCAAAAAGCAGTTTTGAACTCATTTTTGGTTGACCATGCAAAAAGGGGCACCACCAGGTGCCCCTTTTGTTTGCCTTGTATGCCGTTGATTACTCGGCGGCTTTTTGTGCGGTGGTGCGGCGGTTCGGCAGTTTTTCCTTGATACGGGCCGATTTGCCGGAGCGTTCACGCAGATAGTATAACTTGGCGCGGCGTACATCGCCGCGACGCTTGACTTCGATCGATGCGATCAATGGTGAATACAGTTGGAACGTGCGCTCGACGCCTTCGCCGGATGAAATCTTGCGAACGATGAAGTTTGAATTCAGGCCACGGTTGCGGCGCGAGATCACGACGCCTTCGTACGCCTGGGCACGCTTGCGCGTACCTTCAACCACGTTAACACTGACAATCACGGTATCGCCCGGTGCGAAGTCGGGGATATTCTTGCCCAGGCGGGCGATTTCTTCTTGCTCAAGTTGCTGGATCAGGTCCATTTTCATTACTCCAAAAACCATCTTGCCGGCGCTCTATGAGATAGGCCCGGTAGAGGATGGGATTAAACATGCGGACATTCCATGCCGTCCGCTCGATACTGCAAACTGCTGCTCTATTCTGTTGGAAGCAGAATACCGCTACGCTTGATTCTGCCCCGCGATATCATTCAAGTACGCTTCATCAGCCATCGTCAGCAAGCCCGCTTCGCGTGCCTGCGCAACCAAATCGGGGCGTTTCCTTGCAGTGGCCTGCAATGCCATCTCACGCCGCCATTTGACAATCTCTGCATGATGCCCGCCCAGCAACACTGACGGCACCGCCTCGCCCTCATGCATTTCCGGTCGCGTGTAGTGCGGACAATCAAGCAAACCGTTGACGAAACTATCTTCAACAGCCGATGCATTATCATGCAGCACGCCCGGCAATTGTCGAATCACTGCATCCATCAACGCCATCGCAGGCAATTCGCCGCCCGACAACACAAAATCGCCAAGGCTGATTTCTTCGTCAACGCAACGGTCCAGTAACCGCTGGTCCACTGCTTCGTAACGTCCGCACAACAGCACCAGACCTGGCTCTACCGTCAATTGCATCACTCGCTGATGTGTCAACGCGCGCCCTTGCGGCGATAGATAAATCACGCGCGGCTTCGGCAGCCCCAACTCGACCTGACGTATCTGCGCAGCGCCAATTGCCGCCTCCAGCGGCTTGATCAGCATTACCATGCCGGGGCCACCACCATATGGCCGATCATCGACTGTACGATGGTTGTCCGTCGTGAAATCACGGGGATTCCACAGCGATAATCCGCATTTTTGCTGGTCGAATGCGCGCCTGGTAATGCCCGACTGCGTAATTGCGACAAACATTTCGGGAAAAAGCGTGACGACATCAAATTGCATTTCACGCCCTCCTCGTGTGCCAGGGCATCAGTAGTCCAATCCCCAATCGACCGTTATCTTCTTTGCCTGCTGATCGATCGTTCTGACAAACTGGTCGACGAACGGAATCAATTGTTCCTGTTGTGCTTTTTCAGAACCCTGATTCTCCAGCGCCACCACCCGCAAAATCGGGTGCGCACCATTGTCCATCAGATCCTTTACCACACCCAGCCGTTCACCCTGCAGGTTTTCGACTTCCAGGCCGATCAGATCAAGCCAGTAGAATTCATCGTCCGGCAGCATCGGAAAATGACGGCGCGAGATTTGTACAACGGCACCTTTGAGCGCTTCTGCCGCATCTCGCCCGGCAACGCCCATGAGTCGCGCCACCACATCCCCGCTGTGAGATCTGACTTGCATTATTTCGACATCGTGGAAATCCGGCTTGTCCAGCCACCATGCCTTTGCATGCAAGAGCGCGTCCGCATCGCCCGAATAGGGCCTTATGCGAACCCAGCCCTGAATGCCGTACGCGCCGGAAATATAACCGACTGGCACCAAATCTTCGGGAATCGATATCCCGGACACGATTTTGTGCAACAAATCTTAAGCAGCAGCTTTCTTGCCCGCTTCTTGAACCAGGCGAGTCACGGTTGGCGACAGTTGTGCACCTACGCCTTGCCAGTAAGTCAGACGATCCTGCACAATGCGGAAACCTTCTTCGGCGCCGGAAGCGATCGGATTGTAAAAACCGATCCGCTCAATGAAGCGACCATCGCGGCGATTGCGCGAATCAGTAGCAACGATGTTGAAAAACGGGCGCTTTTTTGCGCCTCCACGAGCTAAGCGAATAACGACCATAATATTTCCAAAAAGTGTTCGAACACGGAAAAAGCTGGCAATTATAGCGCAATCCAAGGGCGAACCGCAATATGCATGACAATCTGAAGCCCTGCGATCACATTGAAATGGATCTGCGACATGTCAATTCATTTTGGCAAAAAATACGGCCCGAATGATTGCAACCATCAGGCTCAGACTCCCATTTCATTCCGGGCACAACTGCCACGCCCGTACACACCTTATAAAATATACAGGACATAGTATAAAAATAACTACCAGTAAAATTGCGGCAATATGGCATTATTTATATATATACCCCACAAAATACCAATACGATGAGGCACTTTTGCCATGCACAAGAACAAGACTTTCGCCTCCTTCCTGGCTAGCGTATTGGGTGGCTTCGGCATGCATCGTTTTTATTTATATGGCAAGAAAGATGTAGGGGGATGGATTCACCTGTTGACCGTCCCTCTTTCATTGATTTCAATTATCGCAGGCGGTAATCGGCCCATTCTGCTTCTGGCGAGCCTGTTTGCACTTTCCGTCTTGAGCGGTTTTCTTGAAGCGCTGATCATTGGTGTTACGCCGGATGAAAAATGGGATGCATTGCATAACGCAGATTCAGGCAGGCATTCCATCTCGGGCTGGCCACTTGCCCTGTTGCTCGTACTGACACTTGGCATCGGCGCGATCATGGCAATCGCAATGCTGGCCCGAACATTTGATCTTCTTTATACTGGTGGTGCTTATGGCTGAATCCAGTCAATCACCGAAATTCCGTATTACCCACT
>DATEZO010000306.1:0-19203 GCA_035255485.1 Burkholderiaceae bacterium
GACCTCCACCACTTTGCGCGCCAATCCCGTGACGAGTGCATACACGATGAACACGTGCAAGAAAATGACGAAAGCGATGCCGGTAAACTTCTTTCCGGAATTCCGCTCGTACTCCGAAAAATCCATACTCATCCTCCAATATCGCCACTATCACGGCTGGCGACCAATTTTTGTTTATCGCACTTTTCGAAGTGGTGGGAAAAATAATTTCATTTGAAAATAAATTTTCGTGACGAGTATGGAAACACTCAATGAAGCCGATGTCAATCTACTTTTGAAGGTGATGCGGAAATAAAAAGCGTGACGCATCAATCAAGCCTTGAATGAATTTGTGGAATATCAAGATTTGATTTTCTTGAAACCCGCGTCAAGCTTGGCTTGCCCGGGTTTTTTATGCGGAAAATTCTCGTCCGACGTAAAAAGCGCCGCAAACCATTGCAGGCTGCGGCTCTTGAACATTCCGACCATAGATTAACTCAGGAACTAGCGCATCAATAAATCCAGAGAATAAGATAGGACGATACTCGTCCCGCAAGATGCGTTAAACGTTTCGGTATGACAATTGCCCGCCAGCTTGCCGGAGCGGCCGAAATCGACTCGTGCCTGGTAATGTGATATGCCCAAAGACCAAGTAACCGACCCGAGAGCTCGCTTCCGTCATCGACGCACAGATAATCAGATCACGCCTTATTCCGTATGAATCACTTGTAAAAATCACTTGTAAAAAAACCGCAGGCCGAAGCCTGCGGTTTCAACAACCAAGATTACGCGTCGGATTAGAACTTGTATTTGAGGCCAACGCTGAAGTACCGGCCAACAGCACCGCTGTAATCCAACGGATTGTAGGACTGTGCACCATAGGTTAATGGATCAAGCGGGGCAATGGAATCGAACAGATTCTGTATGCCACCGAATACCTCCATCTTTTCATTGGCCTTCCAACGGAAAGTCAAGTCCACTGTCGTGAAGGACTTGATACGGCAACCTGACGGCGCATCGGAACCATCCGCAAAGTGGGTGGCGCAACCGTCCGGGTCATCTTTGAAGTAGGTGTTTTTGATCGAGCCACGATAGTTGACAATCGTGGCTACTCGCCAAGCCGCACGTTCCCAAGTAGCGCTTAAGTTCACACGATCGGACGGTGTGCCGATGCAGTTGGTTACGTCACAGTTGCCATGGGTACCAACATAGTCGACTTGTGAACCATCCTGCTCCGTACGCTGCCACTTGAACAAGTGCGTCCACTTCGCATCAAAGCCCAGTTTGCCGTTGCCAGTACCCAGATCGAAACCTTGGCGGAAGTCAAGATCAACACCTTGTACACGGGTCTGGTTGGAGTTGATGTACTTCGCCAAAACAGCAGTAATTGCGCCTGGGTCTCCGGGAATACTAGTCGCAGTAGACGGATCGCGTGCTACGTGGCCTGCTGCAATTGCGGCAGCCGAAGCTTCCTGATTGATCTCATTCTTGCGATCAATTTGCCAGAGGTCTACCGAGAGACTGGTTTTGGGCAGAGGGTCCCAAATCATACCCAAGGAATAGCTCTTCGACTTTTCCGGTTCCAGGTCCGGGTTCGGTGAGGTAATGATTGCCACCGAAGAAGATTGGCAAGCGGATGCAATGCCGAGATTGCAACGTAACGGGTCCTTTGCGGTGGAGTATGCGGCAAGGCCGCCAACGCCATTTTCTGCGGCACTCGGAGCGCGGAAACCTTCTGCATACGTACCACGCAGGGCAAATGTCTTGACCGGGGTCCACTTGGCACCAATTTTCGGTGTGTAAGAGTTGCCGACATCGGTGTAATGGTCAGCACGCAGTGCTGCGGATAATTCAAGCGTTTTCAGAACAGGCGCCAGTACCTCGGCATATAGAGCCGCAACGTTGCGTTGTCCCTTGTAGGCAGAATAACCCAGTCCAATGATGTTGCCGCGCTCTGTGCCGCTGGTTGGGTCCAGCTGAGTATATTCGTGGCGGAATTCAGTGCCGACTGCAACGCCCAAGGCGCCGCCAGCCAGTTGACCGATTTCGCGTGATGCCCTGAAGTCTACCTGAGCGATTTCAGTTTTTGCGTCATTCGAGATGGTCGGCGATAAGGCTGCGTATAAAGCAGCAGAGTTCAAACCGGCATTTTCAGCGATACGCCAGTAGGTACCAGCCGGCAATGCAGCATAGGCTGGATTGTTGGCACGTGCCGCGGCGACGTTGGCCGCAGTCGGATTAAGTAGCGCGAATGCCGCATCGCGCTGGAGGTAACCGGTACGTTCGTTGGAAACTTTGCTCTGTGAGAACAGGATTGCGGTATTAAAGTCCCATTCGTTGTAAGTGCCTTTGAGGCCGGCCAGGAAACGGGTGAAGTCTGAATCGATCTTGCTAACCCGCGGGCCAACGTCTGCCGCCATATAGCGCAGACGGGCGGCCGTGCCGAAGTATGGGTTGTCCGGATGTTCTGCGCCGAGAGCCACACCAGCGTTGCTTACCGGGCCGCCTGGATAACCCACATTATTATGGACACCGGATGGCGTGCTCCACGATTCCGAAGTGCTCTTGTATAGATTCAATTCGGTATAGGCTTGCAGCTCATTGGACAGTTGCAGGGTCCCGCGGCCAAACAGATTGATGGTTTCCTGGCTCGGCTGGACCTGATTGTATATTTGAGCTGCATCGATCAAGCAGCCGCCACCTGGGTCGCCCTGTGGGTGGTTGGTGAAGTTCGAGCAGGCCGCGCCTGGGAAGGTGCGGGTAAAGCCGACACCGTTCGGGTTGCCGCGAGAGTAATAATTCTGATCGCCGGTTGCGGCGGCCGCAACCGGATCACGCACATTGCCAACGATGGAACTGCTGGCAGCAACGCCTGGCAGGATATAGCCGGCACCGGATAAGGCGGCATCGGCATCAAATCCCTTATCACGCAGGTCGGAGCGGCCGATCTGGTCACGCCCGGAACGATCACGGTTCCAGATTTCCCCTTTTTTGCCGTATTCGAAGTTCAGGAGGACGTTGAACTTGTCAGTGTCCAGGTTACCAAAGCCATGTGTCATAGCGGCGCGGATATCCTGGCCATCGTGGTAACGGGACTCGCCTACGCTGACTTTGGCAACCGATCCCTGGAAATCCTTGCGCAGGATGATATTCACCACGCCAGCGATCGCGTCGGAACCGTAAATCGAGGATGCGCCATCTTTCAGGATTTCAACACGTTCGACTGCCTCAACCGGAATGACGTTGAGATCGGAGAAAACTTTCTGGCCATCGTCTGCAAGGCCGTAGGGCGCAATGCGACGTCCGTTCAGTAATACCAGCGTTGATGCAGCACCCAAACCGCGCAGCGAAATGCCAGAGGCACCGGCGGCAAAGCCGTTGCCAAACGTGGTTGGCACGGAGCCCTGGTTGTCCACAGCCAGCGACTGCAGCAATTCCGCCACCGTCGTTTTGCCTGATTTTTCAATATCGTCGCGGCTCAACGTTTGTACTGCGGAGGCGGTTTCCGATTGCGCACGGCGGATGTTCGAACCCGTAACTTCAACGCGCTGGATTTCTTGTTGTGCGAAGGCTGGCTGCGAAATAAGGCCAAGCCCCATCACGACGCCTCCTGCGAAAATTAAGCGAACCGACTGAGATATTACGGTTTCCCTCATCATTGCCAAACTCCTTTGGGTGGGTTTATTAAAGCTGCATTTTTTCCATGCATTTAAGGTGGCTTCGGAAAAATAATTTCGCTTGGAAATAAATTTTCGTGATACGTATGGAAACATTCAATGCTGTCAATGTCAACCCGCTAACTTGTTAAAAAAGAACAGAAAACAACACTTGAATATGGATTGGAAATGAGCGCTGGCATTGCAAAATATTGCGCGTTGCAGCACAAGCCTGATCCTGGTATTTCTCCCATTTCCCTACAGTACATATGAGGTTTGGGAGTTTCAGCGGTAAATGCGAGAAGAATCCCTATTTATCGAAACACCGCTTCAAGCTAGGATGTGGTCGATTTAATATGCTGCATGGCAGCATGAAAAAATTTTTGCAGAGCTCCCCAAAAATTCTTTACATGGGTTATGGTTACGCCCTTTTAGAGCCTTGATTACAGGCCGAGGTCGGTGCGGATCAAATCATCCATCGAGTCCTTATTCGCGGCAGCAGCAGGAAAAGGTGTCAGGTCATGCGGAGAAGTGTTAAGCGCAGTCTGGTTGCAGTTCTGTTATTGGCAAATGTGGCATATGCTGCCAGCCCTGCGGATCCGTCCAAAGTAATACGCATGGCATTTGAGGCGCCGGACGATGGCCTGGACATGGCGCGCACCAGTAATCTATATACGCATTGGGCCGGTGCTGCCATATTCGAACCGTTGCTGACGTATGACTACCTAGCGCGCCCCGCAAAACTGGTCCCGGCCGTAGCTGAGGCAATGCCAGAAATCGCCAATGGCGGCACCACCTATACTTTCCATATCAGGAAAGGCATTTATTTCACCCCCGATCCGGCCTTCAAGGGCGTGCGGCGCGAACTGACCGCGAAGGATTTCGCCTACAGCTACAAGCGCGTGCTGGATCCGGAAATGCGTTCCCCGATTGCGAATTTCCTGCAAGGAAAAATCGTCGGCCTGGATGAATTGGCAGCCAAGGCAAAAAAGTCAGGCCATTACGATTACGATGCACCGATCGCCGGCCTGCAGACGCCGGACCGCTATACGTTGCGGATTCAACTAAATGCACCAGACTATAATTTCCTGTACGTGACTGCGTATAGCGGCCTGAGTGCAGTTGCCCGTGAAGCAATCGAGACTTACGGTCTGCAGAGTGCTCAGCATCCGGTCGGAACTGGTCCTTACATGCTGCAGCAGTATGTCCCGCGCAGCAAAATCATTTTAGTGGCCAACCCCGATTACCGCGGTTACACGTGGAATTTCGAGTCCTCCGGCGATGCCTGGGACGAACAGATTATTCGCGATATGCGCGGCAAGAAAATGCCGCAGGTCGGACGTGTTGAAATCAGCATCATCGAAGAAGAGCAGTCGCGCTGGCTGGCGTTCCAAGGCGGGCAGCTGGATATCGATAAGCTGCCGCAATCTGCTGCACCGTCAGTGCTTGATGGAGACAAACTGAAGCCGGAATTTGCCGAACAGGGCATCGGCTTATACCGCATGACCGAACCGGAAATCACTTATACCCTGTTCAACTACAAGGACCCTGTGATAGGCGGTCCGGGCAAGGAAAAAATTGCGTTGCGCCGTGCGATTGCAATGGCGTACAGCGTAAAGGATGAATTGATCCAGTTGCGCATGGGGCAGGCGATCAAGGCGGAAATGATGATTCCGGAAGGCGTGGCGGGGCACGACCCGGCGTATCGTAGCAGCATTGCTTACGATCCGGCGCTCGCCAACAAACTGCTGGATTATTTCGGTTACAAGCGGGGCGCAGATGGCTACCGTTCTCTACCCGACGGCAGGCCGCTGGTCCTGCGCATCCAGAATGAAGCGAATGCCACCTCGAAAATCATTTCCGAAATCTGGAAACGAGGCCTGGATATGATTGGCGTCAGGGCCGAATTCCCGGTCAGCAATTTTGCAGACAATTACAAATCAGCTATGGAATGCAAATTGATGATGTGGGGCGGTGCGTGGTTTGCCGATTTTCCGGAAGGTGAGAATTTCATGCAGCTGTTATATGGCCCGAATTCGGGGCAAGGCAACAATGCCTGTTATCAATCGGCGGCCTATGACTCGCTGTACAGGGAGACGATCGCCTTGCCGCCGGGCGCCGAGCGCAATCAACTATATGTCCAGATGAACCACCAGATGGAAGCCGACACCGTGTGGAGCCTGCATACGTCCAGGATTCGCAACTGGATGGTGCGGCCCTGGGTGAAAGGTTTCAAGAAAAATCCATTTCAGCAGACCGACTGGCAGTATCTGGACGTGGAAAAACATTAATCAGCGCATGCCCGCATGACGGTGCATGGCTGACAGGAGAGGCGAGAACAATGGAATTGGCCTGGTTACGCAATCTGGCACTGGCATGTCTGCTGGCAGGGCCATTGGCATCCGTGCCTGCTTTCTCGGCGGCGGACCCTGGCAAGGTGTTGCGCCTTTCATTCGAGGCTGCCGATGACGGATTTGACATACTGCGCACCAACAGCCTTTATACCAATTGGCTTGCAGAAGGCATTTTCGAGAGCCTGCTGACGTATGACTATCTGGCGCGGCCGGTCAAGCTGGTACCGGGCACGGCCGAGGCAATGCCCGAGATAACCGATGGTGGCACCACCTATACTTTCCATATCAGGAAAGGCATTTATTTCACCCCCGATCCGGCCTTCAAGGGTGTGCGGCGCGAATTGATTGCAAACGATTATGCATATGCCATCAAGCGCCATCTCGATCCCCGGAATCGTTCGGTGCAGGCCGGCGTGTACGAAGGGAAAATTGTCGGGTTGGATGAATTGGCCGCTGCAGCCAAGAAGAGTGGTAAATTCGATTACGATACACCAATTGCCGGACTTGAAACGCCGGATCGCCATACCTTGCGTATCCGTCTGAAGGCCCCGGATCAGACATTGCCATATCATCTGGCAAACTCCACTGCAGCCGCCGTGGCGCGCGAGGTAATCGAAGCGTATGGCGAAGATACCGGGCGCCATCCGGTAGGAACAGGCGCCTATATGCTTGCCCAGTATGTTCCGCGCAGCAAAATCGTCCTGGTGGCCAACCCCGATTATCGTGGATTTGTGTGGGACTTCAAGTCATCCGGCGATGCCTGGGACGAACAGGTTATTCGCGATATGCGCGGCAAGAAAATGCCGCAGGTCGGACGTGTTGAAATCAGCATCATCGAAGAAGATCAGGCGCGCTGGCTGGCATTCGACAGCAGGCAGCTGGACTTTGAGCAACTGTCAGACAATGCCGCACCCAATGTTCTCGAAGGAGACAAGCTGAAGCCTGTCTACAGCGCAAAGGGAATCCGTCTTTACCGATATGCGGAGCCGGGGAATACGCGGACATTTTTCAATTTCAAGGATCCGGTTGTCGGCGGCTACACCAAGGATAAAATTGCCCTGCGGCGGGCGATTGCGATGGCCTACAATGTAAAAGAGGAAATTGCGCAAGTACGTTTTGGGCAAGCTGTCAAGGCGCAATCCTTCGTGCCGCCAGGCGTGGCTGGTTTCAATCCTGCCTATCGCGCCACCACCGTGTACGACCCCGAACTTGCAAACAGATTGCTGGATCATTTTGGATATCGCAAGGGAACGGATGGCTTTCGCACTTTGCCTGATGGCAAACCGCTCACCATAAAAATTCATTCGGCGCCGAAAGCCCGTGACTATACCAAGATGGAGATCTGGAAACGATCACTGGACCGCATTGGTGTACGGGCCGAATTTCCTGTGAGCAGTTTTGCCGACAACCTGAAGGCGGCGTACCGATGCGAACTGATGATGTTCGGCTTGGGCGGCACCGCCGCCATTCCCGACGGCAGCAATTTTTTTGAGAGCTATTATGGTCCGAATAGCGGGCAAGGCAATATGGGCTGTTACCAGTCGGAGGCCTTCGACGCGGCTTATCGCAAGGCGCGCCTGCTGCCCGACGGATCGGAGCGGCAAGCGCTGTATACGCAAATGGAACAGCAACTGGAAGCGGATACGGTGCATTCCCTGGAGTTGTGGCGCTTGCGCAACTGGTTGATCCAGCCTTGGGTCAAGGGCTATAAGACGCATCCTATCCTGCATGGCGACTGGCAGTATCTCGATGTCGAGAAGCATTGAACTGCGCGCCTTTCACAATAATGCAGTACGACCAGAAAATCGGGACATGAAAATGAAATTACTATGGCTAGGTAGAGTGCTGGTTGCCGGTCTGCTGTTTGGCGCATCGTTGCAGACCTCCTTCGCGGGATCGTCGGCCGATCCGGACAAGGTGCTGCGTTATGTGTTCGTCGCACCGGAAACCGGCTTCGATCCTGCCATTACCCGGGATCTCTATTCCGCCCATGTAGTTCAGTCCGTTTTTGAAACGCTGTTTACCTACGATTATCTGGCGCGCCCGGTCAAGCTGAGGCCGTTGACTGCCGAGGCGTTGCCGGAAATGAGCGCCGATGGCAAGACCTATACGATCCGGCTGAAGAAAGGGATTTATTTCATGCCGGATCCAGCCTTCAACGGCAAACGCCGTGAACTGACGATGGCTGATTACGTGTATTCGTACAAGCGCCTGATGGATCCCCGGCTTAATTCGCCGCACTCGTGGCTACTGGAAGGCAAGGTGGAGGGGCTGGATGAACTGGTGCAGCAGGCGAAAAAAACCGGCCGCTTCAATTACGACGCCAAGGTCCCAGGCTTGGAACTTCTGGATCGTTATACCTTGCGCATCCATCTGAACCAATCCGATTTCAATCTGGGCATGATACTGGCGCATGAACCAACCAGCGCAGTGGCGCGTGAAGTCGTGGAAAAATACCAGGATGCGCAGGGGCAGGTCATGGCTAATCCGGTCGGCACCGGTCCGTATCGATTGACCGAATGGGTTCGTGGTGCGCACATGGTGCTGGAAGCAAACCCGGATTTCCGCGGTTCAACCTGGGATTTCGAGCCGAGCAGCGATCCGGAAGACCAGCAGATCATCGCCAGGCTGAAAGGCAAGAAAATGCCGCAGATTGGCCGCATCGAAATTTTCGTGATGGTGGAAGACCAGTCACGCTGGCTGGCATTTCAAAATGATGAAATCGACCTGTTCCAGCTCGAAGGCCCGCTGGCGCCGCAAGCATTGCAGGACGGTAAATTAAAGCCGGAACTGGCAAAAAAAGGTGTGCAACTGTCGCGTATCGTCGACCCCGAGATCAGCTATTACTACTGGAACATGACGAATCCGGTGCTGGGTGGACTGAGCAAGGAAAAAATCGCGCTGCGCCGCGCGATTGCGATGGCGCACAACGTCAAGGAAGAAATCAAGATTGTCTGGAACGGTGAAGCGGTGTCATTGGAGTACCCGATTCCGCCTGGTATCGTCGGCTACGATCCGGACTACAAGAGCAGCATTCAGTATGAACCAGCTGTTGCCAATGCCTTGCTTGATAAATTCGGCTACAAGAAAGGGCCGGATGGCTGGCGCACGTTGCCTGACGGTAAACCATTGCAAATCATTTATTCCGCCCGTGCCGACTCCAATGGCCAGCAACAAGCGGAAATGTGGAAAAAAACCTTCAATTCGATTGGTATCCGCATGGAGGGTGATCGTCGTCCGTTTCCGGATCTGCTGAAAGCCGAAAAGCAATGCCAGCTTCAATCCCGCACCGCTCCATGGATTGCGGACTATCCGGATGGGGATAATTTCATGCAATTGTTTTACGGCCCGAATATCGGGCAAAACAATAACGGCTGCGTCAAGATCCCGGAATACGATGCGCTGTATGCACAAACCCAGAAGATGCCGGCTGGTCCGGAGCGCAATTTGCTGTACCACAAGATGGCGCGCATTCTCGAAGTCTATTCGCCTAGCCGCATAGGCTATGCCCGCTACCGCAACATGCTCGCACAACCGCGCGTGATCGGTTTCAAGAAGCACCCGATCCTGCATTGCGAATGGATGTATTTCGATATCGAGAAACGTAAATAAGGCCTACTTCGGCAAGGCTACTTTGGATAACGGGAACGAGATGACCAGGAACAGGAACGAGATGAGACACGCAACATTTCTGAGGCCGATCGGCGCAGCGCTGCTGGCGCTAGCCATGAATCAGGCCGCTGCGCAAGGGGCGGAGCGCCCGCTGATCCAGTTGCTGAAGGCGGAAGAAATCGCGCCGTTTTGCGAGCGCGGCCTGGCCGGCTTGCGCACCCAGATAACTACCATGGAGCAATTGCCGAAAGCGCGCGCCGCCGATGCGAAAGCGGTGTTCGCCGACTGGAACCGCTTGCAGATGGCGTTGGAGGATCTGCAAGGCCCCGTCGAGATCTTGAATAACGTATCACCTGAGGCAAAGGTGCGCGCGAATTCGGAAGCATGTCTGGTGGAAATCAGCAAATTTTCGACGGATCTGTTCCAAAGCGGCAGGCTGTATGCGCGTTTCAAGGCGGTCAAGCCGAATGACGCAGTGGAAAAAAAGCTCCGACAGGACGTGATGGAAGGATTCGAAGATACCGGCGTGACATTGCCGCCGCGAAAGCAGGCGCGCATGAAGGCAATTCTCGCGGAAATGGAGTTGTTGAGCCAGGAGTTCGCACGCAATATCCGCGACAACAATGAAAAGCTCGCATTTACTCCGGAAGAAGTCAAAGGCCTGCCGCAAACCTATCTTGCCCGCGCCAAGCGTGACGACAAGGGGAATTACCTGCTGGGCTTCGAATATCCGGACTACAACCCGTTCATTGAATATGCAGACAATGCCGACGCGCGTCGACGTTATCAGCTTGCTTTTGCTAACCACGGCACGGCAAAAAATCCGCCATTGCTGAAGCAGGCGATGGATCTGCGCCTGGAAATGGCGCATCTGTTCGGCTTGTCGAGTTACGCCGATTATGCAGTGCGCCGCCGTATGGCGCTGAAGCCGCAAGTAGTCCATCGATTCCTGGGTGAAGTACAGCAGGCGGTTGCAGCGCTGGAAAAGAAAGAGCTGGAAGAATTGCGCGAATACAAGGCGCAAATACTGAAACAGCCTCTGGCCGAGACGAAAATCGAACGCTGGGATGTCAGCTACTGGCAACAAAAACTGAAACAGGCGCGTTACAGCATCGATCAGAACGAGCTGCGCAAATACTTCCCGACCGATGCGGCGATTCCCTGGATACTGCATGTTTCCAGCACCCTGTACGGAATTGAATTCAAGCGCGCCGAGGTTCCGGTCTGGCATGAAGATGTCCAGTACTACGATGTATTCGATACGGATAGCGGCAAGCGTATCGGCGGCATCTACCTCGACCTGTTCCCGCGCGATGGCAAGTATGGCCATGCGGCCGCCTGGCCGATACGCGGTGCCAGCACCCTGGCAGGGCGCACGCCGATTTCGGTGCTGGTGACCAATTTCGATCGCACCGGGCTCAATAGCGATGAACTGGAAACGCTGGTGCACGAGTTCGGCCATGTGCTGCACGGCGTATTGTCCGCAACTCGTTATGTTGCACAAGCCGGCACCAGTGTTGAGCGCGATTTCGTCGAGGCGCCGTCGCAGATGTATGAAGAATGGGCGCGCCGCAAGGAGTCGCTGATGCTGGTGTCGAATTTCTGCAAGGCTGCTTGCCCGAGCGTCGATGATGAACTGGTGAAGCGCCTGACCGCTGCGCATAATTACGGGCGCGGCATTCGCTATGCAAGGCAGTTACTGTATGCAAGCTATGACATGAATCTGCACAGCGCAAAGTTGGGTAATCCGCTGGCGATTTGGGATCGGATGGAAGGCGCTACGCCACTCGGCCATGTGCCTGGCACCGAATTCCCCGGCCAGTTCGGGCATCTGATGGGCGGTTATGCCGCCGGCTATTATGGTTACATGTGGTCCGAAGTGCTGGCGCTTGACATGCTGTCGCGCTATCAGGGCAAGCTGATGGATGCCAATACCGGCAGGCTGTATCGCAAAACGATTTTGGGGCGTGGCAGCGAGATGCGCGGTAATGATCTGGTGCGGAGTTTCCTCGGCCGCAAACCGAACAGCAAGGCGTTTTTCGCTGAGATTTCAGGCAAGCGGTTGCAGTAGCATCCGGCTCGCATTGTGTCATGCGGCCGCGTTTGCGGCCCCTCCCCATCAAGAGGGGAGTTGAATCATATTGGCAAATCATGCGCCGAAACAGCATCGGCACATCAAATTGGGGAAAACGATGACAGCCTATATATTGCGACGTTTGTGGCAGATGGCACCGACCATGCTCGGTGTGATCGTGCTGGTTTTCCTGCTGTTTAACTGGGTTGGCGGCGATCCAGCCTATATCCTGGCCGGCAAGATGTCGAACCCCGAACAGATCGCCAATATCCGCCGCCAGCTTGGCGTCGATCAGCCTTATTATGTTCAACTCTGGATCTTCATCAAGCAGATCGTTACCTTCAACTTTGGCGCCAGCTGGAGTACCGGCGAATCGGTTGCCCATGTGATTCTGACGCGCATCGGTCCGTCGCTGACCGTGCTGATTCCCCTGACGATCCTGGAAACGTTCTTTGCCGTCGCATTGGCACTGGCAATAGCATTCGTGCGCGGATCGCTGACGGACCGTAGCGTGATGATTGCCTGCACGGTCGGCATGTCGGTCAGCATTCTGGTGTACATCATCGTGTTCCAGTACTGGTTTGCATACAGGCTGGGTCTGTTTCCGGTGCAGGGATGGAGCGACAGCTTTGCCGAGAACCTGTTTCGCTATGCCGCACTGCCGATCCTGATCGGCCTGGCGGTCAGCATCGCGCCGACGCTGCGGCTGTTCCGCACCTTTGTACTGGATGAAGTCAACCAGGATTATGTGCGCACCGCGCGTGCCAAGGGTTTGGGCGAACGGCGCATCGTATGGGTCCATGTCTTGCGCAACGCATCGATACCGATGATCACGCATGTGATGTCGAATCTGCCGGCATTACTGATCGGTGCATTCCTGATCGAGCGCTTCTTTTCGATCCCGGGCATCGGGCGCGAAGTGATTCTTGCCGTAGAGCGCAGCGATTTCCCCGTGATCAAGGCGATTACCGTCTACGTGGCGGCTGCCACCATGGTATTCAACCTGTTGGCCGATCTGATGTACCAGGCGGTCGATCCACGCGTACAACTGAAGTAGGAACTGGATATGGCAAATACGGAAACCCGGGTATCGCCCGGCTTGTGGGCGCTGGCATGGCGCCGTCTGCGCGCCGATCGTGCTGCGATGCTGGCCATGGTGGTGCTGCTGATATACCTGATCACGCTGGTGTTGTCTTTCACCGGTGTGGTGGCGGGTGACTGGGCCGACGAAGTCGCCGTCAACTATGCGCCGCCATCGTTTGTCGGAGCCCAGGCGACTACCGGAATGCCGGCTGCCGGAGGCAATGTCAAGGCCGACATGCCGCCGCCTGAAAATCCGCTTGATCCACTGAAGGACATTCTCCGCGAGTTGCGCGGTACGTCTTCATCATCGCAAGCCGCGGCCGTAAATGATTACGGCATCAAGGATCCGCTCGAAAAGGAAATGACGGAAATCCGGGCGGAATTGGCGAAGTCTGGCGTGGCGGCAGTTGGCGAACGCAAGCAAACCCTGGTATTCGGTGCCGACAAATGGGGACACGACATCATCAAGAAAACCATCAAGGGGGCGGAAACCTCGATTATTGTCGGTCTGGTCGCCGCTTTTTTGGCAACCTTGCTGGGCACGATATTCGGCGCGGTGTCTGGCTACTACGGCAAATGGGTCGATGATGTCTTCAACTGGTTCTACAGTATTTTTACCTCGGTCCCGTATCTGCTGCTGATCCTGGCAGTAGCAGCGGTACTGCAGCAAAAAGGCGTGATGACGATCGTACTGATTCTGGGCCTGACCGGATGGACTGGTACGTATCGTCTGATCCGCGCCGAATACCTGAAGCACAAGACGCGCGAATATGTCCTGGCGGCCGACGCCATTGGCGCATCGAATGCACGCAGGATATTTTCACATATTTTCCCGAATGTCAGCCACGTCGCCCTGGTACAGGTGTCGATTCTGGTGGTGGGGTTCATCAAATCCGAAGTCATCCTGAGCTTTCTCGGTTTCGGCGTGCCGGTCGGCGTGGTGTCATGGGGCAGCATGCTGAACGAAGCACAAAACGAACTGATTCTTGGCAAATGGTGGCAATTGACTGCTGCGACGGTAGCAATGGCAGTGTTGGTGACGGCATTCTCGCTATTTACTGACGCATTGCGCGATGCGCTGGACCCGAAGTTGAAATAAGAATGATTGCAAGACAGGGTTAAGCGCAGCGGTACGCTGTCTTCAACATGTCAAAGAAAATTAACCAGCCAAATAGCACTTTGCTGTCATCCCCACCTTCACAGGAATGACAGCGACAGGAGAGGCCATGAATCAACAACCATTGCTGCAAGTGCGCGATCTGCGCGTGAGTTTCAAGGTCGATAAAACGCATTTTGTCGATGCTGTCAAAGGAATTTCATTCGACGTGCCGCGCAATTCGACAGTTGCTCTGGTCGGAGAATCCGGCAGTGGCAAGTCGGTCAGTTCGCTGGCGGTGATGGGACTGCTTCCATCGGATACGTCGCATATTGCGCCGGCCAGCCGTATTGAATTCGAAGGACGTAATCTGCTGGACATGCCGGACAAGGAGCGGCGCAAATTGTGCGGCAAGGATATCTCGATGATTTTCCAGGAGCCGATGACATCGCTGAACCCGGTATTCACGGTCGGCTTCCAGATCGGCGAAGTATTGCAGCTGCACATGGGCATGAGCGCGAAACAGGCGCGGACCCGAACCACTGAATTGCTGGAAGAGGTCGGCATCCCCGACCCGGAAATGAAGATTGATGCCTATCCGAGCCAGATGTCGGGTGGCCAGCAACAGCGCGTGATGATTGCGATGGCAATCGCATGCGAACCGAAACTGCTGATTGCGGATGAGCCAACGACCGCGCTCGATGTAACGATACAGAAGCAGATCATCGATCTGATCGCGGCGCTGCAAAAACGACGTCATATGTCGGTACTGTTCATCACGCATGATTTGGCACTGGTAGGCGAAATTGCCGACCATGTAATCGTGATGCGTAATGGCGAGGTGCGCGAAGCGGGTGATATCCGGCAGATTTTCGAAGCACCGCGCGACCTCTATACCAAGGCACTGCTGCGCTGTCGCCCCTCGCTCGATTCGCGACCGATGCGCCTGCCAGTGATCGACGATTTCATGAGTGGCAAGGAAGAACCCTCTGCGGCCCACCAGCAGCGCAGCCGCGGCGTCACCGGCAAGGAGCAAATCCTGCTCGATGTGCGTAATCTGGGCAAGAGTTTCCATACGCGCGAAGGCTGGTTCGGCAAGAAAGAATTCCAGGCGGTCAAGGATGTGTCGTTTACACTGGCGCGCGGTAAGACATTGGGCGTGGTGGGGGAATCAGGCTCCGGCAAGACCACGGTCGGATTGACTCTGCTGCGCCTGCATCAGGCAACCGCCGGGCAGGCGCTGTTCGAGGGCAAGGACATCCTGTCGATGTCGGTAAAAGAGTTCATGGCATACAAGCGCCGGATTCAAATCATTTTCCAGAATCCGTACGCATCGCTGAATCCGCGTTTCACGATCGGACAGATATTACTGGAACCAATGCGGATACATCAGATCGGCACCAACGACGACGACCGCACGGCAATGGCCTACCAGCTACTGAAGCGCGTCAGCTTGCCGGAGGCGGCATTCCATCGTTATCCGCATGAATTCTCGGGCGGCCAGCGCCAGCGTATCGCAATTGCGCGCTGCCTGACCATGAAGCCAGAAGTGCTGGTCTGCGATGAATCCGTTTCCGCACTCGACGTCTCGGTTCAGGCGCAGGTGCTGAATCTTTTGCAGGAACTGCAGGAAGAATACGGCATGAGCTATATTTTCATTTCGCATGACCTGGCAGTTGTCAAATACATTGCGGATCAGGTAATGGTCATGCACCAGGGCAAGGTCGTGGAGACGGCGAATTCGGATGAGTTGTATCGCAATCCAACGCATCCCTACACGCGCACGCTGCTCAGTGCCATTCCGCGCGGACTGGTGCAGCACGCGGCATAAGCAGCGCAGGACAGACTGCGCCGGGGTACAGTCGATTTTGTCCGGTCGCCAGCGATTCCTGAGGCGGCCACGCAGCCTGCCGCATCGCTGGCAAGCATGCAACAATCAGGCTGAGTCCGACGCCGCGGAAAGTGCTGTAGCCGAAACATCCTCCCATCGCCGAAATACTTGGCAACTCATGCAAAGCATATTGCAGGCGGGCTTTTACTGTATAAAAGCACAGTATAATTTGGCTTCGATCGAGTCATGCAATCATTTATCGGCAATGGTAATTGCTGAAGCAAATCCTCTGTTTTCGGTAGTGCAAAGAGGCGCCGCGCTTCTTCAGCTCCCGTTCGCCATGATTGCAAGATTGTAAATATCGCATCGATAAGACCTTCAAATATATCTTGCTGGTTAATCCAAGCTGCCAAATAAACAAAGTCTTTCTACCGGAGTGACATGCATCATGAGTAACCTGAATGTTTCTGTAACCGATCTGGCGATCCAGGCGTCAACGGATGCGGATCTTGAAATACAGGAGCCGCGCTTGTGGCGTGACGAGGATTGGACTGCGCGCGTGACCAAAAATGAGGATGATGAGGGCTGGGCCGTCGAAATGATCAAGGCAGGCGAGTCCGAGCCGGCGCTGGTCGGCCCGTGGACCATGGGGCGCGACAAAAAAAATCCGAAACCTCTCGACCCGCTTGCATTCCATACCTTGGTCAAGACGGCCTCGGAAGTGCTGCGCAGACATGAACAACAGTTGCATGCGCAGTTACACAAGAAAGTGACGGTGGCCGTGGAATCGTCAACCTTCCGCATCGCACTCGATATCGTGCCTGACGAGGACAATCCATATGCCCTGTTGACGGCCTACGATGAAGAGGATGTTCAATTGGCCCAAGTGCGGGTCGCGCCCACATTCAAACTCAGTAGGGAAAGTGCCACCGCGTGGGTGGAGAATGCTTTCCGCAAGCCAGATTGAGCCAAGCAGATAGTTCGCCGCCATTCTGGGCCTGGGATTCCTGTCTCGTGTCTGCCGAGCCATACGGCCGGCGCGAGGCGTGCCGGACATACATCAAGTATCCGGGAGCATGGTGTCGTTGACGTGATCATCTGGAATTATCGCGCAATCGCAGTAGATGTATATACTCCGTATACCATATCCAGAATATCGTAGATATAATCATTTGTTTTTCAACATACTCCTGAATTATCGTAAACACGCAGCTCCTGATTTCGATATTCTCCTGGTTCGGTTGCGCTGTATCCAGGTTATCCGTCCACTATTCTCTTGGCAGTATTTACTCTTGATTCTTACGCATGTGAATAATTGATTCTGGCCTTTGAATTTTTAACTACCCTACTGGATAAACGGATGATGCAGGCATGCGCAATTACTCTCGCTTCGGACCCGCACCCGCGTGTTGTACGGCGCGCATTGTGGCATTCCATCTCCGTATTCATGCGGCTGGCGTTGCTGCTTGCCGTTTGCCTGATTGCGTCGCGCGCTGGTGCACAACCGACCCCGGTGATGCTGGCCAATGTCTATCATCCCGGCGTGCCATTGGCGCAGTATTGGGTCAGCGAAAAAATGGATGGCGTGCGCGGATATTGGGATGGTGAAAAATTATGGACCCGCAACGGCGAACCGATTGCCGCGCCGGCGTGGTTTACTGCCGGCTGGCCATCGATACCGCTGGATGGAGAATTGTGGGCAGGGCGCGGCCAGTTTGCGCACGCCGTTTCAACTGTGCGCCAGCAGCAGGCGGACGATGCGGCGTGGCGCCCGATGCGTTTCATGGTGTTTGACCTGCCGGCACACGGAGGCAGCTTTGATCAGCGGCTACCGGCGCTGACTGGGCTGTTGACCCAGACGGGTTTGCCACAGCTGGCACCAGTGCCGCAATGGCACGTGCATGATCATGCCGCCTTGCAAAGGTTGCTGCGCCAGATCGTGCGGCAAGGCGGCGAAGGCTTGATGCTGCACCGCGGAGCGTCGCTGTATCGCGCTGTACGCAGCGACGATCTGCTGAAAGTGAAAACTCATGACGATGCCGAAGCAAAAGTGATTGCACATCTGCCCGGTCATGGGAAGTATCAGGGCCTGCTGGGCGCATTGCTGGTACAGACTGCGGACGGCAGGCGCTTCAAGCTTGGTAGTGGTTTCAGTGATGCCGAACGGCGCGCACCGCCGGTGGTCGGTACCTGGGTCACTTACCGGTTTCGCGGCTTGAATCAGGGCGGGATTCCGCGCTTTGCGAGTTTCCTGCGTGTGCGCGAAGATATGCCGCAGTCGCCTTGATCTGTGGTGGCTGAGGTAAGGCTATTGCCTCTCCCAAGGTCATGACGCCGATTTCACTGTCGAGAGCGATTCAGGTAAGCATAAGCCGGCAGCGTTTGCAAGCGCTTATCCGTCATTGCGCCGCCGATGGCGAAGTGATCCATACCCTGCAGCGCCTGAGATTGAATGCCGAGCAAGCCATGCACGGCATCGTCAAAATAACAACCGATACCGGTGCCGCGTACGCCGGCTGCTTCCGCTTCCAGATAGATCGCTTGGCCCAGCATCCCCGCTTCCCAAAATAATTGACAAGCGCCAGTATCAAGGCCGGGATGTTGGTAAGGTGATCAGTGCCTTGATTTTTATCAATGCGATAGAAACATGCAAGATCATGCACTTAGCCAATGTTATTGCTACTTGTCCACAGTGTTGTCCACGCTCAATGTGGGTAACTCCGTACACCATTCGGTAAACTTCTTTTGCATGATACAGAAGCCAGATATTCATTTTGTGAATATGTGACATGTAGAAACTAAAGTAGGCAATGAACAACTGGAGCGATATAGTGTCTCTGTCTCCTCCATGTCTCCTCTTTTGATATGGATTTCAGCCCGCGCCTGCCGCGGGCTTTTTTTTATTCTTTTTTCTGCACCGGGCAGCGGCCTTGTGCATGGGCAAGTTGTCCAAAATTATATTGCACCGCACAGTGACTCTTTGCGCGGCACCGTGCACAATGTACGCGTAGGTATAAAAATCCGGATCAAAGGAACATGAGGCGACAGGGGCCCGCAGCCGACAGGTGTGCGGGCTTTTTCTTGTTTCATCCCTGGACGAATATGACCCAGGGCCGGTCGCTACTGTTTGAGCCAGCAGGGTCGTCGTTATCTTGGCATCAACCAGCATGTGGGCCATTCGGAGAAACTCAAGTTTGCCGTGTTAATGACGCTGGTGTGCCCGGATAACCTGGACAGCAGGTGAAGCAGCATGGCTTCACCAGCGTGGCTGAACCGAAGATACCCGGCTTATTCCAAATAAATGGCGAGGTTCACGCGTTCCTGCTCCAGCATTTCCGCAACGCTGAATGCCTTGTGCTCGGGGCACAATTTTGTTTTAGTGGTTGTTATTGAAGGCCTGCTGTTCTGGGGTGACCGTGATGCTGGCGCTGGCCGCCGCATTCTGGATCTCGACGATCTGGATTTGATTATTCATCTGGCCGCCGAAATTGTTGAACTGATAGAGGTTGACGGCTGCG
>DATEZO010000307.1:0-15307 GCA_035255485.1 Burkholderiaceae bacterium
GTGTCGTCAACCGCTTTTTTAGCGCTGCCAACCCCACCTTGCCTCCCGATCGCGCCGCCGCCCCCTTGCTCCTGGGCCCGCGCCGCAACCGGAGCCGAACTCTATCAAATATTGCGGAAACTTGGCAAGCGCTTTTCAATAAATGCCTGCATTCCTTCCTTCTGATCTTCAGTTGCGAAAGTGCTGTGGAACATTCGTCGCTCGTATTGCACGCCTTCTGCCAGAGTGGATTCGTATGCTCGGTTAACGGATTCCTTGATCATCATGACGGTGGGCAACGACATGCCGGCAATGGTGGTAGCCGCGGCAAGTGCTTCATCGATCAGCTTGTCGGCCGGCACTACGCGTGACACCAATCCGGCGCGCTCCGCTTCAGCCGCATCCATCATGCGTGCAGTCAGGCACATGTCCATCGCCTTGGCTTTTGAGACTGCGCGCGGCAGGCGTTGCGTACCGCCCGCCCCCGGCATGGTGCCAAGCTTGATCTCCGGCTGTCCGAATTTGGCATTGTCTGCGGCGATGATAAAGTCGCACATCATGGCCAGCTCGCATCCTCCGCCCAAAGCATAACCGGCCACTGCGGCAATCACCGGCTTGCGCACGGTACGAATCTGTTCCCAGTTGCGGGTAATATAGTTTCCCTTGAATACATCCATGTAGGTATAGCTTGCCATTGCGCCGATATCGGCGCCGGCGGCAAATGCTTTTTCGCTGCCTGTAAGGACGATGCAGCCAATATTGTCGTCTGCGTCGAACGCCAGCAGCGCATGGCCCAGCTCATCCATGAGGCGATCATTGAGAGCATTGAGCGCCTTGATGCGATTCAAGCGAATCACGCCAACCTTGCCGTGTGTTTCAATGAGAATGTCTTCGTAATTCATGCAGATCTCCTGGCTTATTGATTGATATGGGCATAACCGAATTGTAGTCTGTCGCGGATGTCTGTTGCAGATATGCCTATCAATTCGTGGGATGCAAATGGCAGATTTTTGCCAGCCAGCACCTCCTCTCCTTGACTTATATCAAAGTGCCTTTTAGTGCGGATACATAGCATCAACTGGATAGAGTGATCTCTTTGCTACGCTACACGAAAAAGGATAATCATGTTCAAGACGATTCTCGTACCGACTGATGGTTCACCCTTATCCGACAAGGCTATCAATACTGCGATTGAATTTGCTCAGTACAGCGGCAGCAAGATCATCGGGTTATCGGTAGCGGAGCCGTATCCTTTTACGCCGCTGTATCAAAATGCATCGGCAAACGATGCCGGCATCTATGAAGAAAAAATGCGGGAGGTGGCGCAGATGCATGTACTAAAGATCGCGGAAGCCGCCAAAAAAGCCAATGTTCCCTGTGAAACAAGTATTGCTCAGTCATTCAGCCCTTATGAGGAAATCTTAGCTGCGGCAAAAAAGTTCGGTTGCGATGCGATTTTCATGGCATCGCATGGCCGCAAGGGATTGAACAAGCTATTTATCGGCAGCGAAACGCAGAAAGTCCTGGCACACACTGCTATTCCGGTAATGGTATTCCGCTAGCAGCCTGCCGATAGCATCCGGATAGAAATACTTGAATCGATTTCCTTTTGCGCATTATTTTTTCCGATTATCTTTGCGTGCCTTTCCACGATTTTTCCACATCAAAATTCATGCATCAGTTGCAGCACCCATCGATAATCGATTTTCGGTTGACATGCCTCAAACATATCCCATGATGAATTTGTCACATGATTTGTTATCTATCCTGTCATTAGCACAGGAACAAAGGAGAAGCAGCGTGTTCAAAACTATCTTGTTGCCGACAGATGGGTCCGAATTATCGAACAAGGCCATGTATGCCGCTTTTGAAATTGCAAAGATAAGCGGTGCCAAGGTGATTGCGTTGTCGGTAGCGGAGCCTTATCCGTTTGCACCGTTGGCAGAAGTTGCCATAACGGCGGAAGGGGCGATTTACGATGACTCCATGAAAAAGCTGGCGCAGCACAATGTACAAACGGTGATCGATGCAGCAAGCCGCGCCAATGTTCCCTGCGAATCCCTCACTGCACAGTCCTATCATCCATATGCGGAAATTATCGATGCGGCAACCAAATTCAACTGCGACGTGATTGTGATGGCTTCCCATGGAAGAAAAGGTCTGAACAAATTATTTGCCGGTAGCGAAACGCAAAAAGTATTAACCCATTCCACGATCCCAGTTCTGGTATTCCGTTAAATGCCGGGCTGCAAAGGAGACATGCTAATGCTGAACGCAATTTGGCCGCCCAGGATGCCAACTGGTACGGCTGCTTTGGATATGTTACATCGCGAATTTCTCCATGACCTTGCCTGCCTGGCATGCGAGTCGGAGAAAAATTTTGAACAACGCTATCGTGCCTTCGTACAGACAGCAGAATATGTTTTTTCAACGGAAGAACAATGGATGGAAATGATTGATTGCCCTGCCCTCAAACATCACCGCGAGCAGCATGCCAGGGCGTTGGGTGCATTACATCACGTGCATTTGATGGTAATGTGCGGCGATCTTGAAACAGGGCGTGACGTTGCTGTCCGGCTTCTGCCTCAATGGTTTACTTTTCATGCTGCGACCATGGATACCGCGTTAGGCATGGAACTGCAAAGTGCGAATGCCGATCTGGCATTGGTGATGCCTGAACCATACATTCCGTATGCGGAACACATGTAGCAATTTTCGCGCCGTGCGATGAGCACAGCCGTATTTTATACATACCCCAGTATTTTTTAATACCCGCCATTTTGCTTGGCGCACATATGTATTTTTGAATATACTCCCGCATTTCATCAAAAACGGCATGCGCTGGAACATTCGCATCCAAGTCCAATGCAGGCCGTTTTGCGACTTCTGATGGCAACTTCTGGAAAAGACGATGACTGCGTCAATATTCCTATTCTGCCGGCATGCCTGGTTTCGGCAGCAGTAGCCACATTCTTCCACGCTGTTTCATCCTACCGGCTTTCCCGCCTGCCTCGCTGCCAAATCCCCAGAACAAATCGGCGCGCACCGGATTTCTGATGGCCCCACCGGTATCCTGCGCCAGCATCAGGCGCTGCAATGGCATATCGCTGGCAGGTTGCGTCGTCGCCAGGAACACCGGCGCGCCAAGCGGAATGAATTGCGGATCGATAGCAATCGATCGTGCTGGCGTCAAGGGAACGCCGAATGCGCCTTTAGGGCCCTGGTTCGGCGCACTTAATTTTTCTTCCTTGAAAAATACATAGCTCGGATTGGCATTCAGCAATTCCTGCCGACGCGCCGGGTGAGCAACATACCAGGCCTTGATGGTTTGTGCCGAAGCCTGATCCAGCGTCAATTCGCCCCGATCGACCAGATAACGCCCGATCGATTTGTAAGGATAACCATTCTGGTCCGCGTAGGCGACACGCACCGTTTCCCTGGTATCGGTCAATTGCACGCGCCCCGATCCTTGCACCTGCAGAAAGAAGGCCTCGATCGGATCGTCCACCCACAGCAGTTCCTTGCCCGGCAAACCGCCCGCCTGCATCATTTCGGCACGCGACAGGTACGGCACAACCTTGTTGCCTGCGAGCCGCCCGCGCAGACGCATGTTTTTCAGCTCTGGATAAACGCTCGACAGATCGATCGTCAGCAGATCATCCGGCGCGCCATACAGCGGCGTTTGATAGGGACCACCGCGCTTGCGGGCGCCACGCAGCAGCGGCTCGTAATACCCGGTCACCAGGCCGTTATCCGATCCGTCCTGATTGAATACCTGGTACGGCGTGAAAAACGTCTCGAAAAACAGTCGCACCGCATGCGCATCGCGACCGTCGACGTCACGCGCAATCGTACAGGTTTCCTGCCATTCCGCTCGCTTGATCAGCACGCTGCATGAGGTGAGAAAGGCAGGCCATGCTTCGCGCACATCATCGGCATTCCAGCCGGGCAACGCGGAAAATGTACCGGGACGCAGGAGCTGGACCGGCTGGGCGGCCGGCGGCATCGGCTGGGCGGGAGGCGCTTTCTCAGGCGGGATTGGCTCGGGCGCGATAGTGGTGCAGGCGGCAATGCCCAGTGCAACGGAGAGTACGGAGACGAGTAAACTAATGTGCTTGAAAGGTGTAAACGACATAAGGAAATTCTGCTATGTGGCTATTGATGCTGGAGGCAGGCGCGGCACTTTCTATCCTGGTATTCATTGTCTGGTGGACGATGTCTTCCGGCAACAAGCCGACGCATCGCCCGCCCAAGAACACGCCGTCGGCAAAGGAGGAAGACGCTCGCTGACATGGCTGCACTATCAATGCAGCGCATGCGGCAAGGCCAGCGAAAACTCCGGTATCGGCACTTCGAACTGTTCGCCATCCTCCGCGACGCAAAAATATTTGCCCGCCATGGAACCTTGCGGTGTTGCCAGCGTCGCGCCGCTGGTGTATTCGAACTGCTCGCCCGGCTTCAGAAACGGCTGATGGCCGACCACGCCAAGACCGCGCACTTCTTCAATCCGGCCATGCGCATCTGTAATGGTCCAGTGACGGGAAACCAGTTGGGCGCCGACCTGGCCCGTATTCTGAATCTGGATGGCATAGGCGAATGCATACTTGCAACGCTCTGGAGCGGATTGTTCTTCCAGATATTGCGTCTTTACCGTCACAGTCAATTCATAAGCTGCCATGTGAAGCTCCTTTATCATGGTGTGTTATTTACGCGGTCCGGCGTCCGGTTGCACATGACATCCTGCAACAGCACAAGCCCTCGTTCCGTATCGCCAAGGTAAAATAGCGCTTCTCTTTTTACCGTGATCGCCATGCCTACCTACCGAATCGCTCCCAGCATACTGTCCGCCGATTTCGCCCGCCTGGGCGAAGAAGTCCGCAATGTCGTGGCCGCTGGCGCCGATATCATCCATTTCGACGTAATGGACAACCATTATGTTCCAAATCTGACAATCGGGCCGCTGGTTTGCCAGGCGATCCGCCCGCATGTGCAAGTACCGATCGATGTGCACCTGATGGTCAAGCCGGTGGACCGCATCATCCCGGACTTCGCCAAGGCTGGCGCAAATTTCATCACATTCCACCCCGAAGCGTCCGAACATATCGACCGCTCGCTGCAACTGATCCGCGAACACGGCTGCAAGGCCGGCCTGGTATTCAATCCCGCCACCCCGTTGCATTATCTGGAACATGTGATGGACAAGCTCGACATGATCCTGATCATGTCGGTCAATCCGGGCTACGGCGGCCAGTCGTTCATTCCGCAGGCGCTGCAGAAAATCGCAGCCGTGCGCAAGCTGATCGACGACTCCGGCCGCGACATCATGCTGGAAGTCGATGGCGGCATCAAGACCGAGAATATTGCTGAAGCGGCACGCGCCGGAGCGGATACGTTTGTGGCCGGCTCGGCGATCTTTGGCAAGCCGGATTACAAGGCCGTGATCGACGCCATGCGAACAGCGCTCGCCGGCGCATGACCCACAAGGATGCCGGCACACCAGAACCTTTCTGCGTGTCCGGCGAGAGGATAGCCCGTTCCATGCTGCACGATATCAAAGCCGTCATCATTGACCTGGACGGCACCATGCTCGACACTGCACCCGATTTCCAATGCGCAATCAACCGCATGCGCGCGGAATTCGACTTGCCGCCGCTTGATCTCGACACCATCAAGAATTTCGTCGGCAAGGGCACGGAAAACCTGATGCGGCGGGTGCTCGCCGTCAACTTCGACGAAGCCGGCGTGGAACGCCATTTCGAAACGGCGCTGGTATCGTATCAGCGCCATTATCTGGCGATCAATGGCGACCAGGCGTCGATTTACCCCGGTGTGCTGGAAGGCTTGCAGGCATTGCGCGCGAAAGGCTTGCGGCTGGCCTGCGTCACCAACAAGCCGATTGCATTCGCCCGGCCACTGTTGCAAAAGAAAGGATTGGCTGCCTATTTCGAGCTGCTCTACGGCGGCGATTCGCTGCCCAGGAAAAAACCCGATCCATATCCGCTGTTGAAAGTCTGCAAGGATTTCGGCTTGCGCCCGCCGCAGGCGGTCGCCATTGGCGACTCATCAAATGACGCGCAAGCGGCGCGGGCGGCTGGCTGCCGCGTGCTGAATGTGCCGTATGGCTACAATCACGGCGAATCTATACAAGATGCCGATTCCGATGGTATAGTTTCCACCCTGCTCGATGCAGCGCATTTTATTTCTGCAAATCCATACGCATGATGTTTCTCGACAAAAAACGCAACGCAGCAACGCCGGCCGCCTTTGGGGCCTGGCTATGGCGACGCTGGCAATCCTGGGCTGAATAACCCCGATTTGCCGCCAGCTGCCTTTGCATGCCTGGCAACGTTTTTTTGAACCCACCTCCGTTATCGCCATGCTGCGATAGCGTCCGGAGAGAAACATGACCGAACTCGAATTCACCTCGCTGGCCGCGCAAGGCTATAACCGCATTCCCTTGATTGCGGAAGCCTTCGCCGATCTTGAAACCCCGTTGTCGTTGTACCTGAAACTGGCGCAGCCGCAAAACGCCGGCCAGAACACGTTTCTGCTGGAGTCGGTAGTCGGCGGCGAACGGTTCGGCCGCTATTCCTTCATCGGCCTGCCGGCAACCACCCTGATGCGCAGCTTCGGCCGGCGCATCGAAGTGGTCACGCATGGCGAGGTGACGGAACAGGCCGAAGACAACCCGCTCGATTTCATTGCACGATTCCAGGCGCGCTACAAGGTTGCCCAACGCCCCGGCATGCCGCGCTTCTGCGGTGGCCTGGCCGGCTATTTCGGCTACGATGCGGTGCGCCACATCGAACCGCGCCTGGCAGATTCGACACCACCGGATGCACTCGGATTGCCCGACATTCAATTGCTGGTAACGGAAGAACTGGCCGTGATCGACAACCTGTCCGGCAAGCTGTATCTGATCGTGTATGCGGACCCGACGCGGCCGGAAGCGTATTCACGAGCCCGGCAGCGCCTGAAAGACCTGCGCGCAATGCTGCGTCGCGCGGTCGATGCGCCGGTCACATCGGCCTCGGTGCGCACCGAATCGATCCGTGAATTCGCGAAAGAGGATTACCTGAAGGCGGTAGTGCAAGCGAAGGAATACATCATGGCCGGCGACCTGATGCAGGTGCAGATCGGCCAGCGCATCAGGAAGCCGTATGTCGACGCGCCGCTGTCGCTGTACCGCGCGCTGCGCTCGCTGAATCCGTCGCCGTACATGTACTACTACAATTTCGGCGATCTGCAGATCGTCGGCGCTTCGCCGGAAATCCTGGTGCGTAATGAAGCGATCGGCGACGGCAACAGAAAAGTCACGATTCGCCCGCTTGCCGGCACCCGGCCGCGCGGCGCCACGCCGGAGCATGATGCGGAACTGGCGAAGGAATTGCTGGCCGACCCGAAGGAAATCGCCGAACACGTGATGCTGATCGACCTGGCGCGCAATGATATCGGCCGCATCGCCGAAGCCGGCAGCGTCAAGGTCACCGACCGTTTCGCCATCGAAAAATATTCGCATGTGCAGCATATTGTCTCGAATGTGGAAGGCATTCTGAAACCCGGCCTGTCGAATCTCGACGTGCTGAAGGCGACCTTCCCCGCCGGCACCTTGTCCGGCGCACCGAAGGTGCGCGCAATGGAATTGATCGACCAGCTCGAACTTTCCAAGCGCGGCGTCTACGGCGGCGCTTGCGGCTATCTGTCGTTCGGCGGCGAGATGGATCTGGCGATTGCGATCCGCACCGGCGTGATCAAGGACGGCATGCTGTATGCGCAGGCGGCAGCCGGCATCGTCGCCGATTCGGTGCCGGAGATGGAATGGCAGGAAACGGAAAACAAGGCGCGCGCCGTGCTGCGAGCGGCGGAACAGGTGCAGGACGGCCTGGATGGGGAGTTGTAATTCTCTGTGTTGAGAGGTGTTCAAAATGCTTTTAATGATCGACAACTACGACTCCTTCACCTACAACCTGGTGCAGTATTTCGGCGAACTGGGCGAGGAAGTGCGCACCTTCCGCAACGATGAAATCACGCTGGACGAAATCGCCGCGCTGAAGCCGGATCGCATCTGCATTTCGCCCGGCCCATGCACGCCGCACGAGGCGGGCATCTCGGTCTCGGTATTGCAGCGCTTCGCCAGCGAATTGCCGATTCTCGGCGTGTGCCTCGGCCACCAGAGCATCGGCGCGGCATTCGGCGGCAAGGTGATACGCGCCAAACAGGTCATGCATGGCAAGACATCCATGATTGCGCATACCGGCGTCGGCGTGTTCAGGGATTTGCCAAGCCCGTACACCGTGATCCGTTACCACTCGCTGGCCATCGAACGTGCCTCGCTGCCGGATTGCCTCGAAGTGACCGCATGGACCGACGACGGCGAAATCATGGGCGTTCGGCATAAAGAATTCAATCTCCAGGGCGTCCAGTTCCATCCGGAATCGATCCTGTCCGAACACGGCCATGCACTGCTGAAGAATTTCCTGGCCGGTAGCTGACCAATTCCTTCCCCTTCAAGGGGAGGACGACTAAATGAATGAACACAGGAGAGCATTTCATGCCCATCACCGAACAGGAAGCGCTGCTGCGCTGTATCGAACACCGTGAAATTTTTCACGATGAAATGCTGTCGCTGTTCCGCAAGATCATGCGCGGCGAAATGTCGCCGCTCATGATCGCCGCACTGACCATGGGCTTGCGCGTCAAGAAGGAAACCATTGGCGAAATCACCGCCGCCGCGCAAGTCATGCGCGAGTTCGCCACCAAGGTGCCGATGGCCGATACGAAACACCTGCTTGATATCGTCGGCACCGGCGGCGACGGTGCGCATACCTTCAACATTTCGACTGCCTCGATGTTCGTCGCGGCCGCGGCCGGCGCGCGCATCGCCAAGCATGGCGGACGCAGCGTGTCGTCTTCCTCCGGCAGTGCCGATGTGCTGGAAGCGCTGGGCGCCAACATCAACCTGACGCCGGAACAGGTCGCGCAATCGATCGCACAAACCGGCATCGGCTTCATGTTCGCACCGAATCATCATGCCGCAATGAAGCATGCGGCGCCGGTACGCAAGGAACTGGGCGTGCGCACGATCTTCAACATCCTCGGTCCGCTCACCAATCCCGCCGGCGCGCCGAATATCCTGATGGGCGTATTCCATCCCGATCTGGTCGGCATCCAGGTGCGCGTGCTGCAGCGGCTCGGCGCGCAGCATGCCATGGTGGTATGGGGCCGCGACAACATGGATGAGGTATCGCTGGGTGCGGCCACCATGATCGGCGAACTGGTGAACGGGGAAATCCGCGAATATGAAATCCACCCGGAAGATTTCGGCCTGCAGATGGTGGCGAGCCGCAACCTGAAAGTGGCCGGTGCGGCGGAATCGAAAGAGAAGATCTTCGAGGCACTGGATAACAAACCCGGTCCGGCGCGCGACATTGTCGTGCTCAATGCAGGCACCGCGCTGTATGCGGCGGGCATCGCCGGCTCGGTTGCCGCCGGACTGGACAAGGCGCGGGAAGCGATTGCCTCCGGTGCGGCGCGCGCCAGGCTGGCGCAGTTCGTGAAGGTAACGCAGCAACTGGGCGGCGCCTGATCCATCATGTCGGACATCCTGAACAAGATCCTCGACGTCAAGGCCGACGAAGTCGCCGCCGCGAAAAAATACCGCTCTCTTGCCAGCCTGCGGCGCGATGTGGAAAGCAACGCCGAAGCGCGTATTGGCATACGCGGATTCGAATCCGCCCTGCGCGCAAAAATCGCGGCGGGCCGGGCCGGCGTAATTGCGGAAGTGAAAAAAGCGTCGCCATCCAAAGGCATCCTGCGTCCCGACTTTCATCCGGACCAGATCGCCGCCAGCTATGCGGAACATGGTGCGGCCTGCCTGTCGGTACTGACCGATGTGCAATTTTTCCAGGGCGCGCCCGCCTATCTGCAGCAGGCACGCGACGCCTGCGCCTTGCCGGCATTGCGCAAGGATTTCATGATCGACCTGTACCAGGTCTACCAGGCGCGCGCATGGGGCGCGGATTGCATTTTGCTGATCGTTGCCGCGCTCGACCATGGCCTGATGGCGGAGCTGGAAGCCTGCGCGCATGAACTGGGCATGGGCGTGCTGGTGGAAGTGCACGATGCGGATGAACTGAATGCGGCTTTGCGGCTGAAGACGGCGATGCTCGGCATCAACAATCGCAATCTGCGCACTTTTGAAACCTCGCTGCAGAATACGATCGACTTGCTGCCGCGGATTCCGCCGGACAAGCTGGTAGTGACTGAATCCGGCATCCTCGCACCGGAAGATGTACAGCGCATGCGCGATGCCAATGTGCATGCGTTCCTGGTCGGCGAAGCTTTCATGCGCGCGGCGGAGCCGGGGGTAGAATTGAGCCGGTTTTTTTCATAAGCCGAACACGCCCATGGCGCCCCGCCAGCGCCACAGGGCAATCCGGCATGGACTTGCCATTGGGCCACGAAGCGCGCCGGGCTTGCGCCATTCCATTCGCGGCACAATGGCATCGGCGCAGCCTGCGGGCCTCTTGCGCAGCCTTGAATCGACATCAGGCGCGCCTGGCGGGATATTTATACTCCATGCTGTATTTTTAAATGCCCGCGAAAACATTGCGAATACATAGGTATTTATACTTATACTCCCTAGTATTATCATAGAATCAGCACCGCCCGGAAATCATTGACATTGGTGCGAGTCGGGCCGCTGACAACCAGATCGCCGAGCGCATCAAAAAACCCATAGCCGTCATTGTTATCCAGCATGGCGTGCGGACATTGCGCCAGCAGTGTCGCGGCGCGGAACAGTGAATCGGGATGGTACAGGGCGCCGGCATTATTTTCCGAACCATCGATGCCGTCGGTATCGCACGCAATTGCATGAATATCCGGCTGGCCATCCAGTGCCAGCGCCAGGCTCAGCAGGAATTCGGCGTTGCGGCCACCACGGCCGCTGCCCCGTACCGTCACCGTGGTTTCGCCCCCGGACAGCAGCACGCACGGCCGGGCGAACGGCTGGCCGTGCCGCGCAATCTGTCGCGCCAGCGCGGCATGCATCAGGCCGATATCGCGCGCTTCGCCTTCAATCGCATCGGACAGGATATACGGTGCAATGCCGGCCGCCAGTGCCTGTTGCGCCGCCGCTTCCAGCGCCTGTTGCGCATTGGCAATGACATGGCATTCGTTTTGCGCAAAGCGCGGATCGCCGGATTTCGGCGTTTCACCCGCACCGGAAGCCAGATGATGCTCGACATTGTCCGGCACGGCGATCCGGTATGCGCGCAAAATCGCCAGCGCATCCGCGCAGGAAGTCGGATCGGGCAGGGTCGGCCCGCTCGCAACGGTGCCGGGATCGTCACCCGGCACATCCGAAATCAGCAACGTCACGACCTTTGCTGGTGCGCATGCCAGTGCCAGCCGGCCTCCCTTGATCGCCGACAGGTGCTTGCGCACGCAGTTGATTTCGGCAATCGTCGCGCCGCTGTTGAGCAACACCCGGTTGATCGCCTGCTTCTGCTCCAGCGTGATGCCCTCCGCCGGTAGCGTCAGCAGGGCCGAACCGCCGCCCGATATCAGGCACAACACCAGATCGTTTGGCGTCAGGCCATGCACCATTTCCATCATGCGGACGGCAGCAGCCCGGCCTGCCTCGTCCGGTACCGGATGCGCTGCCTCCACCACCTCAATCCGCTTGCAGGGTGCGCCATGCCCATAGCGCGTGACCACCAACCCGGAAATATCCCCCTGCCAGCGATCCTCCACTGTTCTAGCCATTGCGGCCGCGCCTTTGCCGGCACCGATCACCAGCGTGCGACTGCCGGTCAGCGGCTGTGGAAGGTAGTGTGGCAGGCATTTTTCTGCACTGACCGCCGCCACGGCACTGGCGTATAGATCAAGTAAAAACTGCCGAGGATGAATTACAGGCATGGCAACACGCTTTCCTGAGTCGATGTCGAATCATAGATTGTTTGAGTTAATGCAACTTCGGGGGAATTTTTGATTCTAATATGATTGGTAGGCTTATGATTATTTCCACTTGGAAATAGTGTTTCCCTATCCCGGCGGCTGAAAAGACACATTAGCACTCTCTGGCAGAGAGTGCTAATATTGAGCTAATTAGAGTTTGGCTTGTTTTGGCCGATCATTTCCTGGAAAGGAAACCAAGGAGAAAGAATGAAAGCACAATCTGCATTGATTCCAGCGAACAGCGCTTTAACGCTCGGCTTTTCCGGTAGCCTGGGCAATATTGACGCTTACATTTCTGCTGTCAATCGTTTGCCGATGTTATCGCATGAGGAAGAAATCAACCTCGCCCGCCGTCTGCGCGAGCAAAATGACCTGGCTGCGGCCCAATCCCTCGTGTTATCGCATCTGCGGTTGGTCGTATCCATTGCCCGTGGCTACCTGGGATACGGCTTGCCGCACGCCGATCTGATTCAGGAAGGCAATATCGGCCTGATGAAAGCAGTCAAGCGTTTTGATCCCGATCAGGGCGTACGCCTGGTGTCGTATGCGATGCACTGGATCAAGGCAGAGATGCATGAGTACATTCTGAAGAACTGGCGGTTGGTCAAGGTTGCGACCACCAAGGCACAGCGCAAGTTGTTTTTTAACCTGCGCAGCCACAAGGAAGGACTGGATACAATGACGCCGGAACAGGTCGATTCACTGGCGCAAATCCTGAACGTGAAACGCGAAGAAGTCATCGAGATGGAAATGCGCCTTTCCGGCCATGATGTGGCACTGGAAGCGCCGGCCGATAACGACGACGACAAGTTTGCGCCCATTGCCTATCTGTCGTCCGACAGCAACGAGCCGACCCATGTGCTGGAGGCCAAGGCTTTCGACCGGTTGCAGACGGAAGGACTGGAAACCGCATTGGGCAAGCTGGATCCGCGTTCACGCCGCATCGTGGAAGCGCGCTGGCTTGCCAACGATGACGGTTCCGGTGCGACCCTGCATGAACTGGCGGACGAGTTCGGTGTGTCGGCGGAGCGCATTCGCCAGATCGAAACAGTGGCGCTCAAAAAGATGAAAGGTGCGTTGGCATCGTATGCCTGAAACAGCATCGGGGAAATAAGAAATGAAGGCGCTCGCAATGAGCGCCTTTTCTTTGCCGCGCTGGCTGCCGTTATCTCAGGACAACAGGATTTTCAGGTCGTGCGCAATCGGTCCGGCACCCTGTCCATGCGGGACGAACAGACGAAGCCGGCCCTGCGGATCGAATACATAGCTGCCGGCGGTGTGATCCACCGTATAACTGCCGGGCTCCTTGCCGGGCACTTTTTGATAGAACACCCGGAATTCCTTCGCAACCTTTTCGGTGGCCGCCTGGTCGCCGAACAGCCCCAGAAAGCGTGAATCGAAGGCCGGCACATACTTGGACAGCAATTGCTGCGTGTCGCGTTCCGGATCGACCGTCACGAACAGAACCTGTACCCGGTCCGCCAGCGGCCCCAGCTCCTTCATGACATTTGCCATTTCGGCCATGGTGGTCGGACACACATCCGGGCATTGCGTGTAACCGAAAAAGATCACCACCGCCTTGCCCCGGAAATCGGCTAGCGTGCGCGGTTTGCCATTGTGGTCGGTCAGGGCGAAATCCCTGGCGTAATCCAGACCTGTCACGTCGGTGTTTTTAAATGCCGTCTTGTTCGCCGAAACAACCGCTTTGGCGTCATCGACGCCTGGTTTTTCGCTGCAGGCAACGACCCCAAGCATGGCAAGAAGAAGGGCAGCAATGGAAATCAGTCGCATGAATAATCGACCATCGGTCGCGTTAAATGTAGTGATCAACCAGCAGCGCGGCAAATAGCAGTGACAGGTACATGATCGAGTAGGCAAAGGTTTTGCGCGCGACCAGATCGGTGTAATGCCGATAGATCTGCCACGCGTACCACAGGAAAATCAGGTCCAGCACAAGCGCGCTGACGAGATAGGTCAAGCCGCTCATATGGACCGCATAAGGCAGAAACGTGGTTGCCGCCAGGGCAATCGTGTACAGCAGGATCTGAAGTTGCGTAAACGCCATGCCATGCGTAACGGGCAGCATCGGCAATCCGGATTTTACGTAATCGTCGCGACGGTACAGGGACAGCGACCAGAAGTGCGGCGGCGTCCATACGAAAATGATCATGACCAGCAGCCATGCCTGCATCGGCACATCATTGGCGATGGCAGCCCAGCCCAGAGCCGGCGGCATCGCCCCGGACAAGCCACCGATCACGATATTTTGCGGCGTCATCGGCTTCAGAATCATGGTGTAGATCACCGCGTAGCCGACGAAGGTGGCGAAGGTGAGCCACATGGTGAGCGGATTGACAAAGCTGTACAGCACCCACATGCCGATACCGCCAATCACGCCGGAAAAAATCAACGTCTGCGGCACCGTGATCTCGCCACGCGCCATCGGACGCCGTGCCGTGCGCGCCATGCGGGCATCGATCTCACGCTCCACCAGGCAGTTGACGGCAAAGGCAGCACCGGCCAGCAGCCAGATACCGATTGTTGCAGCGGCGAGGATCCTCCAGTCCGGCAACCCGGGGGTTGCCAGAAACATGCCGATGACTGCGCAAAATACAGCCAGTTGCGTTACACGCGGCTTGGTCAGTGCCCAATATTGGGCGATGCGATTGGGATGTATAGTTAGCGTTGTCATACAGTGAAAAGCCTATGCTGGCGACAGGCGCGTTGTTGCCGGCTGCACTACCATGCGGTTCGAAATACTGATTTTGTAGTTTAACATGGTCAGTAACAGCGCAAGCAACGCGGCACCGCCGTTATGAATCACTGCAAGCGCCAGCGGCCAGTTCAGGAAAATCGTCGATATTCCGGTAGCAAGCTGGAGCAGTACGATCATCAGCAGCCAGCGTCCAGTCTTGCGCAAGCCGTCGATTTTCAGCGCCCGATGCGCAACCCAGGCAATCAGCGCGGCTGCGACAAATGCAAACATGCGATGCGTCCAGTGAATCGCGGTCAATGCCGGAAACGGCAGGAAATCACCGCCCGCGGTTTTCCCAAGGCTGCGCCACAGCGTGAAACCATGTTCGAAATCCATCTGCGGGACAATGGTTCCATTGCACAAGGGAAATTGACTGCACGCCAGCGTCGCATAATTGGTGCTAACCCATCCGCCGAGCGCAAGCTGGATGGCAAGCAGAAGGGCGGCCATAATGGCCGGAACGCGCAATGTGGCGGCTTGCGGCGCGACCGGAAGATGCGCGCTCTGCCGCGCCGCGAGCCAGGCCAATAGCGCCAGCAGCGATATACCGAGTAGCAGATGGGTGGTCACGATGATCGGCTGCAGTTTCATGGTAACCGTCCAGGCGCCGAA
>DATEZO010000308.1:0-2451 GCA_035255485.1 Burkholderiaceae bacterium
CTGTCGTATGCCGACCTGGCGCTGGCGATCCTGAAGAAATTCGCGACCGATATCCCGCCAGCCGATCTCGGCGCCCTGACGCACAAGACCTATACCTCCGATGTGTACCGCAATGCGCGCACTGGTGAGAACGCTGCGCAGATCACGCCGCTGCGCGTGCTGGAAGAAAAGGATGGCAAGCAACTGATCCTGCAGGCGTTGTCCAACGGACCGACCCTGGCGTTCAAGGACATGGCGATGCAGTTGCTCGGCAACCTGTTCGAATACACTCTGGCCAGGCAGCATGCGGAACTGAACATCTTCGGCGCGACCTCGGGCGACACCGGCAGCGCGGCGGAATATGCGATGCGCGGCAAGAAGGGCATTCGCGTCTTCATGCTGTCGCCGCACAAGAAGATGAGCGCGTTCCAGACCGCGCAGATGTTCAGCCTGCAGGACCCGAACATCTTCAACATCGCGGTGGAAGGCGTGTTCGACGATTGCCAGGACATGGTCAAGGCGGTGTCGAACGATCTCGACTTCAAGACGCGCCAGAAGATCGGCACCGTCAACTCGATCAACTGGGCGCGCGTGGTGGCGCAGGTGGTCTACTACTTCCGCGGCTATCTGGCGGCGACGACCAGCAACGATCAGAAGGTCTCGTTCACCGTCCCGTCGGGCAATTTCGGCAATATCTGCGCCGGCCACATCGCGCGCATGATGGGCCTGCCGATCGACCGGCTGGTGGCGGCCACCAACGAGAACGACGTGCTCGATGAATTCTTCCGTACCGGTATCTACCGGGTCCGCAAGTCGGCCGAGACGTACCACACCAGCAGCCCGTCGATGGATATCTCGAAGGCGTCCAACTTCGAGCGTTTCATCTACGACCTGCTGGGGCGCGACGGCGACCGCGTGCGCGCCTTGTTCCAGAAAGTCGAGACTGACGGCGGCTTCGATCTGTCCGGCAAGCCCGGCAGCGACGGCGATGAATTCGCCAGGGTTGCGCAATACGGCTTTTTGTCCGGCAAATCGACTCATCAGGATCGGCTCGATACGATCCGCAACGTCAAGGATGAATACGGCATCACGATCGACACCCATACCGCCGACGGCGTCAAGGTGGCGCGCGAGCACCTCACGCCAGGCGTGCCGATGATCGTGCTGGAGACGGCGCTGCCGGCCAAGTTCAACGAAACCATCCGGGAAGCGCTGGGCCGTGATGCCGAGCGCCCGGCCGGATTCGAGAATATCGAGGCATTGCCGCAGCGGTTTGACGTGATGCCGGCGGATGTGCAAAAGATGAAAGCATTCATCGCGGAACGGACGGGACTTTGAGGCCGCTGACACTCTAGCGCTCTAGTGTTGTTATGTTGTTGCCCCGGCGCAGGCCGGGGCCCTGCGACTGTTCAGCGTAGCGACATTGGGCCCTGCACCGTGCCGGGGCGATGGCAAGCGCAGAACCGTGATCTTCGTCACGTCGACCCACAAGGATTACAATCTTGGCTATAGCCATCTTCCGAAAACAGGCATGACCAACAAGAAACCCATGCTGAGCGTGCAACAGGCGCTTGATATCCTGCTCTCCGCCGTGCGGCCGATTGCGGAAACCGAAACCATTCCGACGCTGGAGGCCAATGGCCGCATCCTGGCCGCCGCGCAGGTTTCGCAACTGAACGTGCCGCCGATGGACAACACGCAAATGGACGGCTACGCGGTACGCGCCGCCGATTGCGCCAGCGGCAATGCGCAATTGAAAGTGACGCAACGCATTCCGGCCGGCCATGTCGGCCAGCCGCTGCAGCCCGGCAGCGCCGCACGCATTTTCACCGGCGCGATGATTCCGGCCGGAGCCGATGCGGTCGTGATGCAGGAAGTATGCGATACGAACGACGATGCCGTGACGATCAGGCATGCGCCAACACCGGGCGAGTGGATTCGCCGCAGCGGCGAAGACATCCGGGCAGGCAGCACGATCCTGCTGGCGGGCAGTCGCCTGCGCGCGCAGGAACTCGGTCTGGCCGCTGCGGTTGGCCTGGCTGCGCTGCCGGTCATGCGCCGCTTGCGGGTTGCGGTGTTTTATACCGGCGATGAACTGACCATGCCGGGCGAGCCGCTAAAGCCGGGCGCGATTTACAATTCCAACCGGTTTGTCCTGCGCAGCCTGCTGCAAAACCTCGGTTGCGACGTATCCGACTACGGCATCGTGCCCGATACGCTGGCGGACACCCGCGACACGCTGCGCCGCGCGGCGCAAGGCAATGACCTGATCCTTACCTCCGGCGGCGTCTCGGTCGGCGAGGAAGACCATGTCAAGCCGGCGGTGGAAGCCGAAGGCTGCCTGAACCTGTGGCAGATCGCCGTCAAGCCCGGCAAGCCGCTGGCGTTCGGCGAAGTTCGTCGCAGCGGCGACGATACTGCGTTTTTCCTCGGGTTGCCGGGTAATCCGGTATCGAGCCTGGTGACCTTCCT
>DATEZO010000309.1:0-3534 GCA_035255485.1 Burkholderiaceae bacterium
TGGGGCGTCGCCGCCCCAGGGAAGAACGACGATCCTTGCGATGCGGCGCTGCAGGCCAGCCTGCGCTGTTACAGCAGCAGTAGCGGTCTGGCCGAACTGCGCCAGCTCGACCGGCCGGCCGTGATCAAGCTGCGCGACACCGCAAATCATGCCTACTACGCACTGCTTACCGGGCTGGACGAATCCGGCGCGACGCTGCGCGCCGGCGGTGCCAGTCAACAGGTCAGCTTGACGGCGTTGACACGGCATTTTCGCGGCGAATTCACATTGCTGTGGCGCGTGCCAGCGGCCTTTTCGGAAGCAGCCAAGCAAGGCGACCGTGGTCCGCACGTGGACTGGATCGCTACCCAGCTCGCCAGGATTTATGGCGGCAGCAAAGCGGTCGCCGATCAACCGTTCGACCAGCGCATGCTGGCCCAGGTGGTCGACTTCCAGTCCGCGCAAGGCTTGTTTGTCGATGGCGTGGTCGGCCCAGTCACGCTGATGCATCTGAACCGCGTCGCAGGCGTGCCGGAGCCGCGCCTGCGCGACGCTGCGGTAGTGGCCAGCCGCGTTGCCTCTCCGAAGGAATAATCCGATGTCGTATATCCTCGATGCGCTGAAAAAAGCGGAAGCCGAACGCAGCACCGGCGCGGCATCCAATCCGCATTTGCCGCCGTCCACAGCAGCGCCTGCAGCGTCAGGGCTGCGCCACTCTTCAAAGCCATGGATGGTTGCGACTGTGCCCGCAGTCGTGCTGGCTGCAGCGCTCGCCTTGGTATTGGCAGGTCTTGCCTGGATGCGGTCGCCACCGTCCGCGCCAGCAGCTCCCGTCCGGCTTGCACAAGCGGCACCGTCACCCGCCGCCCCTAAGATGGCGCGACAGCCTGCCGCCGAAGCGGTGCCCGATGAACCGGCAAATCCGGTTGAGGCAGCAACGGAGGTGCCGCCTGCGAAAGCGAAGGCTGCCAAAACGGCTGCTGCGAAAAAAGCGCCCCCGCCACCTGCGGCGGCTCCAGCGCCAGTCCTCGCGCTGCGCGACTTGCCCGAGACCATACAAAGGCAGATCCCGCCGCTGAAAGTGGGGGGCTACATTTATTCCAGCAACAAGGCGGAGCGTTCCGTCCTGATTAATGACCGCCTGCTGGCCGAAGGCGACGAAGCCGCTCCCGGCCTTGTCCTGGAGCGCATGCAGCCGGACGGGATGATCATGCGCTACCAGGGCTACCAGTACCGGATGCGCTATTGAAGCGCGGCGTGTCGATGCTTAATGCGCCTGCTCAAGAACCGTAGTACTCGAATTGACCGGACTGTCCTGACTGCACTTGCGGCACGCCCTGCCCGGCCGGCCGTTGGGCGACTTGTGCGGCACGGTCGATCGCCGCCATCACCTGCTGCGGCGCCAGATGATGCACCATGTGCCCGGCGCCGGGTACGGTCCGGTATTCGCTTTGTGGCAAGTCGCGGTGCAAGTGCTCCGAATGCACGTGCGTGTTGACATAGGTATCGCCGTCGCCGGCGACGATGACGCTGGGCACGCTCAGTTCGTGATACCGCTTGCTCAGCATGAATGCCGACGGGATCATCATTGCGGCTTCCGCAGCCGACGCGCGCAAGTGCAAGGGGCGCAGCGCCATCCAGACTGGGAATTCCGACGAAAAGCGTTCCGTCACCGGCGCTGGCGTGAATATGCGCCATTTCAGCAACGGCCAAATCATGCGCCCGATTAACGGCGACACTGTGTAACGCATCAAATCGCCAATCACCGGCAGGGCCGGCGGCGACAGCAGCGGAGCGTCGATGCGCACCGTCGGATAGTAGTAGCCCGACAGCAGCACCAGGCTTTTCACATAGTTCGGGTAATCCAGCGCGAGCGACAGCGCAACCATCGTGCCCCAGGAATGGCCCAGCACGATCGGCTGTTCGACATCGAGCAGCTGCAGCGCGTGATGTAGCAAGGCCGCCTGCGCCTGGGGTCCCCATATGCGGTCGCGCGGCCGGCGGCTATATCCGTAGCCGGGCCGATCGAACACGATCACGCGGTATTTGCTGGCCGCAAGGTCGATCAGACCGCTGATTTCGAAATCCTGGATCATGCTGCCGTCGCCATGCAACAGCACCAGCGGTTGACCTTGTCCGCGCTCGACATAGTGCAGGCGTACGCCATCCACATACATGAAATGCCCTGCCGGTGGATGCTCATGCTCGGCCCGCTGCGTACGCTGCCGCACCAGCAATGCTGCCGCTGCCAGCGCCGCGCCGGCGGCAATCCAAGTCATGTTGCGTTGGGTCCCGGGACGGCGTGTGGCCGTCCGGAGCGCGCTGAGCTGACGCCCGGCAAAATCGTTCATGTTCATGCTCCCGACATAGTGGTACACGGTGGGACTGTGAGCGAATGGTCAAGTTCATCGCTTTTGTACTTGTGCACTTGCGGCCGGTGCCGGGGCGCGGTCGACCGGTTTGACAATAGATGTATATGCATATATATTCATTTCACCCGTTTTCCTCTTTTTCCCCGTGAAGCCGATCAGACTGCCCTGCTATGCCGGTTCGTTTCGTCAAGCGGCGCGCATCGTGACGCAAATGTACGATGCCGCGCTCAAGCCATCCGGCGTAAAGATCACGCAGTTCGGCATCCTGCGCCTGTTGAGCGCCTATCCCGGCCTGACCACCGGGGACATGGCCGAAGCGCTGGTCATGGACAGCACGACCCTGACGCGCACGCTGAAAATCATCCAGGACAATGGCTGGATTGCAGTTGCACCGGGTGAAGACCGGCGCGAGCGGCATTGGACGATCACGCCGGCGGGGCAGGAAAAGATGCAGCAGGCGCTACCGCTCTGGAAGGATGCGCAAAAGGAATTTGCAAAACTGGCGCAGGATGTGGACCTCGATGGCTTGACCCGGACGGTGTTTCATTTGGTTCAAAAGGTGGGCGCGTAAATTTTTTTGCCCAAATAGATGCATATACATCTTTATTACTGAAGGAGAATGACGATGAGCGAATCGCAGCTGGACGTAGTAAAAGGCAGGAATTTTTCTGGTGCCCAAGTCGGCGCGTTGGCCGACCTGCATCGCTATCAGTTCTTTCACCCACTGGGCAAGGGGCGCGGCTTTCCGGGCAAGCTATTCCTGAAGGAGGCGCTCGGCATGAATGGCATGGAAGTCTCACTCAACAAGCTGCCTGCAGGCCAGAGCGTGCCGTTCTATCATCAGCACAAGTTGCACGAAGAGTTGTATATCTTCCTGCAGGGGCGCGGCCAGTTCCAGGTCGACGATCAAGTGATCGACGTGCGCGAAGGCACCGTCATCCGCGTCGCTCCCGACGGCGTGCGCACCTGGCGCAATCATTCGCAGGAAGACTTGTACTACATCGTGATCCAGGCCATGGCCGGCAGCATGGAAGCGACCGCTATCGATGATGGCATGGTGTGCCCGGAAAAGGTAAGCTGGCCAGCCTGATTTCCCCATTGCCGCACAGGCCTGTGCGGCATGCATAACCAACCAAGCGAGGTTCAGAACAATGCAATCGACCATCACCGCCGACTCCTTCAA